>NZ_JAJOND010000001.1:3361130-3666687 GCF_024700055.1 Rhizobacter sp. J219
CGCGAGGTCTTCCTCGGTTCTGAAGATCGGCGCGGGGGGTGGGGCCGGCATGCAAGGTCCTGTCGAGGTGGAAGAGCAGCGATTGTGCTGCCTTGCGCCGGCCGCCGCTGGCGAGCTGCACTGCACCCCCCCGAAAAGGCTCCTGACACAACGCTGTCAGCAAGAGGCGCCGACCATGGCCACTCAGTCAACCACAGGAGAGAAACATGGCCCAACACACCCAACAGCATGCCGTGAACTGGTTCGAAATCCCGGTGCTGGAGCAGCACCGCGCCCAGGCCTTCTACGAGCGCTTGCTCGATGTGAAGCTCGACTGGCAGACGATGGGCGGGCAATCTCTCGCCGTCATTCCCTACGACGACGGTGCCGTCGGCGGCTGCCTGGTGGCGGCCGGCCAGGGCATGGCGCCCTCGACCGAGGGCACGCTGGTCTACCTGAACGCCAAGCCCTCGCTCGACGCGGCGCTCGCCCGCGTGGAGCCGGCCGGCGGGCGCATCACCACGCCCAAGGTGCAGCTGCCGGGCGACCTGGGCTTCTTCGCCCACGTGACCGACACCGAAGGCAACCGCATCGGCCTGCACGCGCTGAGCTGATCCGCCATGCCGCTGGAGCCTTTCGAGCCCCCCTTGCGCCACCCCCTGCAGGTGATGGCGCGCCCCGCCCTGCTCCCGCTGCGCGCACCCAACGCGCCGCGGCTGCAGAATCATCCACCCGTCACCCCTTCTCCACGGCCACAAGCCGACGAGCCCGACCGTATGCGACGCGCAGACCGACTCTTCCAGATCGTGCAGATCATCCGTGGCCGGCGCCTGTCGACCGCGCAGTTCCTGGCCGAGCGCCTGGAGGTGTCGGAACGCACCGTGTACCGCGACATCGCCGAGCTGATGACGCAAGGGGTGCCCATCGAGGGCGAGGCCGGTGTCGGCTACCGCATGCGCACCGGCTTCGACCTCCCGCCGCTCATGTTCACCCACGAAGAAGCGCAGGCGCTGGTCGCCTCGGTGCGCATCGCCCAGCCGCGGCTCGATGCCTCGCTCGCCGCGCAGGCGGAGAACGCGCTGTCGAAGATCCTCGCCGTGCTGCCGGCCGCCGCACGTGCCGCCGCCGAGACGCTCGCGGTCTACGCGCCGCCGGTCGAGTTCGACCCGGTGACCCGCATGCGGCTGGAGCCGCTGCGCCTGGCCGCCGAAGGGCGACGCAAGGTGCGGCTCTCCTACCTCGACCTGAAAGACGTGGCCAGCGAGCGCACGGTGCGCCCGCTCGGCTGCTTCTACTGGGGCGCGGTGTGGACGCTCGCCGCCTGGTGCGAGGTGCGCGAGGAGTTCCGCAACTTCCGCATCGACCGCATCCGCGAGCTGGAGGTGCTGAGCGCCTTCCGCGACGAACCCGGCAAGACGTTGCCCGATTTCTTCCGCCAGGCCGAGGCCTCGGCGGCTCACCGGCCGGCGCGCAACACCCTCAGTTGAGCCCGCGCTGCTGCCGGGCCCAGCGCTCCAGCACGCCGCGCCAGGGCCACAGGCGCTGCGGCGCGTCGCCCACCCGCTCGCCGGTGGCGCCGCGCCACAGGCCGCCGGCATCGAAGCTGAACACCGGGCGCAGGTCGGGTCGGCGCGACAAGCCCTGCAGCAGCGGGTCGACACAATCGAGCACGATCGGGTCGCCGGCTTGCGCGTCGGCGATCACCACCACGTGGGCCACGGGCTCGTGCGGACGATCCTGCGGACGATCGGCCGGCGTCCAGCGTGCGTAGACGAGCCGCGGGCAGCCACCGTCGGTGCAGGCGCCGAGCAGGAAGTACTTGGTGATGGCGTAGTCCTCGCAATCGCCCCGCCCCGCGGCCAGCGTCTCGGCCGGGGTCTGCCAGCAGTCGCGACGGCCGCAGGAGGCGAAGTCGTGGGTGTAGGCCAGCAGCTGGTTGACCTGCTCGTTCACCGCCACGCAGCGCTCGGCAGGCGCCAACTGCCGCAGCGCCTCGGCCAGCTGCTCAAAGCGCTCGGCCGCGGCGGGCAGGGGGTCGGTGGCGCGGGCAGGCAGCGCCCATCCGGCACAGGCACAGCCGGCGGCACCGAAAGCAAAGGTTCTTCGCAGCATGGTGGGGCGCGGCAGTCCGCAGCACCACCACGATTTCACGTTAGGCGCCGTGGGACGAAAACGCAAATCGCCAATTCACATCGCCGGCCGTCGGGCCATGTGACGTGGCGGCCACCCGCAGGCCGGTGGTGTCTTGCAGCCGCTCGATGAGGGCCTGCGTCGAGGCGAGCGGGGCGTCGCCGTAGCGCGGCTGTGCCGCCCGCAGCAGGCGCGTCAGCGCTTCCTGGTGCGCCAGGTCCTGCGGTCTGCCGCGCGGCAGCGCGGTCAGCGTGCGCCCTGCACCATGGACGGGATCTCGCAGCTCGTAGGCCTCGCACCAGCGCAGCGGAACGCCACGCTCGAACACATCGAGGTGGCTGACGAAAAGGCTGTGCCAGCCGTGGCCCGCCGCGATGGCGTGGCGCAGCAGCACCGCATCGGGGTGCCCGCGGCGGAAGGCACCCTGCCAGCCGTCGTCGGTGTTGTGCGGCTCGGCGATGACGTCGAGCGCCACGTCGTGCGAGGGCAGCGGCCCGGCGCCGTGGCGCGTGAGGTGGCTGCGCAGGATGCCGTGGTGCCGCACCGGCGCCACCACGCCCAGGCTCGCGAGCACCGCTTCCACGGCCGCGGGGCCGGTGCTGCTCCAGGTGGTGTGCGGGTGAAAGCCATGCCATTCGTCGAGCAGCAGGCCCTGGGCACCCTCGAAGAGCACCGCGCCCGGCCGGCCGAGGCGCTCGGCCAGGGCACCCGACGCCTGCGGCGGCGCTTGCGCGAGCACCGGCTCCACGGCCGCGAGCCAGCGGTCGGCCAGGTGTTCGTCGGCCAGCGCTTGGGTCTCTTCGGCCCAGGCCGGTTGCGCGTTGGCTTGCCCCAGGTCGAAGTCGGCGGCCAGCCGCTCGCGGATCGCCTGCAGGCACTCGCGCGCCCGCGCCGGATGTCGCAGGTCGGCGTAGCGCAGCACGAGCGCCGGGTGCTGCAGGCCCAGGCGCACCGTCTCGCCCACGCCGACGCCGCAGCTCCCGTGCGCCTTCGCGCCACGCTGCCACTCGCGCAGCCGCCCGGCGGCCTGGTGATAAGGGGTGGTGACGCGGCAGCGGCCGTCGATGAAGAGGCGCGGCCAGGCGTCGGCCACCCCTTTCGCGCCCAGCACACGCGCCTCGACCGCAAGCGCGGTCGGGTGCACCACCACGGGCGCTGCGAGCACGGTCGCCACGCCGGGGTTGAAGCTCGCCGCGCCGAACTGGGAAAACGTGTGATGGCGCCCGTCGGGCAGCACCACGTTGTGGCCGGCCTGCGCGCCGCCGTTGTAGCGCACCACGGTGTGCGCGCCCAGCCGGCGGCACAGCG
The DNA here is from genome assembly GCF_024700055.1 of Rhizobacter sp. J219. Classification (GTDB taxonomy): domain Bacteria; phylum Pseudomonadota; class Gammaproteobacteria; order Burkholderiales; family Burkholderiaceae_C; genus Rhizobacter. Next base: position 3,364,548 of record NZ_JAJOND010000001.1, read on the forward strand.
CGTCGGTGAAGAGACCCTTGCCGCAGTCGCCGAAGCCGAGGCCGATCAGCGAGGCGTAGACGGTGCGGTGAGGGGTCGCGGCCACGTCACCTCAACCGAAGAGGCGGCGCCACCAGCCGGGCTTGCCCGACACCACCCCGCCGGTGTGCACACGTGCGGCGGCGTTCGGGTCGAGCAGCGCGGCGTAGGGGCGCAGCGCGCGCACGATGGCGCCGATGCGCTCGCGCGGCAGGCCCTCGGCCTTGAGCGCGGCCGCCACGGCATCGGTGTCGGGCAGCACCCGTTCAGTCAGGCCGACGATCGCGGCCGCCACCGCGCAGGTGTCGTCGCTCGACTCCATGCAGATCACCTGGTCGCCCAGCAGCTCGCGCCAGGCGCTTCGCAGCGCCCGCGGCGCTGCAGGTCGGGGATCAGGAAGAAGAGGTGGTAGTTCTCGGCCGCGGCGGCGATGGCCTCTTCGATTGGGATGTCTTCGTCTAGCTTCTCGCCGATCAGCGCTTCGACCTGGTGGCGCGAGACCGCCGGGTACGGCAGCTCGTCGCCGGTCATGAAGAGGTAGCCGCGCTTCTTGCGCTTGACGGCCGCGTCGGTGTCGGTGTGCTGGGCCAGCACGTAGAACGCCAGCTCGTAGCTTTCGGAGCCGCTACCGCCGCCCCCGCCTTCGAGGTAGCTCCAGGTGAGCCACTGGTCCATCAGTTCGGCGGTCGACTCGAACTGGCCCACCTGCAGCGGCGCGTGGTCGGAGGTGGCGTCACCGATGGCCATGAAGAGCAGCTGCGGGTCGGCGATGCGGCAGGCCCCGAGCAGCTTCATGAAGTTGGGCAGGTCGCGCCGCGCGAGGATCTGCGGGATGTCGCCCATCGAGCCGGTCACGTCGAGCGCGAACACGATGGGCAGCGAATTCGGGTGGTCGGCGCTGTCGCGCGACTCGCGCACCTTGAGGCCGCGTGGGTCCATCAGCGCATGGCAGCCGCGCTGGCTGAACACCTCGTGGGCGGGGCGCGAGGCGCGGTCGGCGATGAGGGCGGCGTGTGCCGCGTGCGAGTAGTTTCCGTGTCCCATGGGGTCCTCCTGAATGTGCGTCGTCTATGCGCGCAGCGGGTGAAAAGGAATGAACTGCGGCGGCCCGAAGGCCGCGCGGGCCGCGGCGACGAGCGCCTGGTCGATTCCCGCCGCACCGAGGCGCTCGCACCAGCGGGCATCGGTGCTCGCGGTGTGCAGCAACTCGGCCAACGCGCTCGGGATGCGCGCGGAGATCGCAGGCTCCGCATCGGCCGGCCCGTGCAGCAGCGAACGGATCGCCCACGCCGACTGCATCAGGTCACGCGCGGTGTCGCCGCGCTGCGTGGCGCGCGACCAGCCGATCAGCAGCACGCCGTGGTCGCCGGGGTGCACCAGCGCGTGCTCGGGGCTCACGTCGCCATGCGTCCAGCCGGCGCCATGCACATAGCCGAGCACTTCGAGCAGCCGGCGCCAGATCCACACTGCATGGCGCTCGTCGTTCAGCCCCTGCGGATGCGCGCGTTGCACGTCGGCCAGGCTGCCCCAGAATCCCACCGGCTGGCGCAGCACCAGCGCATCGCGCTCATGCCCCGGCTCGCCGCTGCGCGAGAACACCACCACCTGCGGCAGGCGCTGGCTGAAGTAGGCGGCGCCCGGGCCTTGCAGGGCCTGCAGCGCACGCAGCACCTCGGCCTCGCGGGCCAGTGCGTGCAGGGTGCCGTGCGCGAGCTTCAGCGTCACCCGCTCGGGCACCACTCCGCACCGCTCGGCCAGCAGCACATCGGACGCGGCGCCGCGTGCCAGCGTGGCCAGCACGCGGTAGCGGCGCCCGCCGACGGCGAGCACCGGCCCGGGGCCGCAGAGGCGCGCGTTCACCCGCTCCAGCGCGGCGCGGAACTCTGCGCGCAGCACCACCTGCGCGCTGCGCGTGACCTGCGCCTGGCAATACGGGCAGGCGACCATGCGCCACAGCGCCTGGCGCGGCAAGGCGCCGCCGCACTGCGGGCAGGTGAGCGCCGTGAGACCGAGGCTCACTGTTCCTTGGGCAGCATGCCGTTCACGCTGACGATGCGGCACTGGCCGGTGTAGGCCTCGCGGCGGGTGTCGCAGTCCGACAGCGCGGCCGAGATCGCCTCACGCGTCGAGGTCTTGCCGCTGGCCCAGCCATAGGCGCCGGCGCCCGAGACGGCAAAGGCCTTTTCGTTGGCGGCCGGCATGTACTGGTCGCGGTAGACCTGCGAGACGGTGTCGCTCGGCAGGCGCGGCATGGCCTGCTCCTGCGCCTGCCGCGTTTCGCGCTCCTCCATCTGCTCGGCCTTCTGCTGCGCCCGTTTCACGTAGTCGTTGTAGGCGGGCAGTGCCACAGCGGCGAGTACGCCGATGCCCACCGTGCTCAGCACGCAGATCGCGATGGCCAGCACCATGTTGCCGCGCCGCGGCTTGGGGCCGTAGTCGTTTTCCTCCGCTTGGCCGGGCCAGAGCGAAATCACCAGGTTGCCGATGAAGCCGAGGTAGGGAATGAGCGTGAGCAGCAACCACCAGCCGCTGCGGTTGAAGTCGTGCAGGCGCAGCACGCTCACGCGGATGCCCCAGATCACCCACACGATGGCCAGCAGGCCCAGCGGCAGGAACATGAGCTTGCCGAGCAGCGGGATGAGCACCGCCGACACCACGCCCACCCCCATCATGGCGAGCATCGACAGGCCCCAGGTGTTGATATAGGTGGCGCGGCCGTAGCGGCCTTCCAGGCTCAGGCTCAGGAAGGGCGGCGGCTCGACCAGGTCGGTGCTGCGCTCGCCTTCGATGTCGGCGGTGGGCGGGGCGAAGCGGCCGCCGGCCTGCTCGCGGGCGGCCAGCCGCTCGGCGCGCGCACGCTCGGCGTCTTCGCGCTTGTTCTCGAGCGCACGCGGGATGTCGGTGTTGCACTTGCGGCACAGCACGAATTTCTTCGGCTGGCGCTCGCCGCAGTTGGGGCACTGGATCTCGTCGGCCAACTCCTGCAGCGACAGCCCGCCGGCCAGCGGTGTGACCGGCGCGGCCGGTGGGGCAGGCATCGCGGCGGGCACGGCAGCAGCCGCAGCGGCGGCCACGGGCCGGACCTCCGGCGGGCCGTCCAGCGGCTCGATCACCACCCGCATGCCCAGCTTGCGCAGCCGGTCAACATAGCGCTCGCCGTCGGCGCGCCCGATCTGGTGCTTGAGCACCGTGCGCTTGCCTGAGAACACGGCCGCGAGGCGGTCGCCTTCCAGCTTGAACATCTCGCCGAAGAGCCGCTTTACCTCGTCGAGCGTGTGGCCCTCCAACAGCTCCCCCGCGAACACCAGACGCACCTGCGCTTGGCCATCCATCCCTGCTCTCCCCGGGTCGTCGCCCTCTGTCTTGATGGGCGGCAGCATACGCAACTGCCACGCCGCCGACGTCGGGCAAAACGTGAACTAGTACCGGTGCTCAATCCATCGGCCAGGGCCGCTGCGCCGGGCGCAACTGCTCCCAGGCGCGCGCCATCTGCAGCACGCCGAGGTCGTCGTGCCGCTGGCCCACGATCTGCAGGCCGATCGGCAGGCCGCCGCTCGTGTAGCCGCAGTTGATGCTGGCCGCCGGCTGCTCGCTCATGTTGTAGGGCAGCGTGAAGGCGATGTGCTCGAAGGGCTGCGCCGGGTCGTTGGTCGGGCACGGCAGCTCGGCGGGGAAGGCGGCGATCGGCGCCGTCGGCGTGAGCACGAAGTCGAACGGCTGGCAGGCTGCCACCGCCGCCTCGCGCATCACGCCCATCTGGCTGAAACCGGAGAACACCTGCTCGCCGCTCAGGCCCTGGCCGCCCCGCGCCCACTCGACGATGAAGGGCAGCACCTGGGCCTGGCGGTCGGCGGGCAGCGCCGAGATGTCCATCCACGCACGGCAGCGCCAGAAGCGGTCCATGCCTTCGGCCATGGCACGCGTCATGAAGGGTGCGAGCGGCGTCACGATCGCACCGGCGGCCTCGAAGGCCCGCGCCGCCGCTTCGACGGCCGCCCGGACCTCCGGTTCGACCGGCAGGCCCCAGCCGGCGTCGAGCATGAGGCCGAGCTTCAGGCCCTTGATCGGCCGGGCGAGCGAGGCCCACGCGATCGGCTGGTAGGGCAGGCTCATGGTGTCGCGGGCATCGGGCAGCGAGAGCACCCGCATCATCAGCGCCGCGTCTTGAACGCTGCGTGTCATCGGGCCGGCCACGCGGCCGTAGTACGGCGGGTGGATGGGAATGCGGCCGAGGCTGGGCTTCAGGGCGAAGATGCCGCACCAGGCGGCGGGCAGGCGCACCGAGCCGCCGATGTCGGTGCCCAGGTGCAGCGGGCCGTAGCCCGCGGCCGCCGCCGCAGCGGCGCCGGCACTGCTGCCGCCAGGGTTCTTGCTCACGTCCCACGGGTTGCGGGCGAGCGCGTGGAAGCTCGACAGCCCCGACGACAACATGCCGTAGTCGGGCATGGTGGTCTTGCACACGATCACCGCACCGGCGGCGCGCAGCCGTGCCGCGGGCGGGGCGTCCTGCTGCGCGGGCACAAGCACGGTGGCGGCCGTGCCCAGCGGCACCGGCACGCCCTGGGTGGCGATGTTCTCCTTGATCGTGACCGGCACACCGTCGAGCACACCCTGCGGCTCGCCGCGCTGCCAGCGTGCCTCGCTGGCACGGGCCTGCGCGAGCGCCGCGTCGGCATCGAGCGCCCAGGTGGCGTGCACACGCGGCTCGCAGGCCTCGATCTGCGCGAGCACCGCCCGCGTGACGTCGAGCGGAGAGAGTTGCCGGCGTTCGTAGGCGGCCAGCATGCCGAGGGCATCGAGACAGTGCAGCTTGTCCATGGAGGCTCCGAGACGGGCGGCGCGGGTGCGCCGCGCTCGTACAAAGACCCGTACCCTAGCCGGTGGCCGCATGCTTGACCAGTGACGAGACGCTTCGCCCCAGTCAGTGCGCCTGCGCAGGGCCTGCGGTACGGCGGCGGCGCCGCCACAGCACGCTCAGCGCCCACAGCCACAGCACCGCGAAATACGTGGCCACGCCGAAGGTGGTGGCCAGCACGCACAGGCCCACCGCCAAGGGCTTGCCCACACCCATCACCTGCTCCTGGAGCCGGCCGAGCCAGCTCTGCTCGGGAGCGCTCTGGGCGTCGGGCACTTCAGGCGGCACCTCGTCCTCGGTGACCGGCTCGCCGAGGATGGCACTGCCCACGCGCCAGGCGGCGTAGTACACCGGGCCGAAGGTGACCGGGTTCGTGACGAGCGTGCTGGCCACCGCCGCCGGCAGGTTGGCGCGCAGCAGCACGGCCGCGGCCGCACTCGCGGGGATCTGGGCGATGGGGATCAAGAGCCCGAAGAAGATGCCCAGCGCCATGCCGAGCGCGAGCCCGCGGCGGCTGAGATGCCACAGGCGCGGGTGGTGCAATGCGGGGCCCATCCAGGCCAGCCAGCGATTGCGCTGCACGGCTTCAGGAGAGGGAAGTAACCGGCGGAGTCTGCGCATGGGGGTGTGGGAGGCGCTGAGTCGGCGCGAAGTTCCCCGCCTGGTGCCGGGCCGTCGGTGCGCGGCGGCCCCGCCTCAGGCCAGGCGGTCGACGGAAACGGGGTGACGGGGCTGCCCGGTGGTCTCGAAGGCGTCGAGGTTGGCCACCGTGGCGGCCGCGATCGCCGCCAGCGCGTCGTGGGTGAAGAAGGCCTGGTGCCCGGTGACCACCACGTTCGGGAAGGTCAGCAGGCGTGCGAACACGTCGTCGCGCAGCACTTCGGCCGAGAGGTCGCGGAAGAAGAGGTCGGCCTCCTCCTCGTACACGTCGATCCCGAGGCTGCCCAACGCGCCGCTCTTGAGGGCGGCGATGACGGCGCGGGTGTCGACCACGGCGCCGCGGCTGGTGTTGACCAGCATCGCGCCGCGCTTCATGCGAGACAACGCGGCGGCGTCGATCAGGTGATGCGTCTGGGGCGTGAGCGGGCAGTGCAGGCTGATGATGTCGCTGCGGGCGAGCAGTTCGGCGAGAGGCACGTAGCGGGCCCCCGCCGCTTCGCAGACGGGATCGGGCGCCGGGTCATGAGCCAGCACCTCGCAGCCGAAGCCTCGCATGATGCGCACGAAGCACAGGCCGATCTTGCCGGTGCCCACCACGCCGACGGTGCGGCCGTGCAGGTCGAAGCCAAGCAGCCCATCGAGCGCGAAGTTGCCCTCGCGCACCCGGGCGTAGGCTCGGTGGATCTTGCGGTTGAGCGCCAGCACGAGCGCCACGGTGTGTTCGGCCACCGCATGCGGCGAGTACTCGGGCACCCGCCCGACGGCAAGACCGAGCGAGGCGGCCGCGGCCAGGTCGACGTGGTTGAAGCCCGCGCAGCGCAGCACCACCAGGCGGATGCCCCGCGAGCGCAGCGCCGCCAGCACGTCGGCGTCGAGCCGGTCGTTGACGAAAGCACACACCGCGTCGTGCCCGTCGGCAGTGGCGACGGTGCTCGCCTCCAGCCGCGCCGGCAGGTAGGTGAACACATGCCGGCCCGCGGCGTTCGCTGCATCGAGGAACCGCTGGTCGTAAGGCTGGGTGCTGAAGACGGCCACACGCATGGCGCCCATCTTCCGCGCCCGGCGTGGTGCCGCGCGCCTAAGGCCCTGCGGGCCGCTCAAGCTTGCGCGCGGCGGGCGCGGCCACGCCGAGCCCGGCGAGGTAGGCGTCGAGCACCTGCTGGCCGGTCTTCACGAGGTCGAAAGCCTCGGGGTCGAGCAGCCAGTTCTGGATGAGGCCGTCGATCAGCGCGTGCAGGCCGATCGCCGCCGCCCGCGCCGGGAGGCGCCGGGGCAGCAGCCCGCGGCGCATGGCCAGCGTGACGCCGCGCTGCGCATGCAGCAGGCACTCGTCGCGGATCTTCAGGTGCCGGTCGCGCACGGCCAGCAGTTCGTCGACGTACTCGACCTTGTGGACGGCGATGCCGAACACGCGGCGCACCTGCGGGTCGTTGGCCGTCAGGCGCAGCGCGTGCAGGAAGTTGGCGCGCATGTAGGCGATCGGGTCGTCGAGGCTCTCGTCGTCGCTGCGGTGGGCGGTCTCTTCCAGCGGCAGCGTCACACGCTCCATCATCGCGTTGAAGAGATCGGCCTTGTCCTTGAAATGCCAGTAGATGGCCCCGCGCGTGAGGCCGGCGGCCTGGGCGATGTCGTTCAGCGTGCTGCGCGAAACGCCACGCTCGTGAAAGACCACCTCAGCCGTGTCAAGGATGAGCTTGCGAGTAGCCTGCGCTTCTTCTTTGGTGCGGCGGACCATGGGTGGGTGTCAGTGGGATGTCAACTTACATTCACGCGTGTATGTATACTAAACCGGCATTCGGTTCCGTCGATCTGCGTTCTGCCTGACGCCGATTCATCCGGTCGAGCGGCCCGAGATTCTGCCCCCCACGTTGCGAGGCGCCGTCGACGGCGCGACCCGAAGGAATTCGCATGTCTGCGTTGAAAGACGTCCGGGCCCGTTGTGCCCACCGTTCCCTGTCACTGACCCTGTCCCTCGTCGCCGCCGCCGCGCTGCTGGCCGCCTGCGGCAAGAAGCCGGAAGGCGCTGCCGGCGCTGCACCGGGAGGCGGCATGCCGCCGCCCCAGGTGGGCGTGGTGACGGTCACCCCGACCACCGTGAGCCTCACCACCGAGCTGCCGGGCCGGCTGGAGGCCTCGCGCGTGGCGCAGGTGCGCGCACGCGCCGCGGGCATCCTGCGCGAGCGGGTGTTCAAGGAAGGCAGCGACGTGAAGGCCGGGCAGCTGCTCTTTCGCATCGACAGCGCGCCCTACCAGGCAGCGCTGGCCAGCGCCCAGGCCACGCTCGCCCGCGCACAGGCCAACGTCGCGCAGACCACCGCCCAGGCCGAGCGCTTCAAGCCGCTGATGGAGGCCAACGCCATCAGCAAGCAGGACTACATCAACGCGGTGTCGGCGCAGAAGTCGGCCGAGGCCGACCTGGCGGCGAGCCGCGCGGCGGTGCAGACGGCGCAGATCAACCTCGGCTATGCCTCGGTCACCTCGCCGATCGCCGGCCGCATCGGCCGGGCGCTCGTCACCGAAGGCGCGCTCGTCGGCCAGGGCGAGGCCACGCCGCTGGCGGTGGTGCAGCAGATCAACCCGATGTACGTCAACTTCACCCAGTCGACCACCGAGGTGCTGAAGCTGCGCCAGGCACTCGCCGCCGGCAAGCTGCAGAAGGCCGGCGCCGACGCGGCGCGTGTGCAGGTGATCCTGGAAGACGGCAGCCCCTACGCACAGCCGGGCAAGCTGCTCTTCAGCGACCTGACCGTCGACCCCACCTCGGGCCAGATCACGCTGCGCGCCGAGGTGCCCAACCCGAACGGCCTGCTGCTGCCCGGCATGTACGTGCGGGTGCGGCTCGCGCAGGCGGCGCTGCCCGAGGGCATCCTGCTGCCGCAGCAGGCCGTCACCCGCAGCGAGACCGGCGACACGGTGCTCGTGGTCGGCGCCGACAACAAGCCGCAAAAGCGCACCGTCAAGGTCGGCTCGGCGCAAGGGCAGAGCTGGCTCGTCACCGACGGCCTGCAGCCGGGCGAGAAGGTGATCGTCGACGGCTTCCAGAAGATGATGGTGCCCGGCGCGCCGGTGAACCCGGTGCCGTGGCAGCCCGCCGCCGCGTCCGCTCCGGCGGGCGCATCCACTCCCGCCTCGGCGGCCAGCCGCTGAGGGGCACGGCAGATGTCACGCTTCTTCATCGACCGGCCCATCTTCGCGTGGGTGATCGCGCTCTTCATCCTGGTGGCCGGCGGCGTGGCGATCACGCAGCTGCCGATCGCGCAGTACCCGCCGGTGGCACCGCCCTCCATCGTCATCAACGCCACCTACCCCGGCGCCTCGGCGCAGACGCTCGAAGACGCGGTGCTCTCCGTCATCGAACGCGAGATGAACGGCTCGCCCGGCCTCATGTACATGGAGTCGGTGGCGCAGGCCAACGGCACCGGCACCATCACCATCAGCTTCGAGCCCGGCACCAATGCCGACCTCGCGCAGGTGGACGTGCAGAACCGCCTCAGCCGCGCCTCGCCCCGCCTGCCCTCGGCGGTGACGCAGCAGGGTGTGCGCGTCGACAAGGCGCGCTCGAACTTCCTGCTCTTCACCATCCTCTCGTCCGACAACCCGGCCTACGACCCGGTCGCGCTCGGCGACTACGCCTCGCGCAACATCCTGCCCGAGCTGCAGCGCGTGCCGGGTGTGGGCCAGGCGCAGCTTTTCGGCACCGAGCGCGCGATGCGCATCTGGCTCGACCCCAACAAGCTGCAGAGCTACAACCTCTCGTCGGCCGAGGTGCTGGCTGCCATCCGCGCGCAGAACGCGCAGGTGTCGTCGGGCACGATCGGCGACCTGCCCAACATCGCCGGCCAGGGCATCTCGGCGACCGTGGTGGTGAAGGGGCAGCTCAGCACGCCCGAGGAGTTCGGCGCCATCGTGCTGCGCGCGCTGACCGACGGCTCCACCGTGCGCCTGCGCGACGTGGCGCGGCTCGAGCTTCGGCGCCCAGGCCTACGCCACCTCGGCGCGGCTGAACGGCAACCCGTCGACCGGCATCGGTGTACAGCTCGCCCCGAGCGGCAACGCGCTGGCCACGGCCGCGGCCATCCACAAGCGCATGGACGAGCTCTCCAAGCTCTTCCCGCAGGGCATGAAGTACGCGATCCCCTACGACAGCTCGCGCTTCATCAAGATCTCGATCAGCCAGGTGGCCGAGACACTGGTCGAAGCGGTGGTGCTGGTGTTCCTCGTCATGTTCCTCTTCCTGCAGAACTGGCGCTACACCATCATCCCGACCATCGTGGTGCCGATCTCGCTGCTGGGCACGTTCGCGGTGCTGCTCACGCTCGGCTTCTCGATCAACGTGCTGACCATGTTCGGCATGGTGCTCGTGATCGGCATCGTGGTCGACGACGCCATCGTGGTGGTGGAAAACGTCGAACGCATCATGAGCGAGGAAGGCCTGCCGCCCTTGCAGGCCACGCGCAAGGCCATGGGCCAGATCTCGGGCGCCATCGTCGGCGTGACGGTGGCGCTGATCTCGGTGTTCGTGCCGCTCGCCTTCTTCTCGGGGTCGGTGGGCAACATCTACCGCCAGTTCTCGGCGGTGATGGTGGCGGCCATCGCCTTCTCGGCCTTCATGGCGCTGTCGCTCACGCCGGCCTTGTGCGCCACGCTGCTGAAGCCGGTGGAGAAGGGCCACCACCATGAGAAGACCGGCTTCTTCGGCTGGTTCAACCGCGGCTTCACGCGCACGGCCAAGGGCTACGAAGGCTGGGTCGCGCGGATCTTGAAGCGTGCCGGACGCTTCATGATCATCTACCTCGCGATCGGCCTCGCGGTGGCGCTGCTCTACAAGCGCCTGCCCACCTCCTTCCTGCCGCAGGAAGACCAGGGCAACATGATCGTCAACGTGCAGCTGCCGCCGGGTGCCACGCAGGCGCGCACGCTGGAGGTGATGAAGCAGGTCGAGGCCTACATCCTCAAGCAGCCCGAGGTGCAGAGCATGGTGGGCGTGCTGGGCTTCAGCTTCTCGGGCCAGGGTCAGAACGCGGCCCTCGCCTTCGTGACGCTGAAAGACTGGAAGGAGCGCGAAGAGCCGCAGCAAAAGGCCGATGCGATTGCCGGCCGCGCCTTCGGTGCGCTGATGGGCATCCGCGATGCGTTCATCTACCCCTTGAGCCCGCCGCCCATTCCTGAACTCGGCCAGTCGTCGGGTTTCAGCTTCCGCCTGCAAGACCGCGCCGGCCAGGGCCACCAGGCGCTGGTCAACGCCCGCAACCAGCTGCTGGGCATGGCCTCGCAAAGCAAGGTGATCACGCAGGTGCGGCCCGACGGTCTGGAAGACGCGCCGCAGGTGGAGCTCGCGATCGACCGCGACCGCGCCAACGCACTCGGCGTGAGCTTCGACAGCATCAACAGCGCCATCTCCACCTCGCTCGGCTCGGCCTACGTCAACGACTTCCCCAACGCCGGGCGCCTGCAGCGGGTGGTGGTGCAGGCCGACGCGCCCGCGCGCATGCAGCCGGAAGACCTGCTCAAGCTCAACGCCATCAACAACCAGGGCAAGCCGGTGCCGCTCTCGGCCTTCGCCACCACCAAGTGGGTGACGGGCGCGATGCAGACGGTGCGCTACAACGGCTACCCCGCCATGCGCATCAACGGCTCGGCCGCACCCGGCTACAGCACCGGCGCGGCGATGGCCGAGATGGAAGCGCTGGCCGCCAAGCTGCCGCCCGGGTTCGCCTTCGAGTGGACGGGCCAGTCGCGCGAGGAGAAGCTCGCTGGTTCGCAGGCGCTCATCCTCTACGGCTTCGCGATCCTGGCGGTGTTCCTCTGCCTGGCCGCGCTGTACGAGAGCTGGTCAATCCCGCTGGCGGTGATGCTCGTCGTGCCGCTCGGCGTGCTGGGCGTGATCCTCGGCGTGACCTTGCGTGGCTACACCAACGACGTGTACTTCCAGGTCGGCCTGATCACCATCATCGGCCTGTCGGCGAAGAACGCCATCCTGATCATCGAGTTCGCGAAAGACCTGCAGGCGCAGGGCAAGAGCGCGATGGAGGCCGCGCTGACGGCGGCCCACATCCGCTTCCGCCCGATCCTCATGACCTCGCTCGCCTTCATCCTCGGCACGCTGCCGCTGATGCTCGCCTCCGGTGCGGGCTCGTCGAGCCAGCGCGTGCTCGGCACCGGCGTGATCGGCGGCATGGTGAGCTCGGTGCTGCTGGCGGTGTTCTTCGTGCCGGTGTTCTACGTCGTGGTGCGCCGCTTCTTCAAGGGCAGTGAGCGGCAGCGCAAGTTCTACGCCCACGAGAAAGATGCAGAGGACCAAGGAGGTCACCAACATGTTTGACGCACGCTTCACCGGCCTGGCTGCCGCGCTGCTGCTGGCCGGCTGCACGAGCATGGCGCCGCGCTACGAGCGGCCGGCCGCGCCGGTCGCGCCGGCCTTCACCGACACGGTGGCGGCCACGGGCACCCAGGCCGCGAGCGACATCGAGTGGCAGCGCTTCTTCGTCGACGAGCGCCTGAAGCGCCTGATCGAGATCGCGCTCAGCAACAACCGCGACCTGCGCGTGGCGGTGCTCAACATCGAGGCCGCTCGCGCCAACTACGGCGTGCGCCGCGCCGACCTCTACCCCAACCTCGGTGTCGGTCTCACCGGCCAGCGCGGGCCCTCGCAGACCACCGGCCAGCTGACGACCGTGTTCAGCGCCGGCATCCAGCTCTCGACCTGGGAACTCGACCTCTTCGGCCGCATCCAGAGCCTGGGCAACGCCGCGGCGGCGCAGTACCTGGGCAGCGTCGAGGGGCGCAAGGCCGTGCAGATCAGCCTCATCGCGGCCGTCGCCAACACCTACCTGAGCCTGCTGGCCGACGACGAGCTGCTCGCCATCACCCGCGACACGCTCGGCACCCGCGAAGACTCGTTCAGGCTCAACAAGCTGAAATTCGACAACGGCGCCGCCTCCGAAGCTCGACCTGCGCCAGGCCGAGTCGCTGCTCGAGGCCGGCAAGGTGACGCTGGCGGCCGTCACGCGCCAGCGCGCGCTCGATGAAAACGCGCTGGTGCTGCTGATCGGCCAGCCGCTGCCGACCGACCTGCCGCCCGCACTTTCCATCGGTGAACAACGCCTCGCGTCCGACCTGCCCGCCGGCCTGCCGTCGGACGTGCTGACGCGCCGCCCCGACGTGCGCCAGGCCGAGCAGCAGCTGATCGCGGCCAACGCCAACATCGGCGCCGCACGCGCCGCCTTCTTCCCGCGCATCAGCCTGACCGGCAGCGTGGGCAGCGCCAGCTCCGAAACCGATGGCCTCTTCAAGGCCGGCAGCAAGGCCTGGAGCATCTCGGGCTCGGTGCTGCAGCCGATCTTCGACGCCGGGCGCAACAGCGCCAACCTCGACCTCGCGAAAACCAACCGCGAGATCGCGGTCGCGCAATACGAGCGGTCGATCCAGAACGCCTTCCGCGAAGTGCAGGATGCGCTGGCCGGCCGCGCCACGCTGGGCGAACAGGCGCGTGCGCAGCTGGCGCAGGCCAACGCCGAGCAGACGCGCTTCAAGCTCGCCGACCTGCGCTACCGCAACGGTGCCGCGAGCTACCTCGACGTGCTCGACGCCCAGCGCGCCCTCTTCACCGCGCAGCAGGCGGTGGTGCAGGTGCAGGCGGCGATGGTGCAGAACCAGGTCAACCTCTACAAGGTGCTCGGGGGCGGCTGGGCGGAGCCGACCACCACCAAATGAGCACGGCGACAATCGCCGCATGCCCACTGCCCGCAAGTCCTCACCGCGCATCGGCTCGCCGGTGCGCGGCTCCAAGACCGGACGCCCGATCATGGTGGCGCTGGACCTGCTGGGTCGGCGCGCGGCGTTGCGCATCTTCTGGGAGCTGCGCCACGGCGGGCAGATGACCTTTCGCGCGCTGCAGGAAGCCTGCGACACCAACCCCAGCCTGCTCAACACGCGCATCAAGGAGTTGCGCGACGTGGGCCTGCTGGAACACGAGGAAGGCGGCTACCGCCTCACGCCCGAGGGCCGCAAGCTGATGGTCTCGCTCGGGCCCTTCTGCGAGTGGGCAGAAGGCTGGCGGGGCGCCTAGCTACCGCTCCCCCGGGGACAGCCGCAGCTCGTCGGCCACCCGCAGGAACTCGGCGATGAGCGGCACCTGCCGTCGCTCGGTGCGGCAGATGAGGTGGGCGTACGTCGCCACATCCGCGCCGGTGATCGGCAGGCGCACCAGGCGTGGGTCGGGCACGTAGGCGGTGTCGGCCACGATGCCGAGGCCCAAGCCCTGCGCCACCGCCTCGCGCACCGCTTCTCGGCTGCCCATCTCGACACTCGCGCGCACCGTCACGCCGTGCTCGGACAGCACCTGCTCGAAGACCTTGCGGGTGGTGGAACCCTCTTCGCGCATCACGAATTCCTGGTTCGCCAGGTCTTCGATCGTCACCGACGACTGGCGCGCGAGGGCGTGCGACACCGGCGCAAACACCACCAGCGCCTGCTTGCGGTACGGCACGCAGTGCAGCTGCGGCTCGTCCACGGCGTTGAGGATCACGCCGACGTCACCCTGGTAGTCGAGGATCATCTGCACGATGCGGCGCGAGTCGCCGACCGTCACCGCGAGGCTCACCAACGGGTGCCGCGCCCGGAAGACGCGGATCATCGGCGTGACGTTGTAAGGCCCGATCGCGCAGAGCGTGAGGCGGCCATGGTAGCGGTGCTTGGCCGCCGCCAGCAGGGCCACCGCGTCTTCCTCGGCGCTGAAGGCGCGGCGGGTGCACTCGCTGAGCGTCACGCCGAAGGGCGTGAGTTCGAGCCGCCGCCCTCGGCGGTAGAAGAGCTCCACGCCATATTCACGCTCCAGCCGGGCGATGTGGGCCGACAGCGTGGGCTGCTGCAGGCCGAGCGAGCGCGCGGCGGCCGTCATGCTGCCGGCGCGGGCGGTGGCGTCGAAGGCCTTCAGCGAGGCCAGCAGCGTCAGGCCAGACATAGATGCAATCTATACATGGCCGCGATTTTCACACTGCAACCTGCACACGCCTGCCACATGGCCCAAACAGACTTGGGCCCGTGAACCCGATTCCAGACACCCCACTCGCCGCCCCGCTGCTCACGCTGCAGGGCCTGGCGGTCACCTACGCCAACGGCCACGCCGCCCTGCACCCCACCAGCCTCGGCATCGAGGCGGGGCAGTTCGTGGTGCTGCTGGGCGCCTCGGGCGCGGGCAAGTCCACGCTGCTGCGCTGCCTCAACGGACTCGTGAGACCCAGCGACGGGCAGGTGCAGGTGGGTGACCTCGGCGCCGCGCTGACACGCTCGCGCACCCTGCGCGCGCACCGCCGCCTGACCGGCATGGTGTTCCAGCAGCACCACCTCATCGGCCGCCAGACGGTGCTCGGCAACGTGCTGCTGGGCTGCGTGGCGCAGCGCCCGGCCTGGGCCTCGTGCCTGCCCTGGCGCCACGCCGACAAACAACGCGCGCTCGCCGCCATCGAGCGCGTCGGCCTGCTCGACAAGGCGCTGGAGCGGGCCGATGCGCTGTCGGGCGGCCAGCAGCAGCGGGTGGGCATCGCCCGCGCGCTGGTGCAACAGCCGCGGCTGATGCTGGCCGACGAACCGGTGGCCAGCCTCGACCCGGCCACGGCGCTCAGCGTGCTCACGCTGCTGCACGGCATCTGCCAGGGCGACGGTCTCACCGCGGTCGTGAGCCTGCACCAGGTGGCCCTCGCACGCCGCTTCGCCGACCGCGTGATCGGCCTGCGCCAGGGCCGGGTGGTGTTCGACGGCCCGCCCGCCGCGCTCGATGCGCAGACCGAAGCCTCGCTCTACGCCGACACCCGCCCCACCGCCAGCCTGCCCCCGCAGCCAGCCGGCGCCCTCTCTCCTCTCGAACCCACGGAACTCACGCCATGTTGAAACGCCGCACCCTCAACACCGCGCTGGCCTCGGCCGCGCTCGCCCTGTTCGTGCCCCACGCCGCCCTGGCGCAAGGCGCCAACCCCGCGCGCCTGCGCGTCGCGCTGCTGCCCGACGAAAACGCCTCCACGCTGATCCAGAACGCCCAGCCCCTCAAGCAGTACCTGGAGCGCACGCTGAAGAAAGAGGTCGAGATCGTCGTCACCACCGACTACTCCTCGATGATCGAAGCCATGCGCTTCGGCCGCATCGAGGTCGCCTACTTCGGCCCCTTCTCGTACGTGCTGGCCAAGTCGAAGGCGCCCGACATCGAGCCGTTTGCCGTCGGCGTGGAGCGCGGCTCGCCCACTTACCAGTCGGTGCTGATCGCCACCGCCGGCGGGCCGGTCGCCAAGCTCGACGACGTGCGCGGCAAGCCCTTCGGCTTCGGCGACCAGGCCTCGACCTCCAGCCACCTCGCGCCACGCGCCCACCTGCTGAAGAAGGTGGGGCTTGACGGCGAGAAGGACTACCGCCCGGTGCACCTGGGCACGCACGACGCGGTGGCCCGCGCGGTGCAGGCGGGCCAGGTGCCCGCGGGGGCGCTCTCCAAGCCCATCCTCGACAACCTGGTCAAGCGCGGCACCGTCGACGCCAGCAAGATCGTGCAGCTCGACCTCACCGCCGCGATCCCCAATTACCCGATCGTGGTGCAGGGCAAGCTCGCACCCGAACTCAAGCAGGCGATCAAGAAGGCCTTCCTGGAGATGAACGACAAGGAGGTGCTCAAGTCCTTCCGCGTCGAGTCGTTCGCCGCCACCGACGACCGCGCGTACGACGTGCTGCGCGACACCGCCGGCGTGCTCAAGCTCGACCTGGCGCGCATGAAGTGATGGGGCTCGCCGTCAATCCGGCCTACGACGCCATCCTCCACACCGACCGCCGCCGCGGCCGGCGACGCCTGGGCCTGATCGGCCTCGTGCTGGCCGTGTGCCTGCTCGCGCTCGGCGTGACCGGCTTCTTCGACGCGCAGCGTTTCGCCGACGGCGGCCCCGCCCTCGTGCAGCTCGCCGACGAGATGGTGCCGCCCGATTTCACGCGCTGGCGCATGTGGCTCGTGCCGCTGCGCGACACGCTGGCGATGTCGGTCGCGGGCACGGCGCTCACCGTGCTGCTGTCGCTGCCGCTCGCGCTACTGGCCGCGCCGAACACCACGCCGCACCCGCTCGTCGGACAGGCGGCGCGCACGCTGCTCGCGGCCTGCCGCTCGGTGCCGGAAATCATCCTCGGCATCCTCTTCGTGGCCGCGGTGGGCTTCGGCGCGCTGCCGGGCGTGCTGGCGCTCGCGCTGCACTCGGCGGGCATGGTCGGCAAGTTCTACGCCGAAGCCA
Source organism: Rhizobacter sp. J219 (assembly GCF_024700055.1). GTDB lineage: Bacteria > Pseudomonadota > Gammaproteobacteria > Burkholderiales > Burkholderiaceae_C > Rhizobacter. The sequence continues at coordinate 3,381,339 of NZ_JAJOND010000001.1, forward strand.
TCGAGCATGTCGACGACAAACCGCTCGAAGCCGCCGTGGCGGCCGGGGCGAGCCGCTTCCAGGTGATCGTGCATGCGGTGCTGCCGCAGGTGATGCCGCAGCTCGCCGACATCACGCTCTACCGCTGGGAGTACCACTTCCGCGCCTCGGCGGTGCTCGGCATCGTGGGGGCGGGCGGCATCGGCTTCGAGCTGATGGCGGCGCTGCGGCTCATCAAGTACGACGAAGTCTCCGCCATCCTGTTGTCGATCCTCGCCTGCGTGCTGGTGGTCGACCGCCTGGGCGCGCTGCTGCGCCGCAAACTCAAATGACCTTGAACTCGACCCCATCCCGGCCCCGCATCGTCGTCACCCAACCCGTGCACGCAGCGGTGCTGCAGCAGCTTCGCCAGCACGGCGAGGTGACCATGAACCCCGGCCCCGAACCCTGGCCCGAGGCCGAGCTGCACCGGCACCTGGCCGAGGCCGACGCGATGATGGCCTTCATGCCCGACCGCGTGGACGGGAGCACGCTGCAACATGCACCGCGCCTGCGCACCATCGCCTGCGCGCTGAAGGGCTACGACAACTTCGACCTCGAGGCCTGCGCGCGGGCCGGCGTGCTGGTGAGCTTCGTGCCCGACCTGCTGACCGAACCCACGGCCGAGCTGGCCATCGGCCTGGCCATCGCCGCCGCACGGCACCTGCGGGCCGGCGACGCGCAGGTGCGCGCCGGTGGCTACCAGGGCTGGCGGCCGACGCTCTACGGCACCGGCCTTCACGGCGCCACCGCCGCGGTGGTGGGCCTGGGTCCGGTGGGCCGCGCCATCGTCGACCGGCTGGCCGGCTTCGGCTGCGCGCGGCTGCTGGGGGTGGACCCGTCCCAGCACGACGCCCGCGTGCAAGCGGTATCACTCGACGAGGCCTTGCAGCGCGCCGACTACCTGCTGCTCGCCGTGCCGCTCACGCCGCACAGCCGGCACCTGGTCGACGCGCACCGGCTCGCGCTGTGCAAGCGGGGCCAGATCCTCGTCAACGTGGGGCGCGGCTCGGTGGTCGACGAGGCCGCCGTTGCGCAGGCGCTGGAAGCAGGAATGCTCGGCGCCTACGCGGCCGACGTGTTCGAGCTGGAAGACTGGCACCTCGCCGACCGGCCGCGCCACATCGACCCGCGCCTGCTCGCCTCGCCGCACACCGTCTTCACCCCGCACCTCGGCTCAGCGGTGGCCTCGGTGCGCCTGGCCATCGAGCAGCGCGCCGCCGACAACCTGATCGCCGCGCTCGCCGGGCAGCCGGTGGGCGATGCGCTGACGCGCCAGCGCGCGGCTCAGCTTGCGTAGACGCCTGCCAGCGAGCGGAAGCCCTTCACCTCGATCGGGTTGCCCGACGGGTCGCGGAAGAACATCGTCCACTGCTCGCCGGGCTGGCCTTCGAAGCGCACCTGAGGCGGCATCACGAACGCGAGCTTCGCGGCGGTGAGGCGGTCGGCGAGCGCCTGCCAGTCGGGCAGTTCGAGCACGAGCCCGAGATGCGGCATCGGCACCAGCTTGTCGCCGACGCGACCGGTGTTCGTCGTCGCGAAGGGCTCGCCCAGGTGCAGCGAGATCTGGTGCCCGAAGAAGTCGAAGTCGACCCAGGTGTCGGTGCTGCGGCCTTCGCGGCAGCCGAGCACGCCGCCGTAGAAGCGGCGCGCGTCGTCGAGGCTGCGCACGTGATACGCGAGGTGGAAGAGGCTCTTCATGCGCCGATCGTAGCCAGCCGTCCCGGTAGGCGCTTGCCTACGCCAATTGCCGGCCCGCACCGATCGGCGACGCGCCTGGCGCTCCCTACAGTGCTGCCCACGTTCCGCAGACAGAAGGAGCATCTCCATGTCTTTCGCGCTCTACATGATCGGCTTCGCCCTCCTGATCGGCGGCGTGGCCTGGGCCCTGGTGCTGGCCGGGGTGTCGGCCACCTACGTGGCCATCACTTGCATCATCCTCGCCGGCCTGGGCGTCATCACCGGCGTCTCGCGCACCCGCACCAAAGACATATCGCACTGAGTTGCAAGCGGCGCGGAAACGCGCGTGCAACGAATGAATCACACCGGCCGGGCGCGCGACATCCGGCTGATACGCGGACGTTCCATCCTCACGGTCTGCCGAGACGGCGCCGCCACCCGCTGCGCTGTGCCCGATGAACCGGATGGACACGCCATGAGCTTCGAGACCCACGCCTTTCCCGACGCCCCCGACCCCCTGAACCTCCCGTCCCGCCTGTCGGCCCGCACCCAGGGCGCGGGCGACCTGGTGGTGTGCCTGCACGCCACGGCTGGCACCCACGCGCAGTGGCAAGGCCTTGCCAACATCCTGTCGCGCCACTGGCGGGTGCTGCTGCCCGACCTGCACGGCCACGGCATGAGCCCGCCGTTTCCGGGCGCGACGATGAACGCGCTGCAGGCCGACGCGCAGGCGGTGGCCGCGCTGATGGACACCCCCCACCCTCAGCCCGGTGCGCCCGGCGTGCATCTGGTCGGACACTCCTACGGCGCGGTCGTCGCCCTGCAGATCGCGCTGCGCCACCCTGAGCGGGTGCGTTCGCTGAGCCTGTACGAACCGGTCGCCTTCGGCGTGCTGCGCGAGTTGGCCCCACGCGACCCATCGCTGATGGAGATCACCGACGTGGCCCACACCGCACGCGGCCTGGTGCAACGCGGCGAGATCGACCAGGCCGCCGCCTTCTTCATGGGCTACTGGGCCGGCGACACCAGCTGGAATCAGATGGCCGCGAGCCAGCGCGATGCCATCGCGCGGCGCATGCCGGCCGTGCCGCGCCACTTCGACGCCTGCTTCACCGCCCGCTGGCACAAGAGCCTGCTGGCACGCCTGACCATGCCCATCCTGCTGATGCACGGCTCGCAGACGCGCACCCCCGCGCGGCGCGTGGCCGAACTGCTGGCCCATGCGCTGCCCAACGTGCTGCGCGCCGAGGTGCCCGGTGCCGGCCACCTGGGGCCGATCTCGCACGAAGCGACGGTCAATGCGTGGATCACCGGCCGCATCGACCCGCGCCTGTCGAACGGGCTCGACCGCATCGTGATGGCGGCCTGAGCCCGTTCACAACGCCTGAGCGCAAGTCCCGCTTGGCGGGACTGCCCGAAGTGCGTAGGGTGCGCCCCCATGACCTACGCCGCCCTCACCACCACCGACGGCCAGCGCCTGCATGTGCAGCACTGGCCGGCCCCCGACACCGCCGCCGCCCGCGGCACCGTGCTGATCGTGCACGGCCTGGGCGAACACATCGGGCGCTACGCCCATGTGGCCGCGCACCTCAACGCCGCCGGCTGGCACGTGACCGGCTACGACCACCGCGGCCACGGCCGCAGCGACGGCCCCAAGGGCAAGATCACGAGCGACGACGACCTGCTGCGCGATCTCGGCCAGATGATCGACCACGTGCGCCAGCACACGCCCGGTCCGCTGGTCCTGCTGGGCCACAGCATGGGTGGGCTGATCGCCTCGCGCTTTGTCGGCCAGGGCGTGGCTCGCCCCGGCGAGGCCCCGGGCGACTGGCACCGGCCGGTCGACGCACTGGTGCTGTCGTCGCCGGCCCTCGCGGCCGACACCAACGCCATCCAGAAACTGCTGCTCGCCACCCTCGGCGCGCTGGCGCCCGACCTGGCGGTCAACAACGGTCTGAAGCCGGAATGGATCTCGCGCGACCCGAAGGTCGTAGCCGCCTACAACGCCGACCCACTGGTGCACGACCGCATCACGCCGCGGCTGGCACGCTTCATCCTCGGCAACGGCGAGTGGGTGCGCCACCACGCCGCCCGCTGGAAGGTGCCCACGCTCTTGCTCTACGCCGGCAGCGACCGCTGCGTGGCGCCCTCCGGCAGCCGCGACTTTGCGGCGACGGCGCCGAAGTCGGTGGTCACCACACGCGAGTTTGGCCCGCTCTATCACGAGATCTTCAACGAGCCGGAGCAGGCCGAGGTGCTGGCGGTGTTGTCATCTTGGTTGCAGTCGCTGAAAGGGTCGGGTGCCTAAAATTGCACCCCCGTCCTAATTCACGCGAGCGAGCACACCATGATCCAGAAAGACAAGCTGTACATCGGCGGCCAATGGGTGGCCAGCCTGGGCCAGGAAACGCCCGGCGCGGTGATCTCGCCCGCCACCGGTGACGCAATCGCCAGCGTCGTGCGTGGCAATGCCGACGACGTGAACCGTGCCGTGGCCGCGGCCAAGGCGGCCTTCGAACCCTGGGCGGCGCTGACGCCGGCCGAGCGCGGTGCGTACCTGCTGAAGATCCACGAAGGCCTGAAGGCACGTGCCGGCGAGATCGCCAAAACCATCAGCTCCGAGATGGGCATGCCGCTCAAGCAGTCGCTGCCGATCCAGGCCGGCTCGCCGATCGCGGTCTTCAAGTACTACGCCAAGCTGGTGGAGAGCTTCCACTGGGAAGAGCAGGCCGGCCACTCGACCATCGTGCGCGAACCGGTGGGGGTGGTCGCGGCGATCACGCCGTGGAACTACCCGCTGCACCAGATCGGCGCCAAGGTCGCCGCGGCCATGGCCGCGGGCTGCACGGTGGTGTTGAAGCCGGCCGACGTGACGCCGCTCAATGCGTTCATCCTGGCCGAGGTCATCCATGAGGCCGGCGTGCCGGCGGGCGTGTTCAACCTCGTCACCGGCCGCGGCACGATCGTCGGCGAGGCGATGGTCAAGCACCCCGATGTGGACATGGTGTCGTTCACCGGCTCCACCGGTGCCGGCCGCCGCATCTCGGCGCAGGCCTCCGAAACCATCAAGCGCGTGGCGCTCGAACTCGGCGGCAAGTCGGCCTCGGTGATCCTCGAAGACGCCGACCTCGTGACCGCCGTCAAGGGCTCGGTGCAGGCCTGCTTCCTCAACGCCGGCCAGACCTGCACCGCGCACACCCGCATGGTGGTGCCCGAGAGCAAGTACGACGAAGTGGCCAAGATCGCGGTGGCCGTAACCGCCGCCTACAAGGTCGGCGACCCCTTCGACGAGACCACGGTGATGGGCCCGGTGGCTTCGAAATCGCAGCAGGACACGGTGCAGGAATACATCCAGATCGGCCTCGACGAAGGCGCCGAGCTCCTGACCGGCGGCCTCGGTGCCCCGGAAGGCCTGGAGAACAAGGGCTTCTATGTGAAGCCCACCGTCTTCGGCCGCGTGAAGCCCGATTCGCGCCTGGCGCAAGAGGAAGTCTTCGGCCCGGTGCTGTCGATCCTCACCTACAAGGACGAAGCCGAAGCCATCGCCATCGCCAACAACAGCATCTACGGCCTCTCCGGCGGCGTGTGGGCCTCGACCGACGAGCGCGCGAAGGAAGTGGCGAAGAAGATCCGCACCGGCATGGTCGACATCAACGGCGGCGGCTTCAACATGCAGGCGCCGTTCGGCGGCTACAAGCAGTCGGGCAACGGCCGCGAGTTTGGCAAGTGGGGGCTGGAAGACTTTCTGGAAGTGAAGTCCATGCAGTTCAAGCGGGCCTGATCGTTACCGCACTCGACGAAGAGGGCTTGCCACAAGGCAAGCCCCTTTTGCTTGTCTACACTGGATCGGCCGTCTCGAGGAGCACGCCATGAACGCACGCGACCCCCTGCAACCGATCCAGCCTGACGAAGCCACCGCGCTCGCTGCGTACGCGGACCGCGCCTGGGACGAGCAGATCGTCCCCGCGCTCACCGACTACATCGCGATCCCGGCCAAGAGCCCGATGTTCGATGCCGACTGGCAACAGCACGGCTACATCGACCAGGTGGTGCGTGATGCGGCCAGCTGGGTCGAGGGACGCAAGGTCGCCGGCCTGAAGCTGGAAGTGGTGCGCCTGCCGGGCCGCACGCCGGTGATCTTCTTCGAGGTGCCGGCCACCAAATCAGGGAGCACCGACACCGTGCTCATGTACGGCCACCTCGACAAACAACCCGAGTTCACCGGCTGGCGCAACGACCTCGGCCCCTGGACCGCGAAGTACGAGAACGGCCTGCTCTACGGCCGCGGCGGCGCCGACGACGGCTACGCGGTGTATGCCGCCATCACCGCCATCGAGGCGCTCGATGCGCAAGGCATTCCGCGCCCGCGCTGCGTGGGCCTCATCGAGGCTTGCGAGGAAAGCGGCTCGTTCGACCTGCCCGCCTACATCGACGCCCTCGCGCCGCGCCTCGGCGACGTGGCCCTGGTGGTCTGCCTCGACAGCGGCGCCGGCAACTACGACCAGCTCTGGCTCACCACCAGCCTGCGCGGCATGGTGAGCGGCACCTTGCGCGTGGAGATCCTGACCGAGGGCGTGCACTCGGGCGATTCGAGCGGTCTGGTGCCGTCGAGCTTTCGCATCCTGCGCCAGGTGCTCGACCGGCTCGAAGACTCGAAGACCGGGCGGCTGCTGCCCGAGAGCTTTCACTGCACCATCCCCACCGACCGCGTCGAGCAGGCACAGGCCACCGCGAAGATCCTCGGCGACGAGGTCTGGAAGCGTTTCCCCTGGGCCTGCGGCGCCGACGGCGGCCCCGCCTTGCCCACCACCACCGACCCGCTGGAAGCGCTGCTCAACCGCACCTGGCGGCCCACCCTGAGCGTGACGGGTGCCGACGGTTTTCCGGAATGGAAGAGCTTCTGGCAACGTGCTGCGCCCGTACACCGCGTTCAAGCTCAGCCTGCGCTTGCCGCCCACGGTCGACGCGAACGAGGCGGCCGAGAAGCTCAAGGTGCTGCTGGAAGACAACGCGCCCTACAACGCGAAGGTCACCTTCGGGGCCGATGGCCGCGCGGGGGCCGCAGGCGCCACCGGCTGGAACGCGCCGAGCCTCGCGCCCTGGCTCGAAGACGCGCTGCAGGCGGCCTCGCAAGCCCACTACGGCGCGCCCTGCGGCTACATCGGCCAAGGCGGCACCATCCCGTTGATGAGCCTCCTGCAACAGAGCTTCCCGAAGGCGCAGATGATGGTCTGCGGCGTGCTCGGCCCCAAGAGCAACGCCCACGGCCCCAACGAGTTCCTGCACGTGCCCTATGGGAAAAAACTCACGGCCGCCGTGGCCCAGGTGATGGCCGCCTGCCCGTGAACGCGCGCTTTGCCTCGTAGACTGGCCCGCCAGCGCGCTCCTGTGGACGTGCGCGGCGCGAGACAACGGGGAGCATTCGAATGGTGAAGTGGGTCTTGCTGCTGATCGCAGCGGCGGGGGGGCGGCTGGTTCTACGGGGTCGACGGTCGCAAGCTGGATGAGGAGATGGTGCGCGACTTCTACCGGCAGCAATCTCACGCGACCTACAGCCGCGATCCCGAAGCGCTGTGCAAACAATACGCCAGCAAGGCACAGGTGACGCAGGAGACGCGCATGTCGGGGCGCACCACCACCCTCACGATGAACGGCACGCAAGCCTGCGAGCGCCTGCGCGAGATGTTCCAGTTCTTCGAGTTGGCGGGCGAGAAGGCCGGCGGCATGCTCACCATCGAATACACGCACGAACTGCACGAGATCGAGATCGCGCCCGACCGCAAGAGCGCACGCGTCGTGTTCTCGTCGGTGCTGAAGATGGGCGAGACCTTCTTCCAGGTTTCGACCAACGCCCACGAACGGCTGGAACGCTCGATGCGCCGCGTGCAGCTCGTGCAGGCCGATGCCAAGGTCCGCGTGGCCTGGAAGCCGGGCGCCCTCCTCGACCCCGAAAAGTATTTCCGCGCGCAATGAAGCTGCTCCTTCTGCGCACACTGCTCTGCGCCACGCTGCTCGCCGGCAGCGCGGCGGCCCCGGCCCAGGCACTCGACAGTGCCGTGCTCGCGCCGCGCGTCGCGGCGCTGCAGGCGCAGATGGTCGCGTGGCGCCGTGACATCCACCAGCACCCCGAACTCTCGGGCCAGGAGGCACGCACCGCACGCCTGGTGGCGGAGCACCTGCGCAACCTCGGGCTGACGGTGAAGACCGGCATCGCGGGCCATGGTGTCGTCGGCATCCTCAAGGGCGGCCGCCCCGGCAAGGTGGTGGCGCTGCGTGCCGACATGGACGCGCTGCCGGTGCTGGAGGCAACCGGCCTGCCCTTCGCCTCGCGCGTGAAAGCACGCTTGCGCGGGCAGGACACGCCGGTGATGCACGCCTGCGGCCACGACGGCCACACCGCCATCCTGATGGGCGTGGCCGAAGCGCTGGCGGGCATCCGACAGCAAATCCCGGGCACGGTGAAGTTCATCTTCCAGCCCGCCGAAGAGGGCTTGCCCGAAGACGATCACAGCGCCTGGGGCGCCCGCGCGATGGTGGCGCAAGGCGTGCTCGACAACCCGAAGGTCGATGCGGTGTTCGGGCTGCACCTCTCGCCCAACCTCGCAGCCGGCACGCTGGGTGTGCGCAGCGGGCCGATGATGGCCGGCGCAGACACCCTGCGCATCGACGTCACCGGCGAGCAGACCCACGGCGCCGCGCCGTGGACGGGCACCGACCCGATCGTCGTCGCCGCGCAGATCATCACCGGCCTGCAGACGGTGGTGAGCCGCCAGCTCAACATCAACCACGAGCCGGTGGTGCTGACGATCGCCGCCATCCACGGCGGCAACCGCGAGAACATCATCCCCGACAAGGTCGAGATGCTGGGCACGCTGCGCACCTTCGACGAAGAGATGCGCACCGAGGCCAAGCAGCGCATCACCACCACCGCCGAGAAGATCGCCGAAGCGAGCGGCGCGAAGGCACGGGTGACCTTCGGGCCGGCCTCGTACAGCGTGACGGTCAACCACGCGGCCCTCACCGACACGATGACGCCGACGCTGCAGCGCGCAAGCGGCGGCAAGGTGGTGCCCATTCCGAAGATCAGCGCGTCGGAAGACTTCTCCGAGTACCAGAAGGTGGTGCCGGGCCTGTTCTACATCCTCGGCGCGCCGCCCAAGGGCAAGACGCCGATGGACGCCGCCACCAACCATTCGCCGAACTTCGACTTCGACGAAGACGCGATGCAACTCGGCGCGCTCACGCTCGGGCTGCTGGCGCTCGACTACCTCGCGCTATCGCGTTGAATCGGCGCGCTGAAGATTCAAGAGGCTCGCACCGACGGCCTCGGCGACCTCGATGCCGTCGACCCCGGCCGACATGATCCCGCCCGCATACCCCGCGCCTTCGCCGGCGGGGTACAGGCCCTTCACGTTCAGGCTCTGGTAGTCGCGACCGCGCGTGATGCGCAGCGGTGAAGAGGTGCGTGTCTCCACGCCGGTCAGCACCGCGTCGGGCATTGAGTAGCCCTTGATCTGGCGCTCGAAGGCAGGCAGCGCTTCGCGGAGGGCGTGGATGACGTAGTCGGGCAGGCTCGGCCCGAGGTCGGTGAGGTGCACGCCGGGCTTGTACGAGGGCTCGACCCGGCCCAGCACCTTCGAGGCCTGGCCCTTGATGAAGTCACCGACCAGCTGGCCCGGCGCACCGTAGGCGCGGTCGCCGAGCAGGAAGGCCTGCGATTCGAGCTGGCGCTGGAAGGCAATGCCGTCGAGCGGGTTCACCGGGCCATCGCCCTTGTCTTGGCGGTAGTCCTGCGGCGAGATGCCGACGACGATGCCCGAATTCGCATTGCGCTCGTTGCGCGAGTACTGGCTCATGCCGTTGGTCACCACCCGCTCGGGCTCGGAGGTGGCGGCCACCACCGTGCCGCCGGGGCACATGCAGAAGCTGTAGACCGAGCGGCCGTTCTTCGCGTGATGCACCAGCTTGTAGTCGGCGGCGCCGAGGATGGGGTTTCCTGCGTTGGGCCCGAAGCGCGCCTTGTCGATCAGGCTTTGCGGGTGTTCGATGCGAAAGCCCACCGAGAAGGGCTTGGCCTCCATGAAGACGCCGCGCTGCTGCAGCATCGCGAAGGTGTCGCGGGCGCTGTGGCCGAGGGCCAGCACCACGTGGTCGCTTGCGATCTGTTCCCCCGAGGCGAGTGTCACGCCACGCACCTGGCCGTCGTCGATGTGGAGATCCGTCACACGCTGCCGGAAGCGGATCTCGCCGCCCAGCGCTTCGATGTCGGCGCGGATCTTCTCGACCATGCTGACCAGCCGGAAGGTGCCGATGTGCGGCTTGCTGACGAAGAGGATCTCCTCCGGCGCGCCGGCCTTCACGAACTCGGTCAGCACCTTGCGCGTGAGGTGGCGCGGATCGCTGATCTGGCTGTAGAGCTTGCCGTCGGAGAAGGTGCCGGCGCCGCCCTCGCCGAACTGCACGTTCGATTCGGGGTTCAGCTCGCGCCGTCGCCACAGGCCCCAGGTGTCCTGCGTGCGCTGGCGCACCTCCTTGCCACGCTCCAGCACGATCGGGCGCAGGCCCATCTGCGCCAGGATCAGCGCCGCGAAGATGCCGCAAGGGCCGAAGCCGACGACGAGCGGTCGCCCTTCACCCTTTGCCGCGAAATCGGCCGGCGCATGGCCAATGAACTGGTAGCGGGTGTCGGGCGATGGGCGGATGTGCGGGTCGCCCTGGAAGCGCGCCAACACCTCGGCCTCGTCGGCCAGCTCGCAGTCGAGCGTGTAGATGAGCTGGATCGCGCTTTTCTTGCGCGCGTCGTAGCTGCGCTTGAACACGGTGAACGCCTTCAGCGCGGCATCGTCGATGCCCAGCCGCTGCACGACAGCCGGGCGCAGCGCCGCTTCGGGGTGGTCCAGGGGCAGTCGCAGTTCGGTGATACGGAGCATCCTGCGATTGTCCCGCACACAAAAAAACAAGCCGCCCGAAGGCGGCCTGCTCGGAGGCACTGGCGCTCAGTGGCCGGCGCCGACTCCACGCGCGGCCTGGCCATTGCGCGTGGCGGCGATCGCTTCCTTGCGCACTTCGTCGCGGCTGCGGGTCGAGACGATCGGCGTGGCGTTGACGTCGACTTCGGCCGGGCGGTCGAAAGCCCCTTCGCTGCGCGCCTGCAGCACTTCGGCACGGCGCTGCGCACGGGTCACGGTGCTCGCGGCGGGCGCCTTCTGGAAGACGCCGGCGATGTCGGCTTCGGCGGGCAGCAGGTTCTCGCCGTTGGCGCGGGCCTTGATCACCTCGGCGCGCACGGCGGCGCGGGTGGTGGTGCTGGGCTGCGTGGCACCGAAGTGCTGCAGGTCAAGTTCGCCGCTCTGGGCGAAGGCGGCCGAGCCAAACGCGGCGAGGGCCAGGGCGAGGGCATGTTTGCGGTTCATGGTGATGGCTCCAGTGTGTTCAGTTCGATGTCGAAAGCGGCGGATCAGTAGCCAGCGCCGATGCGGGACTTGTCCTGATAGATGTCGGTGCGGGCCTGGGCACGGGCTTCGGCACGCACGGCTTCGCGGCTGATGGTCGAGCCGGCGGGGGCCTTCCAGGCGGCGACTTCCGGCGGCGTCACGAGGTCGGCGCCGGCCAGTTCGGCCTTCACCTGGGCGCGCGTCACGCGGGTGGCGAAGGGGCTGGCGCTGCGGGCCGGCACGGCGGCGGCGATCACTTCGCTCGGCACGGTCAGTTCACCCTTGGCCTGGGCCGACAGCACCTCGGCGCGCACGGCGGCGCGGCTCACGGTCGAGGCCTGGTTCTGGCCGAAGTGCTGCAGGTCGATTTCGCTGCTTTGAGCGAAAACGGCAGACGAGCCGAAGAGAGCGATGGCGGCGGCGGTGAAGACTTGCTTGCGGTTCATGATGATTTCCTTGACGGTGGTTGAGACGTTTACCGGGCACGGCGGTCTAGGGTTCTCCGTCTTGTCCAGCCTCGGTGAGTCGTGTTAGTCAGATTCGGCTCATCGATGGAGCGAACTGTAGACATTGCCAAACCATCAATAAATAACCTATCCTCAAACAACGCATTGCAAAAAACGCAACGATGAGGATGTAAGCGATGGACCGACTCCATTCCATGCGGGTGTTTTCCCGGGTGATCGAAGAGGGCAGCTTTGCCGGCGCGGCGCGGCAGCTGAACCTCTCGGCCGCGGTGGTGACCCGCCTCGTGGCCGACCTCGAAGAGCACCTGGGCGCCCGCCTGATCAACCGCACGACGCGCCGCCTGGCGCTCACCGACATCGGCGAGCTCTACCTCGAACGGGTGCGGCAGATCCTGACCGAGGTGGAAGAGGCCGAAGCGCTGGCCAGCGCCGCCACCTCGGAGCCGCGCGGCCACCTGCGCGTGCTGGTGCCACCGGCCTTTGCGGTGCACCAGATCGCCAAGCACCTGCCGCGCTTTCGCGAGCTGTACCCCAAGGTGACGCTGGAGCTGGCCGCGCCAGGGCCGGTGGAGACGGTGGACGAGAACTACGACGTGAGCATCATCCAGGTGGGCCTGCAGCCGCTGAACGGCGACTTCGTGGCGCGGCTGCTGGCCCGCTCGGAGGTCATCACCTGCGCCTCACCCGACTACCTCGACCGCCACGGCCGGCCCAAGCACCCCGAGGAGCTGCACCGCCACGAGGCCATGCTGCCGAGCTTCGCCCGCGAGATCACCTTCCACCGCGGCCCCTGGGGCGACGACGAACCTGCCGGCGAATCGGTGACGCTGGTGCCGGCGCGCCCGGCGCTGTCGACCATCCACAGCGACACGATGTACGCCGCGGCGCTGGCCGGCATGGGCATTTCGGGCCTGCCGTCGTACGTGGTCGAAGACGCCCTGCTCGAACACGCGCTGGAGCGTGTGCTGCCCGAGTGGCGCGTGCTGACGCTGCGCCTCTACGCCGCGATGCCCACGCGCAAGTACGTGCCGGCACGCACACGCGCCTTCATCGACTTCCTGGTGCAGACCTTCGGTGGCCGCGAACACGACCCGTGGCTGCAGGCGGCCGGCTGCGAGACCTGCCCGCAGGTGGCAGTGCCGGAGCAGCGCAGCCTGCTGCAGTGACGGCGTGAGTCAGTAGAACGCGTCGCTGCGCAGTCAATAGAAGGCGTCACTGCGTGACGTGCCCATCAGCGGCTCGAGCAGGTGCGCGAGCGGCCCGAGGCCGTTGTAGCGCACCGCCACCTTGTGGGCGTAGCGGAAGAACCTCGGCAGGTCACGGCTGTAGTTGGGCTTGCCGTCGCGGTGCTTCAGGCGGCAGAAGATGCCGAGCACCTTGAGGTGGCGCTGCAGGCCCATCCATTCGAGCTGGCGCCAGAAGTCGCCGAAGTCGTCGGGCACCGGCAACGAGGCTTTCTTCGCCTGCTGCCAGTAGCGCACCGCCCAGTCGATCTCCTGCTCTTCTTCCCAGGAGATGAAGGCATCGCGCAACAGGCTCGCGATGTCGTAGGTGATGGGGCCACGCACCGCGTCCTGGAAGTCAAGGATTCCGGGGTTGCCGGCTTCGGCCGGGCAGATCATCAGGTTGCGCGGCATGTAGTCGCGGTGCACGGCGACGGTGGGCTGCGCGAGCGCGCTTGTGACCAGCAGGTCGCACACCTTCTGCCAGCGCGCCTGCTGCTCGGCCGTCCAGGTGACGCCGTATTCCTTGGCCACGCACCAGTCGGGGAACAGCTGCAGCTCGCGGCGCAGCAGGGCATCGTCATAGGCAGGCAGACCGCTCGCATCGGCGCGGGTCTGCCACTGCACAAGCGCCGCGGTCGCATCGCGCATCAGGACGGCGGCACCGGCGAGGTCCCCTGCCGCCTGCGCCTGCTGCAGGGCCTGCAGGTAGAGCTGCGAGCCGAGGTCGCTCAGCAACAGGAAGCCGTGTTCTGCATCCTGCTCCAGCACACGCGGCGCATTGAGGCCGGCACCTTCGAACATGGCCGCGATGGCGATGAAGGGGCGCACGTCTTCCTGCGGCGGCGGGGCATCCATCACGATGAAGGAGCGGCCGGCGCCGTCGACCCGGAAGTAGCGGCGGAAGCTCGCGTCGGCACTCGCCGCCCGCAAGCTCTGCGGGTCGAAGTCGTGGCGTTGTGCGGCGGTAGCGAGCCAGGCCGCGAATCGCTCGCGGCGAGCATCGTCGGGCCACGCGATCGCGGCGGGAAGGGAGGTGGTGACCATAGGGGGAAGCAGGCTGCGGGCTAGGGGAATTGAGGGCTGGATGCCCTCATCCCTCGTCGATAATCGATTCTACAAATCGACCCCCGCAGGTGGCCTCGATGCGGCAAGGGACAGTCCGCGATGCTGCGCCCCTTCGCCCTTTCTCCCTCTTCTCGCGCTCTCCTCGTCTTCCTTTGCACCACGCCCCTCGACATCGCCACCACGCCATCGCGGCGGCCTGCCTTGCGGTCGGCGCCTGGCCTTCGGCGTGGGCCCAGCCCGCGACGGCGGCGACCGGCAAGCCGCCGGTCGTCGTCGAAGCGAAAGAAGTTCGAGCGCGACCCGACCTCGATGCGGTGGCCGAAGGCGATGCACAACTGCGCCATGGGCCGATCGAGATCCGCGCCGACCGCCTGAGCTATGACCAGGCCACCGACACCGCCCGTGCCCAGGGCAATGTGCGCATCACACGCGACGGCAACGTCTACAGCGGGCCCGAGCTGCTGTTGCAGCTCGGCACCTACCAGGGTTACTTCGTCAACCCGACGTATTTCTTCTCGCGCACGCAGGCGGGCGGCAGCGCCACGCGGCTCGACCTGATGGGCGAAGACGTCGCCATCGCCACCGGCGGCAACTACACGAGCTGTCCCCGCGAGGGCGACGCCACGCCCGCATGGCTGCTGTCGACCGACCGCGTGCGCATGGATTTTCCGAACAACGAGGGCATCGCCGAAGGTGCGGTGCTGCGCTTCTACGGCGTGCCCATCCTCGCCGCGCCGGTGCTGAGCTTCCCGCTCACCGACGCACGCAAGTCGGGCTGGCTGCCGCCCACCACGAGCGTGGACAACAAGAGTGGCCTGCAGCTCTCGGTGCCCTACTACTGGAACATCGCCCCCAACCGCGACGCCACGCTCACGCCGATGGTGTTCGCCAAACGCGGGCTCGGGCTGGGCACGGAGTTCCGCTATCTGGAGCGCAGCGACGAAGGGGTGCTCAAGACAAGCTTCCTGCCGAACGACCGGCTCACCGGCCACAGCCGGCACTCGGCGGGTTACCTGCACGAGGGCAACCTTTTCGGCACCGGCTACTACAAGGCCGACGTGGTGCGGGTCTCCGACAACGACTACTGGAAAGACTTTCCCGGCGACTACCCGAGCCTCACGCCGCGGCTGCTCACCGGTGATGCGCAAGTGCATGCGCCGGTGTTCGGCCAGTGGAAGACCTATGCGCGCGTGCTGCGCTGGCAGTTGCTGCAAGATGCCGACCCGGTCAACCAGATCGTCGCGCCTTACGACCGGTATCCGCAGGTCGGGTTTCACGGCACGCAGGCCTTGCCGGGCGGATTCGAGTTCGGCATGCAGACGGAGTACAACCGGTTCACCAACCCCAACGACACCATCGACCGCGCCCGCATGACGGGCCAGCGCTGGCACACCATCGGCTCACTGAGCTGGCCGATGGTCACACCGGGGTGGAGCCTCGTGCCCAAGTTCTCGTTCAACGCCGCCTCGTACAGCCTCGACCGCCCGCTCACGGCCGGCGAGTTCATCGGCCAGCGCCAGCTGAACCGCACCATCCCGACCTTCAGCCTCGACAGCGCCTGGGTGCTCGAGCGGGACACCACCTGGTTCGGCCGTGGCATGCACCAGACGCTCGAGCCGCGCCTCTACTACGTCAAGACACCCTACCGCGACCAGACCGGCCTGCCCTTGTTCGACACGGCCGCCCGCGACTTCAACTTCGACTCGATTTACAGCGACAACGACTTTTCTGGCATCGATCGGGTGTCGGACGCACACCAGGTGACCGCTGGCGTGACCACCCGCATGCTGGACGCGCAGACCGGCGCCGAAGCGCTGCGGGTCGGCATTGCCCAGCGGCTCCTGCTCTCGGAGCAGCGCATCACCACCGACGAGGTCCCCAACACTGAAAGCGTGTCCGACCTGCTGCTGATGGGGTCAACCAGCTTCTGGCCGCAGTGGAAGCTCGAAGCCGGCGTGCAATACAGCCCGGAGATCTCGCGCACCAAACGCTCGCTGCTGAGCGCGCGCTATTCGCCAGGCCCCTACCGCACCCTCTACTCGGCCTACCGCTTCAAGCGCGACGAGAGCGAGCAGGTTGAACTCGGCTGGCAATGGCCGATCTATGGGCGGGTGCGTGACAGCAGGAGCCCGCCCACCCAACAATGCTCCGGCGCCTGGTACAGCGTCGGCCGCGTCAGCTACAGCATGCGCGAAAGCCGCGTCACCGACTCGGTGCTCGGCTTCGAATACGACGCCGGCTGCTGGATCGGCCGCCTGGTCGCCAAGCGGGTGTCGACCAGCCGGCAAGACGCCACCACCCAGCTTGGCTTTGAAATCGAGTTCGTCGGCCTGTCGCGCCTGGGCACCAACCCGCTGAGGGTCTTGAAGGACAATATCCCCGGCTACCGCCTGCTGCGTGACGACACGCCCACCGAGGCCTCCGCGCCGACCGTCCCCTGAACCCCATGACACCGATCCGCCACTGGCCCTGTCTCGCCCTGCTGTCGCTCACGCTCGCGGCAGGCCTGCCCGCGCACGCGCAACGGAGCGCCCCTCGCACGGCCGACTACATCGTCGCCATCGTCAACCAGGAGCTGGTCACCGCCGCCGAACTGCAACAGCGCATGGCGCAGGTGCGCGAGAACGCCCGCCGCAGCAACGCCCAGCTGCCACCCGACGAGGAACTCCGGCGCGAAGTGCTCGATGCCCTGATCGACGAGCGGGTGATCATCACCAACGCACGCGACAGCGGCATGCGCCTCGACGACGCCGAACTCGAACGTGCGATGGCCAACGTGGCCGCGCAGAACCAGCTCACGCCGCAACAACTGCGCGAGCGCCTGCGCCGCGAGGGCATCGACTACGCGCGCTTCCGGAGGAACATCCGTGACCAGTTGCTGGTCGAGCGCACCCGTGAGCGCGAGGTGCAGGGGCGCATCCGCATCACCGATTCAGAAGTCGACGCCTGGCTCGACAAGCAACGCGCCGCCGCGGGCAGCGCCACCGAATTCAACCTCGCCCAGGTGCTGGTGATCGTGCCCGAGAACGCGCCGGCCAACGTGGTGGAAGAGCGCCGCGCCCGCGCCGAGGCCGCACTCGAACGCTTGCGCAAGGGCGAAGCCTTCGACGCGGTGGCCCGCGAGGTGTCGGAAGACACCAACCGCGCCAAGGGCGGCGAGATCGGCCTGCGGCCGGCCAGCCAGCTCCCCGACATCTTCGTCAACGCCGTGAGCCCGTTGAAGGCAGGCGAGTTCACCCCCACGCTGCTGCGCAGCTCGGCGGGCTTTCACGTGCTCAAGGTGCTGGCACGCAACGAGACCGGCGCCTTCACCGTCACGCAGACCCGTGCCCGCCACGTGCTGCTGCGGCCCTCGGCCCAGCTGAGCCAGGAGGCCGCGATCCGCCGCCTGCAGGAGTTCAAGCGCCAGATCGCCGCCGGCACCCGCACCTTCGACCAGATCGCTCGCGACAACTCGGAAGACGGCAGCGCTGCGCAAGGCGGCGACCTCGGCTGGGTCTCGCCCGGCAATTTCGTGCCCGAGTTCGAAGAGGCGATGAACGCACTGGCGCTCAACGGCCTGTCCGACCCCGTGGTCTCGCGCTTTGGCGTGCACTTGATCCAGGTGATGGAGCGCCGCAAGGTCACGCTCGACGCAAAGCAACAGCGCGAACAGGCCCGCAGTGCGCTGCGTGAGCAGAAGTTCGAAGAGGCCTACCTCGAATGGGTGCGCGAGCTGCGCGCCCGCGCCTACGTCGAGCTGCGTGAGCCGCCGCAATAACCGGCGCGAGCGCGTTTGAAGCACATCCCGCGCAAGAGATTCGGCCAGCACTTTCTGGCCGATGCGTCGGTGATCGACAACATCGTCGAGGCCATCGACCCACGGCCCGGCCAGGCGCTGGTCGAGATCGGGCCAGGCCTCGGCGCGATGACCGATCCGCTGGTCACGCGCAGCAAGCACCTCACCGTGGTGGAGCTCGACCGTGACCTCGCCGCACGGCTGCGCAAGCGCCCGGAACTGACGGTGGTCGAATCCGACGTGCTCAAGGTCGACTTCAGCGCGCTCGCGAAAGCCGCCGGCCAGAAGCTGCGTGTGGTCGGCAACCTGCCCTACAACATCTCCACGCCCATCCTCTTCCACCTGCTCGAATCGGTTGAGCACGTGCTCGACCAGCACTTCATGCTGCAGAAGGAAGTGGTCGACCGCATGGCCGCCGCCCCCGGCAACAAGGACTTCGGGCGGCTCTCGGTGATGCTGCAGTGGCGCTACGCCATTGAATCGGTGCTCGAGGTTCCGCCGGAAGCCTTCGATCCTCCACCGCGCGTGGACTCGGCCGTGGTGCGCATGGTGCCCCTTCCGAGCCCCGATGGCCTGGACGCCGCCCTGCTCGGCGAACTGGTGACCGTCGCCTTTTCGCAGCGCCGCAAGCTGCTGCGCCACACACTGGGGCGCTGGTTGACCGAACGCGGCTTCAGCGGTGACTTCGACACGCAGCGCCGGGCCGAAGAAGTGCCCGTGGCGGAATACCTCACCCTTGCGCGCGCCTTGAGCCAGAAATGAAAAGAGCGGCCGAAGCCGCTCTTTCGTCGAACACGCTGCGCTCAGCTCACGCGGCTGTCAGCCACATCGAGGTATCGAAGGCGCTGCTCATCATCGGCATGTTCATGCCGAAGCTGGCATTCGCCGCGTTCTTGGCTGCCACCTTGGTGGGCTTTTCTGCAGTGTTCTGGGCCGTTTCATTTGCCCGCTCCCATGACCCTTGTTCTTGGGAGCGGGCTACTGAAAAGAATAGAAGCACCTGAACGGTATCTTTCGCTCGGCCCAGAAATCGGCCGCGTCGCGGAAGACATCGAGCAACTGCTCGCGCGCCTCACGGTCGAAGCGCGGGTTGTCGGGCAACTGCTCCAGCACCACCACGAAGCCAGGCTGAGCGCCCGACTTGTGAACGAGGTCCGTCATGCAGTCGTACAAGGCATCGAGGTTCTTGCCAAAGTGCGCCGGGAAGAGGAACGACTCGGCAATGGCTTCCATGACGTCCTGCTTGGTCTGGGCCGAAGTCAGGTTGGCGTAGAGAAAGTGCTGACCCGCGCCTTGCGCCGCGTCGTGCAGCTCATCTACGCGGTAGGCGCGTATCGACTGGACAATGTTTGGACGGACTGTCTGCAACAGCATGGTCACGTTCCTCCTTAGGGTTCAAAACAAAACCTTGTGACGCTCACTTCACGATGCGACGAAAGCTCGCGTAGTGGTCGTCCGTGTAAAAGCAGGCATCGGGCGCAGTGGGCTGATGGCCCCCACACACGATGCGGCGCGCGCCACGGTTGCGCGACCCGGGTGTCTTGACGGTGTATTCGCGGTAGTAGCCGCGAGCCTGAACCGGCAGCAGCCGCTCGCGATTGCCGAAGCGACTGCCGTCTTTTTCATATGGGAAGGGTCCGCCGGCACGGATGAGGCGCTCGGTCTCCTGGGCTTCAATCGGAAGGCTGGCTAGCGGCACCGCCTGGATCAGCGCTGCGGGCGGCTTGGCGGCAACGCCATCGCCCCAGAATGCGGCACCTGCCAGAACCACCATCACCAGAAAGTTGGCAAGCGCCGACTTTCGAAGGGACGGCCACCCAAGCTGCCGACCGAAGAGAACCACGGGTTATCCCTGAAATATGAAGCCGAGATGGTACCGAATCAGGGCGGAAAGCTCAAGCCGCTGCCTCAATATGAGGCACTGGCAAGGGTTTGTTTGCGAGCACAAACTTACGAAATAACTCAGGCCAATTAATACCCGAGAAACCTCAGCAGCCGTTCGCTTGCCGTTTTCCCGGAGATGACGCCGCTGTCACATTGACCGCCCGCGGCGCACGGCCTTGCCGGCCGTTCAGCGCACGCCGTTGGCGTCCGCCACGGTGAGTGCCGTCATGTTGACGATCCGCCGCACGGTCGCCGACGGCGTGAGGATGTGGACGGGCTTGGCCGCCCCCAGCAGCACCGGGCCGATCGCGATACCGCCACCAGCCGCCGTCTTGAGCAGGTTGTAGGCGATGTTGGCGGCATCGATGTTGGGCAGCACCAGCAGGTTGGCCTCACCGGTCAGCGTGGAGTCGGGCATCAGCTGCTGGCGGTAGGCGGCATCGAGCGCGGCGTCGCCGTGCATCTCGCCATCCACTTCCAGCCAGGGCGCCTGTTCACGGATCATCTCCAGCGCCTCGCGCATCTTGATGGCCGAGGGCTGGTTGCTGGAGCCGAAGTTGCTGTGCGAGAGCAGCGCCGCCTTGGGCAGCAGGCCGAAGCGCTTCATCTCCTCGGCCGCCATGATGGTGATCTCGGCCAGTTGCTCGGCGGTCGGGTCGTAGTTGACGTGGGTGTCGACGAGCATCACCTGCCGGTTGGGCAGGATGAGGCCGTTCATGCAGGCATACGTCTTGGCGCCCTTGCGCAGCCCGATCACCTGGTTGATGTAGTGCAGGTGCAGCGCGGTCGTGGCCCAGGTGCCGCAGAGCAGGCCGTCGACCTCGCCCTTGTGCAGCAGCATCGAGCCAATCAGCGTGAGGCGGCGGCGCATCTCGATCTTGGCGTACTGCTGCGTCACGCCCTTGCGGGCGTTCATGCGGTAGTAGGTCTGCCAGTAGTCGCGGTAGCGGTCGTCCTGCTCGACGTTGACCACGTCATAGTCGCGCCCCGCCTGCAGGCGCAGCCCGAACTTTTCGCAGCGCTGCGCAATGATGGCCGGCCGGCCGATCAGGGTGGGCCGGGCGAGGTTTTCGTCGACCACCACCTGCACCGCCCGCAGGATGCGCTCTTCCTCGCCCTCGGCATAGGCCACGCGCTTGTGCTGCGCAGCCTTCGCGATGGTGAAGATCGGCTTCATCGTCGTGCCGGAGGCGTAGACGAAGGTCTGCAGCTTGTCGCGGTAGGCGTCGAGGTCCTTGATGGGCCGCGTGGCCACGCCCGACTCGGCGGCCGCCTTCGCCACCGCCGGCGCGATCTTCATCATGAGCCGCGGGTCAAAGGGCTTCGGGATCAGGTAGTCGCTGCCGAAGCTCAGGGTCACCCCGGCATAGGCGGCGGCGACGATATCGCTCTGCTCCGCCTGCGCCAACTCGGCGATCGCATGCACGGCCGCGATCTCCATCTCGACCGTGATCGTGGTCGCGCCGCAATCGAGCGCACCGCGGAAGATGTACGGGAAGCAGAGAACGTTGTTGACCTGGTTCGGGTAGTCGGTGCGGCCGGTCGCGATGATCGCGTCGCTGCGCACTTCCTTCACTTCCTCGGGCAGGATCTCCGGCGTCGGGTTGGCCAGCGCCAGGATCACCGGCTGCTTGGCCATCCTGGCGACCATGTCCTTCTTGAGCACACCACCGGCCGACAGGCCGAGGAAGACGTCAGCGCCTTCCATCACCTCGGCCAGCGTGCGCAGCGTCGTCTTCTGGGCGAAGACGACCTTGTCTTCGTCCATCAGCTCGGTGCGCCCTTCGTAGACCACGCCGGCGAGGTCGGTGACCCAGATGTTTTCGCGCGGCAGGCCAAGCTTCACCAGCAGGCTCAGGCAGGCGAGCGCCGCCGCCCCCGCGCCCGACGACACCAGTTTGATCTCGGAGAGCTTCTTGCCGGTCACGCGCATCGCGTTCAGCACCGCCGCACCAACGACGATGGCGGTGCCATGCTGGTCGTCGTGGAACACCGGGATGTTCATCCGGCTGCGCAGCGCACGCTCGACATAGAAGCAGTCGGGCGCCTTGATGTCTTCGAGGTTGATGCCACCGAAGGTGGGTTCGAGCGCGGCAATGATGTCGATCAGCTTGTCGAGGTTCTTTTCGTTGACCTCGATGTCGAAGACGTCGATGCCGGCGAACTTCTTGAAGAGCACGCCCTTGCCTTCCATCACCGGCTTGGCCGCCAGCGGGCCGATGTCTCCCAGTCCGAGCACGGCCGTGCCATTGGTGATCACCGCGACGAGGTTGCCGCGCGAGGTGTAGCGGAACGCGTTCGCCGGGTCGGCCACGATCTCTTCGCAGGCCGCCGCCACGCCGGGCGAATAGGCGAGTGCCAGGTCCCGCTGATTGACCAGCTGCTTGGTCGCGGCGATGGCCACCTTGCCGGGCGTTGGGAACTCGTGGTACTCGAGGGCAGCGCGGCGCAACTCGGCACGCTTTTCTTCTGAAGTAAACCATGGCCATCTCTCTCGGTCTTGGCATCCCGTGCGCAGGGGTGCGCCAACGGTGGGCAGCGATTGTAGGAGCGCCCCGTGCGGCGTCGTGCGCGTAATTGCGTATCGCCGCTGCACTGTCGTCCGCAATACTGGCCGCATGTACAACTCCACGCTGACCCTGCCCGCCATGTCGGCCCGCCCGCGGCGCTGGCGCCGGGCGCTGCTGTGGGGTGCGCTCGTGGGGCTGTTGCTCGTGGCGCAGTCGTTGCTGGTCTGGCTCACGCTCGACTACGAGAACAACCGCGCGCAGGAGCAGGTCGACGCCGCGGCCGCCACCGCCATCGGTGACCTGCGCCACGCGCTCAGCAGCGACCTGCAGGACCTGCAGGCGCTCACCTGGAACAACCCTCCGGTGCTGCAATGGCGCGCCGATGCGAGCGACGTGCTGCGCGTGCGCCGGGAGCTGCTGCGCATCGAGCGGCGCGACGCCACGATGCGCGTCGAGTCCGCCGTCAACTCGCCCTATCAGACGGCCATCTTCACGCAGATCCCGCGCGACCGCATGGAGTTCGAGGCCCAGCTCGCCTGCGCCAACGCGCAGCGCCAGGCCGGCCCCTCCTATTCGCGCAGCTATTTCGTGCCCCTGCCGGGCGGCATGGGCCTGGAAGTGGTCGACGTGTGCCTGCCCTCGCAGAACGCCGGCGAGATCACCGGCTACGTCGTCGGCACCTTCTCGCTCACGCAGCTCTTGAGCGACGTGGTGACCACCGACGTGATCCGCAACCACGAACTCTCGTTCGTCGAAGGCGACGGCACCCGGCTCGCGCGTGCCGGGCTGCCGCGCGGCACCGGTGTCTTCCGCAGCGACCGTGTGCTCGACCTGCCCGGCCTCACGCTGCAGCTGCGGCTCGACAGCGGCAAGGGCCGCGCCCGCCTGATCCCCAACCTCACCGTCGCGCTCGTGCTGAGCCTCACGCTCGCCCTCGGCGCCGTGGTGGTGCTGCTGGCGCGCGACGTGCGCCGCCGGGCCGCCGCCGAGGCCGCGCTCGCCGAAGCGCTCGCGGTGCGCAAGGCGATGGAAGACTCTCTCATCACCGGCCTGCGCGCCCGCGACCTGCAGGGCCGCATCACCTACGTCAACCCGGCCTTCTGCAACATGGTGGGCTTCTCGCCGCAGGAGCTGATCGGCCAATCGTCGCCGCCCTACTGGCCGCCGGAGCACGTGCAGGAGTACACCGCGCGCCAGCAGGTGCGCCTGACCGGCGCCACACCGCCGCCCGCCGAAGGCCACGAGACAGTCTTCATGCGCAAGAACGGCGAACGTTTCGCGGTGATGATCTTCGAAGCCCCGCTGGTCGACGGGCACGGCCGCCACACCGGCTG
Organism: Rhizobacter sp. J219; assembly: GCF_024700055.1. Classification (GTDB taxonomy): domain Bacteria; phylum Pseudomonadota; class Gammaproteobacteria; order Burkholderiales; family Burkholderiaceae_C; genus Rhizobacter. The sequence continues at coordinate 3,404,735 of NZ_JAJOND010000001.1, forward strand.
GATGAGCACCGCACTCGACGTGAGCGGCCAGCGCCGCGTCGAAGAGATCTCGCGCCAGCAGCAGGAGCGTCTGCAGGCCACCGCGCGTCTGGCCACCGTCGGCGAGATGGCCTCGCTGCTCAGCCACGAGTCTCAACCAGCCACTTGCCGCCATCGCGAGCTACGCCACCGGCTCGCTCAACCTGATGAACGACGAGCAGCAGGCCGCCAGCCCCGAAACGCAGGCGCTACTGCGCCAGGCCGCGCAACGCATCGCCGAGCAGGCCGAACGCGCCGGCCGTGTGATCAAAAGCGTGCACGACTTCGTGCGACGGCGGGAGCAGGCGCGCGAGGTGGTCCGCGTCGATGACCTGATCGAGTCGGTGCTGCCGCTGGTGCGCCTGCAAGCGCGCAAGAGCGGTGCACGCATCGAACTCGACCTGCCCACCCCGCTGCCACGCGTGGAGTGCGACCGCACCATGCTCGAACAGGTGCTGCTCAACCTCACCCGCAACGGCATCCAGGCGATGGAGACCACCACGCCTCTGCCGAAACGAGAACTGCTGATCCGCGTTCGGCAGTCGCACGAGCGCTGGGTCAGCTTCAGCGTGATCGACCGCGGCCGCGGCGTGCCACCCGACGTGGCGCAACGCCTCTTCACGCCCTTCTTCACCACCCGCGCCGAAGGCATGGGCCTGGGCTTGAGCCTGTGCCGCACGGTGATCGAACAGCACGGCGGTGTGCTCGACTTCCAGAACCTGCCGCCACCAGAGGGTGGCCTGCACGACACCGGCGGCGCAGAATTCCGTTTCACCCTGCCGGCGGCGCCCGTGGGCCAGTCGGCGGCCAGGGCCAGCGCGCAAGCGCGCACCACCACCTGAGGGCCACTCCGATGGATGCGAACTCCCACCCGCACTTGGGCCTGCCCATGGTCTACCTCGTCGACGACGAGGACGTGGTGCGCGATGCCCTCGGCTGGCTGCTGCGCACCCGGCGTCTGCTCTCGGAGGGCTTTTCCAGCGCCGAAGCCTTCGAGGCCATGCTCAATGCACGCATCGGCCCGCCCGGCACCGGCGGCACCGCCAGCTGGCCGGTCGCGCCCAGCTGCCTGCTGCTCGACGTGCGCATGCCGGGCACCAGCGGCCTGGTGCTCTTCGAGCGGCTGATCGAGCGTGGTCTTCTGTCGCTGATGCCGGTGATCTTCCTCACCGGCCATGGCGACGTGCCCACCGCGGTGGCCGCCGTCAAGCGCGGCGCCTTCGATTTCGTCGAGAAGCCCTTCTCCGACAACGCCCTCGTCGACCGCGTCGAGCAGGCCCTCCAAGCCAGCACCGACGCCCTGCTGCGCCGCCGCGACGAAACCAGCGTGCGCCGCCGTCTGGCCGATCTCACCGACCGCGAGCGCGACGTGATGCAGCTCGTGATCGACGGCCTGGCCAACAAGCTGATCGCCGACCAGCTCAACATTAGCGTGCGCACGGTCGAGGTCCATCGCGCCCGGGTGTTCGAGAAGATGGACGTGAAGTCGGCGGTCGAGCTGGCCAACCTGCTGCGCGGAATCTGACGGAGGCGCCGACCATAATCGGCGCTCGTGTCCCCACCGGCCCGGCAGGGCCGGCGCTTCCATGAACCATCACCTGACGCCCAAGGTCCGACCATGAGCGCACTCGGCGAGTTCGACCTCATCGGCAAGTACTTCACGCGTCCGGTGCAACGGGTGGCGCTCGGCATCGGCGACGACTGCGCGCTGCTGCAACCCGCCCCCGGCATGCAGCTCGCCGTGAGCAGCGACATGCTGGTCGAAGGCCGGCATTTCCTCTCGACGGTGGCCCCCGAGCGCCTGGGCCACAAGGCGCTGGCCGTCAACCTGAGCGACCTCGCCGCCTGTGGCGCCAAGCCGCTGGCCTTCACGCTGGCACTGGCACTGCCACGGGTCGACGAAGGTTTCCTCGACGGCCTCTCACGCGGCCTGTTCGCGCTGGCCGACGCACACGGTTGCGAGCTGGCGGGCGGCGACACCACACACGGCCCGCTCAACCTGTGCATCACGGTATTCGGCGAAGTGCCTTCCGGCCAGGCCCTGCTGCGCAGCGGCGCCCGCGCGGGCGACGACCTTTATGTGAGCGGCCAGGTCGGCGATGCACGGCTCGCGCTGGAGGTCTTCCGCGGCACCGTCGCGCTCGGTGGCGAGCAGTTCGAGCGGGTGCGTGTCGCGATGGAGCGGCCAGAGCCGCGGGTGGCCCTCGGCCTTGCGCTGCGCGGCATTGCCACGAGCGCGATCGACGTGTCCGACGGATTGCTCGGCGACCTTGGCCACATCCTCAAACGCTCGCAGGTCGGCGCCACCGTCGAGGTCGATCGGCTGCCACGCAGCGCCGTGCTCGCCGCACAAGCGCTGGCACTGCAGCGCGAATGCACCCTGGCCGGTGGCGACGACTACGAGCTGCTGTTCACCGCGCCGCCCACGCAGGCCGCGGCCGTGCAGGCGGCGGCCCACCAGAGCGCGACCCCGGTGACGCGCATCGGCCGCCTCGACACCAGCCGCTCGCTCACGCTGGTCGACGCGCACGGCCACACGCTGCGCAACGAATTCGCCTCCTTCGACCACTTCAAGTCATGACCCCCGCCGAGCCTGCGCTCCCTTCGTCACTGAACCCGCCGCTGCGCCCGGTGCCCGTCAAGCCCAGCGCACGCTTCATGCTGCGCCACCCGGCGCATGTGATCGCCCTCGGCTTCGGCAGCGGCCTGTCGCCGGTGGCGCCGGGCACGGTCGGCACGCTGTGGGCCTGGCTCGCGTTCCTCGTGATGCAGCCGCACCTGAGCGACCTGCACTGGGCCCTGCTGCTCGTCATCGGCACACTCGTCGGCTGGTGGGCCAGCACTGTCACCGCGCGCGACCTCCACACCGCCGACCCGAGCGCCATCGTGTGGGACGAGGTCATCGCCTTCTGGGCCGTGCTGTGGCTCGTGATGCCGGCGGGGCTGTGGGGCCAGGTCGGCGCGTTTGCGCTGTTCCGATTCTTCGACGCGGTCAAGCCCGGCCCGGTGGCCTGGGCCGACGGGCTCTTCAAGGGCAAGCGCGGCGCGCCCGTCGGCTGGGGGCAAGGCTTCGGCATCCTCTTCGACGACCTGGTCGCCGCGCTGTGCACGCTGCTCGTGATCGCGCTGTGGAGGTGGGTATGAGCCATGCCCTTTCCCGCTGGGACGACGCCGTCGCCTCGCTCGCGCAGGCCCTGCGCGCCAAGGGCTGGCACCTGGCCACCGCCGAGTCGTGCACCGGCGGCCTGATCGCCGCGGCCTGCACCTCGATCGCCGGCTCCAGCGACTGGTTCGAGCGTGGCTTCGTCACCTACTCCAACGAGGCCAAGACCGAACTGATCGGCGTGCCGAAGACACTGCTCGACGACCACGGCGCGGTCAGCGCCGAAGTGGCGCGGGCGATGGCCGATGGCGCGCTGGCCGCCGCCGACGTCGACCTGGCGGTCGCCGTCACCGGCATCGCCGGCCCAGGCGGCGCGACGCCTGGCAAGCCGGTCGGCACGGTGTGGATGGCAGTCGCGCAACGCGGTGCGGTCACGCAGCCGGTGCTGCTGCAACTCGGCGGCTCGCGCAGCGACGTACGCGAGCAGACTGTCGACGCGGCCCTGGCCGCCCTGCTCACCCGCGCACGATGAGCCTGCTGCTCGCCACCGACTTCGCACCCGAGGCGCTGGCGGCCTGGGCCGAGCAGTTGCGGGCCGCGCTGCCCGGCGTGCCGGTGCTCACCGAGCGCCACCCGGCGACCGATGGCGACGTCACGATGGCCCTCGTCGCCAACCCGCCGGCTGGGGCCCTGAAGGACCTGCCGCGCCTGGGTTTCATCCAGTCGATGTGGGCCGGCGTCGACAAGCTGCTGCGCGACGACAGCCTGCCGAGCCAGGTGCCGCTCGCCCGCATGGTCGACCCGGTGATGAGCGCAGCGATGGCCGAGACGGCGCTGTGGGCCGTGCTCAGCCTGCACCGCGACTATTTCCGCTACGCCGAACAGCAGCGCGCCGGTGTGTGGCAGCAACTGCCGCAGCGACGCGCAGGCGACCTCCACATCGCCGTGCTGGGCCTCGGCGAGATGGGCCGCGCGGTCGCGTTGCGCCTGGCCGGCAACGGCTACTACGTGAGCGGCTGGAGCCGCCGCCAGCGCATCATGGTGGGCGTAGACACGCTGCACGGCGACCACATGCTGCCCGACCTGCTGCGGGTGGCCGACGTGGTGATCAACCTGCTGCCGCTCACGGTGCGCACCCATTCGCTGTTCGACGAACGCCGCTTCTCGCAGATGAAACGCGGCGCCGCCTTCGTGAACCTGGCGCGCGGCCAGCACGTGGTGGACGCGGCGCTGCTTGCGGCACTCGACAACGGCCGCATCGGGCGGGCGGTGCTCGATGTCTTCCACACCGAGCCGCTGCCGCCGAACCATCGTTTCTGGGTGCACCCGCAGGTGACGCTGCTGCCGCATGCGGCGGCGCTCACCGACCTGACGAGTGCGACCGGCGTCGCCGTGGCCAACCTCCAGGCCTTTCTCGAAGGCCGCCCGGTGTCGAACCTCGTCGACCGGACGAAAGGCTACTGATCAGGCCCGGGATCAGGCGGTGAGCGCGAGCCGCACGCTCTTGCGCGGCCCGTTGCTCGCCGTCCACTGCACCAGCATCAGCACCAGGCGCTTCAGGCCTTCCCAGGCGTCGAGCGGCCAGTCGGGGTGCTTGAGGCCCTTGGCCAGGCCATCGCAGATCTGCGCGGCCTCCACCAATTGCGCCAGTGCGTTGTCGGTCAGCAGCGGCACGGCGCGCTCGAAGAGGCGCTCCTTCGCGCCCCACACGCGAGCTTCGCGCAGCGCCATCGGCAAGGGCTTGCCGTGGTTCATCGCATCGCGCACCCGCTTGAGCGAGAGGATGTCGTTGGCCAGCGTCCAGTGCACCAGCACCGCAGCCTCGCCCTCGGCCTGCAGGCCGTCGAGCATGCGCAGCGCGCGGGTGGCCTGGCCGGCGAGCACCGCTTCGCCGAGCTTGAAGACGTCGTAGCGCGCCACGTTGAGCACCGCCGCTTCGATCTGCTCGAAGCTCAGTTCGCCCGCCGGGTAGAGCAGCGCGAGTTTCTGGATCTCCTGGTGCGCTGCGAGCAGGTTGCCCTCGACACGGTCGGCAAAGAACGCCAGCGCCTGCTGCCCGGCCTCGCCGCCCTGCACCCGCTGGCCCTGCGCGGCCAGGCGCTGGGCGATCCACGCCGGCAGGGCCTTGCGCTCGATCGCAAAGACCGGCACCGACACCCCTGCGCCATCGAGGGCGGTGAACCAGGCGCTCGCTTGCTGCGTGCGGTCGAGCTTCGGGAGCGTGACGATGGTGACCACATCGTCGCTCAAGGTCTCGCAGTAGCGCTGCAAGGCGTCGGACCCGTCCTTGCCCGGCTTGCCCGAGGGGATGCGGATCTCGATCAGCTGCTTGTCGGCGAAGAGGCTCATCGCCTGCGAGGCGCCGAGCAGTCCGCTCCAGTCGAAATGCGCCCCGGCGACGGTGTGCACCTGGCGCTCGGTGTGGCCGGCCGCGCGGGCGGCGGCGCGGATGGCGTCGGTCGCCTCCTGGGCCAGCAGCGGCTCGTCGCCGTAGACGACGTAGAGCGGGCGCAGCCCTTTGGAAAGGTGGGAAGCGAGCTGGTCGGCGCGTACCTGCATGAACGTCGATTCTCTACAAGGATTTCACCGCCGCCAACCGGCGCAACACCTGGTTCGCGATGTCGCTCTGCATCGCGCGGTAGAGCATCTCTTCCTCCTGCTCCTTGCCCAGTGCGTCGCGCTCGTTGTAGGTCATGTCGCGCGTGAGCGCGATGGCGGTCGACGGGATCAGCTCCTTGCCGGCCGGCGTGTGCAGGCGGAACTGCAGGTGCAGCCGCAGCTGCAGCTCGCGCACCTGGCCGGCGGCGGTGGAGACGACCACCCCCTTGTCGCGCTTGTCGGCCTGGCCATCGAAGATGACCTCGGCCTGCGTGGGCACGTCCACCACGCGGGTGGTGGTGCTGGTCGCGAGCTGCCGGCGCAGTTCTTCGGCCAGCGGCGAATGCGGCTTGAAGCCCGAAAGGTAGATTGTCTTGAAGCGCAGCTCGGGGGCGCGGCGCAGCTGGAAGCCGCAGCCCGCCAAGCCCATCGCCAGCGAAGCCAGCAAGCCCCGCCGAAGCGCAGAGTGTCCGGCGCCGGGCCGCCCCAAGCCGGACGGCGCCCCTCGGGGGCAGGAGCGCAGCGACTGGGGGCTCTAGTCACCCGACCACCACGTTCACCAGACGACCCGGCACGATGATGATCTTCTTCGGCGACTTGCCCTCGGCGAACTTCACGAAGTCGGGGCTCGCGAGCGCCGCCGCTTCGATCGCCGCCTTGTCGGCCGCCGCCGGGACCTTGATCGCACCGCGCAGCTTGCCGTTGACCTGCAGCATCAGCTCGATCTCGTCCTGCACCAGCGCGGCTTCGTCGACCTGCGGCCAGGGGGCATCGAGCAGGTCGCCATGCACGGTGGCGTAGCCGAGGTCTTGCCACAGCTGCCAGGTGATGTGCGGGCAGGCGGGGTAGAGCGCACGCAGCAGGATGCCGAAGGCCTCGCGGATCACCGCGGGCGCGCCGACCTTGAAACCTTCGAGCGCGTTGAGCAGTTTCATCGCACCGGAAACCACGGTGTTGTACTGCATGCGCTCGTAGTCGTAGCTGATCTGCTTGAGCACGGTGTGCACCTCGCGGCGCAGCGCCTTGGCCTCGGGGCCGTCGCTGCCGGTCGTGTCACCGGTGGCGCGCAGGGCCTCGGCGTTTTTCACGGCGAAGTTCCACACACGCCGCAGGAAGCGATGCGCACCATCGACGCCGGCGTCGTTCCACTCCAGCGTCTGCTCCGGCGGCGAGGCGAACATGACGAAGAGGCGTGCAGTGTCGGCGCCGTAGCGCTCGATCAGGTCCTGCGGGTCGACGCCGTTGTTCTTGGACTTGGACATGGTGGTCCAGCCCTCGTAGGTCACCGGCTTGCCGTCGGCCTTGAGCGTGGCCGACAGCACATGCGCGTGCTCGTCGCGCACGATGTCGAGCTCGTGGGCCCAGTAGTAGTCCTTGCCGCCGTCGGTGCGCGAGAAGGCTTCGTTGAGCACCATGCCCTGCGTCAGCAGCTTGGTGAAGGGTTCGTCGACCTTCACGAGGCCGAGGTCACGCATCACCTTGGTCCAGAAGCGGGCGTACAAGAGGTGCAGGATCGCGTGCTCGATGCCGCCGATGTACTGGTCCATTGGCATCCAGTACTGCGTGCCGGCGCCGACCATCGCGCGGTCGTTCTTCGCGTCGCAGTAGCGCATGAAGTACCACGAGCTGTCGACGAAGGTGTCCATCGTGTCGGTCTCGCGGCGTGCGGGCTTGCCGCAGACCGGGCACTTGCACGCGAGGAAGGCTTCGTTCTTGTTGAGCGGGTTGCCGCTGCCGTCGGGCACCACGTCTTCGGGCAGCACCACCGGCAGGTCGCGCTCGGGCACCGGCACCGGGCCGTGTTCGTCGCAATGGATGATGGGGATCGGCGTGCCCCAGTAGCGCTGGCGGCTGATGCCCCAGTCGCGCAGGCGCCAGGTGGTCTTCTTCTCGCCCAGGCCCTTGGCGTGGAGCGCCTTGGCCACCGCATTCACCGCGTCCTGGTACTTCAAGCCGCTGAAGTTGTCGGAGTTGATGGTGACGCCGCGCTGCTTGTCGGCGTACCAGTCCTGCCAGTGGTCGTAGCTGTAGTGCTCGCCGTCGACGTGCACGACCTCGAGGATGTCGATGCCGTACTTCTTGGCGAAGGCGAAGTCGCGCTCATCGTGCGCCGGCACGCCCATCACCGCGCCATCGCCGTAGCTCATCAGCACGTAGTTGCCCACCCACACCGGCACCGCTTCGCCGGTGATCGGGTGCGAGACGGTGAGGCCCGTGGGCACGCCCTTCTTCTCTTGCGTGGCGAGCTCGGCTTCGGTGGTGCCACCGGTCTTGCATTCCTCGATGAACGCCGCCACGGCCGGATTGGCGAGGGCCGCATGCGCGGCGAGCGGGTGCTCGGGCGCAACCGCGGCGAAGGTCACGCCCATGATGGTGTCGGCGCGCGTGGTGAAGACGTAGAGCTTGCCGTCCTGGATCAGCTTGCCGTCACTGCCGGCGATGCTGTGCGTGAAGGCGAAGCGCACGCCTTCGCTCTTGCCGATCCAGTTCTCCTGCATCAGCTTCACACGCTCGGGCCAGCCCGGGAGCTTGTGCGTCACGTGCTCCAGCAGCTCATCGGCGTACTTGGTGATGTTGAGGTAGTAGCCGGGGATCTCGCGCTTCTCGACCGGCGCGCCCGAGCGCCAGCCCTTGCCGTCGATCACCTGCTCGTTGGCCAGCACGGTCTGGTCGACCGGGTCCCAGTTCACCACCTGGGTGCGGCGCTCGGCGATGCCGGCCTTCAGCATCTTGAGGAACAGCCACTGGTTCCAGCGGTAGTAGTCGGGCGAGCAGGTGGCGATCTCGCGGCTCCAGTCGATGGCCAGGCCCATCGCCTGCATCTGGCCCTTCATGTAGGCGATGTTGTCGTAGGTCCACTTGGCCGGCGGCACCTTGTTCTTGATGGCGGCGTTCTCCGCGGGCAGGCCGAAGGCGTCCCAGCCCATGGGCATCAGCACATTCATGCCCTTCATGCGCAGCTGGCGCGTGAGCATGTCGTTGATGGTGTAGTTGCGCACATGGCCCATGTGCAGCTTGCCGCTGGGGTACGGCAGCATCGAGCAGGCGTAGAACTTCTCCTTGCTCGCGTCTTCGGTCACGCGGTAGGCGTCGGCGGCTTTCCACGCGGCCTGGGCGGCGCGCTCGATCTCGGTGGGCTTGAAGTCGGGGTTCATGGCTCGGGCTTCGTCAGGCTCGTCTTTTGAGTGGACAGACGAACGAACGCCCGCCTCCTTTGGGGGACGGAATTATAGGAAGCGCACCCGGCATGACCCGCGTAGGTTCTCTGTGGCCGCCGGGCCGCCCCCAGGCAACAGAACCCCCTGGCGGGCGGGTCGGCTCAGCCGGCCCTGGGAGCGACATCAAAAGCGTGGCAGGTCGGGGAAGGGCAAGAGCCCTTTCTTGACGTGCATCTTCCCGTACTCGGCACAGCGGTGCAGGGTAGGGATCACCTTGCCGGGGTTCAGGAGCCCGGCCGGGTCGAAGGCGTGCTTCACGCCAAACATCTGCGCCCGTTCGGCCGACGAGAACTGCACGCACATCGAGGCGAGCTTCTCCACGCCCACGCCGTGCTCGCCCGTCACCGTGCCGCCCATGGCCACGCTCGTCTCCAGGATGTCGGCGCCGAACAATTCGCAGCGGCGCAGCTGGTCGGGGTCGTTGGCATCGAAGAGGATCAAGGGGTGCAGGTTGCCGTCACCCGCGTGGAAGACGTTGACGCAGCGCAGCTGGTACTTCTTCTCCATCTCGGCGATGGCCATCAGGATGTCGGCCAGGCGCTTGCGCGGGATGGTCGAGTCCATGCACATGTAGTCGGGGCTGATGCGACCGCTGGCGGGAAAGGCGTTCTTGCGGCCGCTCCAGAAACGCAGGCGCTGTGCCTCGTCGCGGCTCACTTCCATGCGGGTGGCGCCGCTTTCGATCAGCACATCCTGCATGCGGCCAATCTCCTCGGCGACTTCTTCCGGCGTGCCGTCGCTCTCGCACAAGAGGATGGCGGCGGCGTCGAGGTCGTAGCCGGCGTGCACGAAGTCTTCGACGGCGGCGACCATCGGCTTGTCCATCATCTCCAGGCCCGCCGGGATGATGCCGGCCGCGATGATGGCCGCCACCGCGTCGCCGGCGCGGCGGATGTCGTCGAAGCTCGCCATGATGCAGCGCGCGAGGCGTGGCTTGGGCACGAGCCTGACCGTCGCCTCGGTCACCACGGCCAGCATGCCTTCGCTGCCGACGATCAGCGCCATCAGGTCGAGGCCCGGCACGTCCAGGGCCTCGGAGCCGAACTCGACGGGCTCGCCCTCCATCGTGAAGCCGCGCACGCGCAGCACGTTGTGCACCGTGAGGCCGTACTTCAGGCAGTGCACGCCGCCGGAGTTCTCGGCCACGTTGCCACCGATGGTGCAGGCGATCTGGCTGCTCGGGTCGGGTGCGTAGTAGAGGCCGTGCGGCGCGGCGGCTTCGCTGATCGCGAGGTTGCGCACGCCGCATTGCACGACGGCCGTGCGCGACAGCGGGTCGAGCTTGAGGATGCGGTTGAACTTGGCCAGGCTCAGCGTCACACCCAGGCGGTGCGGCATCGCCCCGCCCGACAGGCCAGTGCCCGCGCCACGCGCCACCACCGGCACCTGCAGCCGGTGGCAGGTGCGCAGCACGGCGGCGACTTGCTCCTCGGTCTCGGGCAGCGCCACGGCAAGCGGCTGCTCGCGGTAGGCGGTGAGGCCGTCGCATTCGTAGGGCACGGTGTCTTCGGTGTGCCACAGCAGGGCGTGCGGTGGCAGCACGGCGGTCAGTTCCGAGACGACCTGGGCACGGCGCGCGACCCGTTCGTTCTGCGCGGCTTGAGAGGGAGCGAAAGCGGTGTTCATGTGGCAGGAAAGACCGTCAACACGCCGGTGTAGCCATAGAGATGCCGGCGCGCGATCTCGCCGGACGCGAAGAAGCCGACCAGCGGCACGTCACCGAGCGCGCGCTGCACGATCGCCAACTCCGCCGAGGGCGCCCCGAAATGCGGCCCGCCACGCCCCAGGCAGCTCACGTAGATCGCCCCGGCCATGCGCCGCGCCGGGTGCGGGGCGTGGTCGGCCTGCGCGCCTTGCAGCGCGAGCGCCGCCTCGACCGTCAGCGTCTCGGGCTCCAGCTCCTCGCGGATCTCGGCGCAGATGCGCGTGAGGTCGCGCCGTGCGGCTTCGGTGTCGCGGCGGCACCAGGCGAGTTGCTGGCCGGGCTCGACGTCGTCGGCCAGGGCCACACCGCCGCGCGCCGGGTCGATGCCGACGATGTGGCGCACCCGGGTGTCGACACCGAACTGCCCCGGCCGCGCGAGCGCGTCGTCGCTGGCGTCGTTCAGACCGGCGAGCGTCTCGCGGATGCGCGGCAGCGCCTCGCGCGGCTCGCGGTCGCTCACGCCCAGGTCGCGCAGCAGGCAGTCGAGCGCCGGCTCGCCGTCGAGTTCGGCCACCACGTTGCGCTCGCCGCGGGTCACGTGGCGCACCGGCCCGACCGGCTGGCAGCCTTGGGTGACGCGCGACACCAGCGCCACCTCGGGCGCGAAGGCCACGCCCGAGAGGCCTCCTTCGAACACACCATCGGCAATGTGCAGCGGCTGGTTCCGCGCCGAGACGAGGCCGCCGAAGAGGTAACCGGTCTGGGTGACGCCGCTCAGGTCGCGCAGCAGTTCGTCGAGGGCCTCGGTGCGGCCGTCGGCATGCACTTGCGCGATGGCCGGCACGAAGCCCGCCGGCGCCTGGCGCAGCGGCTTGCGCCCGGAGAAGAGGCTGAACTGCTCGCGAGGCAGGTCGGTGAGCATCAGCGCCACCGCCGGTTCGTCGAAGTATTCGACGCCATTGGCCGCGATGCCCACGCCCACGCCGCCCACCCAGGCCACGCCGGGCCAGCGCTGCTGCAGGTCGGCCAGCAGCGCCTGCGCCTGCGGCGCGTAGTGGTCGCTCAAGTAGACCCAGCCGAGCGTCGGCTGGTGGATGTGCAGCCCGGCTGCATCGTGCCGTTGCGCCTCGATCTGCGCCGCCGCCAGCGCGACCGCCATGCGCCAGTCGGGGTGCGTCGCGTGCGCATGGGCGAAGAGTTTCATCGTGCGGGTCTCGTGGGCGTTCAGGGCGCCTTGGCGGGCGCCCGTTTGCGCGCCGCACTCGCGGCCTTGCGCACCACTTTGCCCGGCGTCGACGCGGCGGCCTTGATCGTCTGGCCGGCAGCGTCGACCGACTGCTTGAGCATCGCGCCGGCCAGGTTCTTGGCGGCGTCGGTGGCGCTGTCTTTCATCGCGGAGGTGGCAAGCTCGGTGAACTGCTTGGTGAGCGCCCCCCACCATTGCATCGGGTCGACCGCCGGCGGCGCGGGCGGTGGCGGCGGTGCACCCTTGGCGCGCGAGGACTTGGCGGCCGCCTTGCCCGCCGGCTTGGCCTCGGGCGCAGGGGCGGCCGCAGGCCGGATGGTGAGCGAATCGCGCAGGTCATTCATCTGCACGTTCATCGTCTTGAGGGTGGTGAGCGTCATGCGCTGCACTTCCAGCGCCTGGATGGTGGCGCCCAGCATGCGAGCGTTCTGCTCCAGCCAGAACTGCACGGTGCGCAGCTCCTCGATGCGCTTTTCCAGCTCTTCGGGGTTGAGCGTGGGTGCCACCCACTGGCCGATGTTGGGCAGCGCGGAGCCGGCGTTCTTGACCAGACCCTGCAGGAAGTCGAAGCCCGGAACGAGCTTGGTGAAGTTGGCAGCGGTGTCGGCCATGCTGTTGTCTCCTTGGTGCTTGGTGTGCCAAGCCATTGTGCACGCGCCGCAGCGCCTGCACAGCCCTCCGACGAGCCCGCAGCGGCTCAGCGCTGCAGCTCGACGCGGGTCACCTGGTAGCCGCGTGCGGCCATCAGCTTCGGCAGCGCCGCCGGCCCGAACAGATGCAGGCTGCCGACCGCCGCAAACACCGTCTTGCCGCCGCGATGCAGCGCGTCGATACGCTCGGCCATCGGGCCGTTGCGGTCGTCGAGCAGGGCCTTGAGCGCCTTGCGCTCCTGCGGCGTGCGGGCGCAGTCGCACCAGCGGCGGTAGCCCGCCAGCTCGGCCGCACGCCCCTGCTCCCAGGCGCCAGCCACCCGCCGCAGCAGCGGGCGCACGCGGCCCTGTTCGAGGTCGCGCAGCATCCGGTCGAGGTTCTCGCGCAGCTCGGAGGCCGAGCTGCTGCGCATCAGCCCGATCTGCTGCTCGGGTGTTTCGAGCGAGACGACCTCCTTGCCCTCGCGCCGCGCCCACTGCGCGAGCGCCGGGTCGATGGCGTAGTGGGCATCGAGCCCGTCGCGGCGGCCGGCCATCACCGCCAGCGTGGCGCCCAGCATTTCAGGCGGCAGGGCCTGTTCCAGCGCCATCGGCGCACAGGCCAGCTCCAGCTGGCGGCGCAGGCGCAGGGCCAAGTCTTCGGGCAACGCGGGCGCGGCCGGGTCGCGCGCCGCAGCGGCCAGGCCTTCCTGCAGGCGCTGCAGCAGGCTGCTGTCAGAGAAGTCGAGTTCGAAGGCGGCCACGTCGCTGTCACGCAGGGCCTGGCTCACCTGGGGGCCCGGGACCAGCCACTCCAGCCGCCCGACGTGGATGGTGCCGTACAGCCACGAGCTGCGACCGTCCTTGCGGATGCGCCAGAGGAAGCCGCGGTCGCGCGGCTGTTCGCCGGCGCGGGCCAGCGCTTCGGCGCCGGGGGCGGCCGTGGGCGGGCAGTCGGCCGTCGGCGGCTGCGCGTGGGCCTGCAGGGCGAGTGCGGCGCCGAGGAGCGCCAGCCAGCGCGCGACACGCCTCATGGCGAGGCCTCGGTGTGGATGGACAGCACCCCATCGCGCTGCTGCCAGCGCAGGCGGCCCATCACATCCATGCCGAGCAGCGGGCGTTCGTCGAGCCCTGCGAGCGCGGTGATCGCCAGGCGCTCGATGCGCACCCCGCCTTGCAGCACCACGTCGGCACGCACCAGCTCGCCCATCACCACGCCGCCGGCCGTGTGGCTCTGCACGCTGCGCAGGGGCGGCAGCGACAACTGGCGCGCCATCGCCTGCGACATCGCGGTGCTGGTGGCGCCGGTGTCGATCAGGAAGTCGACCGCCAGGCCGTTGATGGCGCCCGGCCAGTGGTAGTGGCCATCGGGCCCGCGGCGGATCTCGATCACGCCGTTGCGGGTGACCTGGAAGCTGGAGCGCTGGCGCTCATGCTCGAAGTAGCGGAAGCCCAGGAACACCACCAGCCCGACCACCAGCCAGACGGTGGCGATCTTCAGCGTGTGGGGGAACTCCTTCATGAGGCGTACGCGGGCCGAAGCTTCCGGGCCGCTCCCAAGCCGGCCCGCGCGAGCCGCGAGACGCGGCTCGCACTCCGGCCGTCCATGCCCGCGCAGGCGGGCATGGAGCCGCGGCCTCCGTTCCCCAAGGGGGATCGGCTGATGTACCCATCGGACGAGGGGCTGTCATTGGATCGGCGCGCGCACCGACTGGTCGATCGCACCGAACACCGTCTGCCCGTCGATGCCCTTCATCTCGATGCGAATGGTGTCGCCGTACTTCATGAACTCGGTCTTGGGCTCGCCGTGCTCGATGGTCTCGATGGCGCGCTTCTCGGCCACGCACGAATAGCCGTGGGTCCAGTCCTTGTTGCTCACCGTGCCGCTGCCGACAATGCTGCCGGCGCGCACGTTGCGCGTCTTGCAGATGTGGGCGATCAACTGGCCGAAGTGGAAGGTCATCTCGGGGCCGGCGTCGCACAGGCCCACACGCTTGCCATTCCAGGTGCTTTGCAGCGGCAGGTGCAGGCGGCCGCCTTTCCAGGCGCCGCCCACCTCGTCGAGCGTCACCGCGACCGGGCTGAAGGCGGTGGCGGGCTTGCTCTGGAAGAAGCCGAAACCCTTGGCCAGTTCAGCGGGGATGAGGTTGCGCAGGCTCACGTCGTTGGCGAGCATCAAGAGGCGGATGCCTTCGAGCGCCTCGTCGGGCGTGGCGCCCATCGGCACGTCGCCGGTGATGACCGCCACCTCGGCCTCGAAGTCGATGCCCATCTTTTCGCTGGGCACCACGATGTCGTCGCAGGGGCCGAGGAAGTCGTCGCTACCGCCCTGGTACATCAGCGGGTCGGTGTAGAAGCTTTCGGGCACCTCGGCGTTGCGCGCCTTGCGCACCAGCTCCACATGGTTGATGAAGGCCGAGCCATCGGCCCACTGGTAGGCGCGCGGCAGCGGAGCCATGCACATCTTCGGGTCGAAGGGGAAGGCATGGCGCGCGCGGCCGTGGTTAAGCGAGGTGTAGAGGTCTTCGAGCTGCGGCGAGAGAAAGTTCCAGTCGTCGAGCACCTGCTGCAGGCGGGTGGCGATGCCATTGGCGTAGTGCGCCATCGAGAGATCGCGCGAGACGACCACCAGCTGCCCGTCGCGCGAACCGTCTTTGTAGCTTGCAAGTTTCATGGGGTCTTGTCGTTTGGCTAGGATGCCTGGGCTTCGTATTCTCTTCGCACTACCTCTCTTCGCACTACCTCTCTTCGCACTGCCTCTCTTCTCACTGCCTCTCCTCGCATGATCCAACCCTCGTCTGCGCCAGCCCGCCGCCTCGCGCCCACGCTGCTTGCCCTCGCGGTGGGGGTGGCCCTGCTGCATGGTCTGGCATGGGAGCGGCTGTCGGTCGCGTGGGGCGCGGATCACCCCTCCGGCGTTCGGCCGGCGGTGCAGGTGCGCACCGTGGCGCCCGCGGCGCCTCCCGCCCTCGACCCTCCTCCCGTGGTGGTCGCCAAACCTGCACCGCCCGCGCGCCAAGCACCGGTGACCGCGCCCGCCGTGAAAGCTGAACCCCCTCAAGCCGTCGAGGAGCCGGTGGTCATCCACAACGACCCGGTGCTGGTGGCCGCCGCGCTGCCGGCCGACGCGGCACAGATGGTGCCGGTCGCCCGCGGCGAGGTGGGCCAGGACGAGGTGCCCGTCTACCGCACCAAGCTGCCGCCGCCGATGACGCTCGGCTACGAGTTGACCTACGGCCGCTGGACGGGCCGCGGCGAGCTGGTCTGGCGCCCGAGCGTCCACAGCTACGAGGCGCGGCTGGAGGGCCGTGTGGCCGGCATGCGCATCATCACGCTCGCGAGCCAGGGCGGCATCGACAGCGCCGGACTTGCCCCCGTGCGCTACACCGACGAACGCCGCGGCCGGGGCGAGCAGGCCGCCAACTTCCAGCGCAAGGCCGGCAAGATCACGTTTTCGGGCAACCCGGCGGAATTCCCCTTGCTGCAGGGCAGCCAGGACCGGCTCAGCTGGATGCTGCAACTGGCCGCCATCGCCCTGGCCGAGCCGAAGCGGGTGGCGGCGGGGGCGCGCATCGTGCTGCATGTGGTGGGGGCGCGGGGCGATTCCGACGTGTGGGCCTTCCAGGTCGAGGGCCCCGAGGAAGTGAGCACACCCGACGGCGCGGTCAAGACGGTGAAACTGCTGCGCGAGCCGCGCAAACCCCATGACACGCGTGTGGAGGTGTGGCTGGCGCCGAGCCTGCACTATCTGCCGGTGCGCGCGAAACAAACAACCGAGAACTCCAGCTGGGATCTGAGGCTCCAATCCTCTCAACCGCCGACTTGAGGGCTGCGCATCCCGCATGGCTTGAAACGGCACGCTTCACCCCGAGGTGGTGGTGAAGGAGAGATTCCATGCAGATGCTCTACAACTCCGACAACTTCGCCGTGTTGCAGTTCGATGTGGCCCATGTCGACGCCGCGGCAACCGAGGGGGGCTCCACGGGCGCACTGACACGCGGCGGCTACGAGATCGTCGACAAGTTCGCGCGCAAGGAGATCTTCATCGAGGGCGCGATGGCCGAGAGCTTCAAGCTCGGGGTCGAGGCGCTGATCGAGGTCGGCGAGCCTTCGGAAGAAGAGATCGACGACTACATCGCACGCTACGCGTCGCTGATGCAGCACCCGCTCGTGATGCACTGAACACCGGCGGCGACTCCCGGGCTTGAAAAGGACTTGCCATCCTGGCGCAGCGTGCGCCAAGATGGCTGCGCAGTCTTTTCCCGCGGGAGTTCCGTCCGATGGCGACCGGTCACCCTGACGCACGAATGGTGTTGTCGCCCGGCCTGAAAGAGGCGCCGGTGCTCGACCGCATGTGCTCCCAGTTCGTGCTCACGCTGACGGTGCGGCACGCCGGTCGCTTCAACGTGCGGCGAGACTGGAACGGGTTGCTCGCGCTCACCGGCAAGCACCTGGTGTGGCCGGCCACCGTGCTGGCGCGGCTGCGCAGCTTCCTCAACAAGCGCTGCAAGGGCAACGAACACTGGAACGGCCACGAGTCGCTCACCGACGCCGCCTTCATGCAGCGTCACGGCGCCTGGAACGGCCCCTACGAAGAAGGCACGCTCTTCTTCTACATCGACGAATACATCAAGGACGCCCCGAAAGACCTGCTCTCGGTGCTGGGCGCCACGGCCGACTGGCTTGACCGCAGCCTGAAGAAGGAGTCGACCCTCGTCGAGAAAAACATCGACGCGCTCGCCGGCCTGTTGCAGCTCAACCCCGCCGAGCGTGCGCTGCTGCTCTACGGCACACTCGCGCGCTATCAACGTGATCTTCGCGGCCTGCTGGTCGAGTTCAAGGTCTCCAACGCGCAGGAGGCCTATGCCGCGATTGCCGCGGTGGCCGGCGTCAACGAGCAGGACGTGGCCGAGGCCCTGCGCGCCGGCTCGCGCCTCGAACGCACCGGCATGGTCGAGAACCTCATCTCCGAACACAACATCACCGACCTCGCCGACCTGATGAAGGTGAGCGAGCAGCTGCCGCCGGTGCTGATGCGCCACTACGAAGGCCCGTCCGACCTGATGGCGGTCTTCACCCGCCCGGCCACCAAGAGCGAGCTGACGGCGGCCGATTTCCATTTCGTCGGCGACGACCAGCAGGTGCTGACCTCGCTCTTGCGCAACGCGGTGGCACGCAAGTCGGCCGGGGTCAACGTGCTGCTCTACGGCCCGCCCGGCACCGGCAAGACCGAGCTGGCCAAGGTGGCCGCGCAGGCCGCCGGGCTGCAGCTCTACGAGGTGGAATACGCCGACCGCGACGGCAACTCGCTGTCGGGCCGCGACCGCTACCGCTCGCTGCAGATCAGCCAGGTGTTCCTGAAGGGCAGCCCGCAGGTCGCCCTGCTCTTCGACGAGGTGGAAGACGTCTTCCCCCGATCTCGACCGACGCCGCCCAGCTGATGGCGCGGCTCGACACCGGCGACGGCGCCGTCTCGGGCAGCGTGAGCGGCAAGGCCTGGGTCAACCAGATCCTCGAGACCAACCCGGTGCCGGTGATCTGGGTCACCAACCGCATCGAGCAGATCGACCCGGCGTTCCGCCGCCGCTTCCAGTACCACCTCGAACTGAAGAGCCCGCCGCCCGGTGCACGCGAGGCGCTGGTGACCAAGGCGCTCGACGGGGTCGACGTGTCGACGGACTTCATCGCACGGCTGGCCGAGCGGCGCGCGCTCACGCCGGCGCAGGTGCGCACCGCGGTCAAGTTCGCCAAGCTGGCGGCCGACGAGGCGCAAGGCCCCGGCATCGAAGCCCTGATCGAGCGCCAGCTGGTGAACGCCGACAAGGCGCTCGGCAGCCACGGCCACGAGCGCCCGGCACGCCGCATCGTCACCCAGTACGACCTGAGCCTGGTGCACACCGAATCGCGTTTCGAGCTGCCGCGCATTGTGGATGCGCTGCGTCGCAAGGGCCACGGCACGCTGTGCTTCCACGGCGCGCCGGGCACCGGCAAGACGGCGCTGGCCGAGCACATTGCCGAGTCGCTCGCGCGGCCGCTGCTGGTGCGTCAGGCCTCCGACCTGGTGAGCAAGTTCGTTGGCGAGACCGAGGCCAACATGGCGCGCATGTTCGAGGAGGCGCAGTCCGAGAACGCGGTGCTGCTGCTCGACGAAGCCGACAGCTTCCTGCGCAGCCGGCGCCTGGCCGAACGCAACTACGAGGTCACCGAGGTCAACGAGATGCTGCAGGGCATGGAGCGCTTTGCCGGCGTCTTCATCTGCACCACCAACCTCTTCGACGAGCTGGACGAAGCCGCGCTGCGCCGCTTCAGCTTCAAGATCCGCTTCCTGCCACTGCTGCCCGAGCAGCGCGAGCGCATGTTCGTGATCGAGGCGCTGGAAGGCGACGCCACGCAGCTCACAGGCGAGCAGACCGCCCGGCTGCACAAGCTGGACGCGCTCGCGCCGGGCGACTTCGCGGCCGTCAAGCGCCAGGTCGACGTGTTGGGCGTGGCGTTTTCGCCCGATGAGTTCCTGTCGCAACTGGAAGCCGAGCACCGGGTCAAGCCCGAGGTGCGCCGGCGCCGCGACATCGGTTTCCTGCACTGAGCGGCGGCGACCCGGCGCCCAAACGAGACATCCGTCACGGCGCACAGACGCTTGCCCGCATCAAGCTTTGCGCGCCGACGGCCGATAAGAACCGAACAACGGAGTTCCCGAGGACTTGATGGACGAGGCTTTTCTGACGTGGAGGTTTCGCGCCGAGCTGTGGGCCGCCTCTGCAGCGATGGCCATGTTCGCCGCGTACGTGGCGCTCGATCTCGCACGCGGGGTGTCGTCGCGCCATGCGTCGACGGCGCTGCGCGCCGCGATGGCCTCGGCCGTGGCGCTGGGGTCCGGCACCTGGGCCGCGCACTTCATCGCCGTCGCCAACGAGCCGCTGCCCTTCGCGATGGGCTACCACGGCGGCTGGGTGGTCGCCTCGCTCGTGCTGGCCCTGGTGAGCTCGATGGTCGGCGTGCACATGAGTGCACGTCCGCAGCTCGGGCCGGGCCGGGTCGTGTTCGCGGCCGTGGCGCTCGGCCTGGGCGCCTGCGCGGTGCCGATGCTGGGCCTGCTGGCCTTGCAGCTGACCCCCGCGCCGCACTGGAACTTCACACTGCTGGCCGGTGGCGCCGTGGCCGCCAGCCTCTTCGCCGGCGTGGCGCTCAGCATCGTGGCCGAACAGCGGCGCCGCCGCTCGCAACTCGGCCTCATGTGGCAGGCCTGCGTGGCCCTCGGCCTGGGTGGCGCCATCTCCATCGGCAACGCCGCCGTGCTGCACGCGGCGTCGGTCCCGCTGCTCACGCTGTCGTTCGCGGCCAGCCGCACCACGCCGGCCACCGTGGCGGCCCTCGCGGCGCTCGGCGTGCCGGCACTGCTGGCGCTGCTCTTGATGACCTCGGTGCTGGAGGGCCGCTTTCGCCGCCTGCTCAGGCGCACCCGCGATGAGGTGAAACGCGCCGCCCAGACCGACCGCCTGACCGAGTTGCCCAACCGCTCGATGGTGGAAGAAGCCCTGCAGGTCGCCGCCGTGCGCGCCGACCGCCAGAAGCACCGGCTGGCGCTGGTGTTTCTCAACGTCGACGGGCTGAAGGCGGTCAACGAATCCTTCGGCCAGTCGACCGGCGACGCGGTGCTGCGCGAAGTGGCCCAACGCCTGCGCAAGACGGCGAGTGCGAACGACGTAATCGCCCGCGCCGGCGGCGACGAGTTCGTGCTGATGCTCGAAGGCAACCCGACCCAGCAGGACGCGACCCACATGGTGGGGCGCATCCTCGACAGCATGAACGAGCCCTGTCGCATCGACGACCACGAGATCTCGGTCTCGTGCACCGTGGGCGTGGCGATCTACCCCGATCACGGCAGCGCCACCCGATTGATCGCCCATGCCGCCGCGGCCATGCGCCATGCCAAGCGCACCGGGGGCGCCAGCCACGCGGTGTTCGAAGAGCGCATGGTGGCCGGCTCGCGCGACCAGGTGGAGCTGCTGCAGGACCTGCGCCGCGCCATCGCCAACAACGAACTCATGCTGCACTACCAGCCGAAGATCCACGCGCCGAGCGGCCAGATCACCGGCGCCGAGGCGCTGATGCGCTGGAAGCACCCGCAGCGCGGCATGGTGGGCCCGCACATCTTCATTCCGCTGGCCGAGCGCTACGGCGTCATCAACTCACTGGGCAACTGGCTGATCGAAGAGGTGTGCCGGCAGATCCGCGCCTGGCGCGACAAGGGTCTGCGCATGCGCGTGGCGATCAACCTCTCGGTGCACCAACTGCGCCAGGCCGACCTGGTCGAGCGCATCCTCGGCGCCCTGGAGCGCCACCACATCGACCCGGCGCTGCTCACCTGCGAGATCACCGAGTCGGCCGCAATGGACGACACGCGGGTCACGCTGCAGGTGATCGAGCGCCTGTCGGCGATCGGCGTGCACCTGTCGATCGACGACTTCGGCACTGGCTATTCATCGCTGTCGTACCTGCGGCAGCTGGCGGCCGAGGAGCTGAAGATCGACCGCAGCTTCGTGTTCGACCTCGAATCGAGCGCTGACGCACGCGCTATCGTCGACGCGGTGGTCAAGCTCGCACAGGCGCTCGGCCTCAAGGTCGTGGCCGAAGGGGTGGAGACCGAGCAGCAGCAGGAGATCCTGCGCCAGCTGGGCTGCAACGAGCTGCAGGGCTACCTCTTCGCCAAGCCCATGCCGGCCGATGCGCTGATGCTGTGGGCCATGAACGACGAAGGGCCGAGGGCGCTGGACTTCCGGCCCTCGCTCTTCGGCGACACCCTGCCACAGTCGATCCTGCCGGCCGAAGCGGCCAACAGCGCCGGGACTTGACACGGTTTCTACAATCGAGGGCATGAACGCCCCGACTGCCTACACCCGCGCCCAGGCGCTGCCCGAGATCCTCAAGAACCGCATCGCCATCCTCGACGGCGCGATGGGCACGATGATCCAGCGCTACAAGCTCACCGAGGAGCAGGTTCGCGGCGAGCGCTTCAAGGAGCACGGCAAGGACCTGAAGAACAACTCCGACCTGCTGGTGATCACGCAGCCGGAGGTGATCCGCGAGATCCACGAGCAGTACCTCGCGGCCGGCGCCGACATCATCGAGACCAACACCTTCGGCGCCACCACCGTCGCGCAAGACGACTTCGCGCTCGGCCACCTGGTGCGCGAGCTCAACCTCGCCGCCGCCAAACTGGCCCGCGAGGCCTGCGACAAGTACAGCACCCCCGACAAGCCCCGCTTCGCCGCCGGCGCGCTGGGCCCGATGCCGCGCACCGCGAGCATCAGCCCCGACGTCAACGACCCGGGCGCGCGCAACATCACCTTCGACGAGCTGCGCGAGGCCTACCTCGAGCAGGCGCGTGCACTGCTCGAAGGCGGGGTCGACCTCTTCCTCGTCGAGACCATCTTCGACACGCTGAACGCCAAGGCGGCGGTCTTTGCGCTGGATGAACTGATGGAAGAGACCGGGCAGCGCCTGCCGGTCATCATTTCCGGCACCGTGACCGACGCGTCGGGCCGCATCCTCTCCGGCCAGACCGTCACGGCCTTCTGGCACAGCGTGCGCCACGCCAGGCCGATCGCGGTAGGCCTCAACTGCGCGCTCGGTGCGGCGCTGATGCGGCCGTACATCGAGGAGCTGTCGAAGGTGGCCGGCGACACCTACATCAGCTGCTACCCCAACGCCGGCCTGCCCAACCCGATGAGCGACACCGGTTTCGACGAGACCCCCGAGATCACCGGCGGGCTGCTGGAAGAGTTCGCGAAGTCGGGCTTCCTCAACATCGCGGGCGGCTGCTGCGGCACGACGCCAGCGCACATTGCGGAAATCGCGAAGAAGGTGTCGGCCTATCGGCCGCGGGCGAAGCACGATCCGCTGTTCAGCGGCTTGGTCGCCGCCTGACGCACCGCCGTCATTCCCGCCTTCGCGGGAATGACGTCAGGCGAGCGCCAGCAGCTTTTCCATGTTGAGCCGCACCCTCACCTCGTGTGGGGCGACGCCGCCGACCACGTCGTGCGGGCGCAGGCGGGTGTCGCGCACCGTGGGCTCCACGAGCGGCGTGCCGCTCTTGCTGACGATGCTCGCCACCTTGGGCGCCTTGGCGTGCGCGCCGTGGCGCAGCACCACCGCGAGTTCCCCGCTCGACAGGCGCACGAAGCTGCCCGGCGGGTAGATGCCGGTGGCCTGGATGATGGCGGTGCCGGCTTCGTCGGCCTGCTGGTGTTCATCGAGGTAGGCGGCCTTGATCGCGGCCGAGGCGGCCAGCGCCGGGCGCGCTCGGCGCATGCTCAAGCGGGCCGAGAAGATGTCGGCGCGCTGGAGCAGCCGCGCGAGTTGCAGGCCGGCGCTCTGGCCGGCCAAGGGGCCCGGTGTCGTGGCGTGGTGGTGTTCCACCGCTTCCAGCCACAGGGCATCGGTCACGCCGGCCTGGCGCAGGCAGGCGACGGTGCGGCCGGCGTGGCTGTCGATGAGCGCACGCTGCTGCGGCGCCGGGGGTTCGTCCTGCAGGGCCAACTGGTCCTGCAGCGAGGTCATCGCGATGTTCATCGTCAGCGCCGCGCAGCGCAGCGAGTGCCGCATCTCGGGTGTGAACGAGGGGAGCTGGCGCGCCGCACGTTCGCACAGCACGGCCACCAGCAGGCCGTGCGTGACGCTGTAGTGGTGGGCATCGCTGGAGGTGGCCTGCACCAGCAGCAGCAGGGCGAGGTCGGCATCGGCCTCGGTCAGCGCCAGCACCTCGGCCTGGAATTTGTCGAGCCGCGCGAGGAAGTCGGCCGGCGCCGGCGTCTGCAACAGCGCCCGCCCGCGCATCTGCAGGTTGGCCCAGGCGGTGAGCGGATCGACCGCAACCGCTGCCGGGCCGCTTGCGCCCATCACCACCTCGCCCACTTCAGCACGCGCCATGTGACCGAGCTTGGCGTTCTGGCGCAGCATGGAATCGAGCTTGCCGGCAAGTGCCCGCTTGAGCAGGTCACCTTCGAGCTTCGTCGACGTAAAGCGCACGCGACACCAGCCGCTGGCGCTGCTCCTCGGTGGCCACCATCACGCCCTTGGCCAGCAGCAGGTGGCCGGTGGCGTCGCGCACCGACACCGGCGCCGGATGGCCGGTGCGCAGGATCTCGGGAGGCAGCTGGATGACGGGCATGGGTCGCTCAAACGGGATGCCCGAGCCGGGCACTCTGCTTGGGATTTCGACGCCCGTGCGTCGAACTTGAGCCGCAGCCCGGGCTTACTTCGCAGTGGCCGCGCTGACGCGCGGCTTCTCGCCCACCAGGATCTCGACACGCCGGTTGGTCGCCCGCCCCGTCTCGTCGTCGTTGCTGGCCAGCGGGTCGCGCGAGCCCCGGCCCGCCACGGCGATGCGCACCGGCGACATGCCGCGCGCCACCAGCCAGTCGCGCGTGCTCGCGGCGCGGTCGAGCGAGAGCGCGTCGTTGGCCGCGGCGGCGCCCTTGGCGTCGGTGTGGCCGACGATGCGCAGGTCGGCCGTCGGCAGGCCACGCAGCGAGAGCACGATCTTGTCGAGCACCGCCGTCGCAGTGGGCTTCAGCGCCGAGCGATTGGGCTGGAAGGTCAGGTCGCCCGGCAGCGTGATCCAGATGCGCTCGTCGGTGGTGCGGGCCACCGAGACGCCGGTGCCGCTCATGGCGCTCGTCAGCTGCCGCTCGGCCGCTTCCATCTGCGGCGAGAAACCCTTGCCCTCGCTCGTGCCCTTGCCATAGACCGGACCTGCCGCTGAGCCGGGCACCGCGGCCGCAACCGGCGGCACGGGTTTGGGCGGCGGCGAGCCGCAGCCTGCGGCGAAACCGGCGGCGAGCACCGTCAGCAGCAGGGGAAGCGGGCGAAAGCACGGCGAGCGGGAGAGCGTCATGGTGGGAATCGATTTTGGTGACGAGCGGCGATTGGAACCTCGGTGACCCCACTCGGTTCAGGGAGGCCGCGACCCTTTGTAACGAGGTGAAGGTGCCACAAAGTCGCGTTGTGCGGCTATCGCCCGGGGTGGCCGACGTCTAAAATCCGCCGCTTCCAAGGAGCGTTGCGACGGCGCCCGGCTTTCCCTCGAAAGCCAGCGCCGCCAGGCTTGGAAGCTCGCAACGACGCTCGCCCCTGCATGCCACCGATTCCCCGATCGCGCGCATGCGCCGCGGGTGAGCACCACGGCGCATGCGGTGTTCCATTCGAACCCACGCCATGACCGCTGCCGCTCCACACAACGTCCCGCCCATGAAGCTTTCCGGTCTGGAGCCGGTCACGATCGGCGAGGGCACGCTCTTCGTCAACATCGGCGAGCGCACCAACGTCACCGGCTCCAAGGCCTTCGCGCGCATGATCCTCAATGGCCAGTTCGAGGAAGCACTGGCGGTGGCGCGCCAGCAGGTCGAGAACGGCGCGCAGGTGATCGACGTCAACATGGACGAGGCCATGCTCGACGCGAAGGCGTCGATGGTGCGCTTCCTGAACCTGATCGCCTCCGAACCCGAGATCGCGCGGGTGCCGATCATGGTCGACAGCTCGAAGTGGGAGGTGATCGAAGCCGGCCTCAAGTGCATCCAGGGCAAGGGCATCGTCAACTCGATCTCGATGAAGGAAGGGGTCGACGCCTTCAAGCACCAGGCCAAGCTCGTGCGTCGCTACGGCGCCGCCGCCGTCGTGATGGCCTTCGACGAGAAAGGCCAGGCCGACACCTTCGAGCGCAAGATCGAGATCTGCGAGCGCGCGTACCGCATCCTCGTCGACGAGGTCGGCTTCCCGCCTGAAGACATCATCTTCGACCCCAACATCTTCGCGATTGCCACCGGCATCGAGGAGCACAACAACTACGCGGTCGACTTCATCGAGGCCACCCGCTGGATCAAGCAGAACCTGCCGGGCGCCAAGGTCAGCGGGGGCGTGTCGAACGTGAGCTTCAGCTTCCGCGGCAACGACCCGATGCGCGAGGCGATCCACACCGTGTTCCTGTACCACGCGATCAAGGCCGGCATGGACATGGGCATCGTCAACGCCGGCATGGTGGGCGTGTACGACGACCTGGAGCCGACGCTGCGCGAACGGGTGGAAGACGTGGTGCTGAACCGCCGCCCTGACGCCGGCGAGCGCCTGGTCGAGATCGCCGAAACCGCCAAGGGCGCGGCCAAGGACGACAGCGCCAAGTTCGCCTGGCGCGCGAAGCCGGTGCGTGAGCGCCTGAGCCACGCGCTGGTACATGGCATCAACGACTTCATCACCGAAGACACCGAAGAGGTGTACCAGCTCATCAAGGCCGAGGGCGGTCGCCCGCTGCACGTGATCGAAGGCCCGCTGATGGACGGCATGAACGTCGTCGGCGACCTCTTCGGCCAGGGCAAGATGTTCCTGCCGCAGGTGGTGAAGAGTGCCCGCGTGATGAAGCAGGCGGTGGCCCATCTGCTGCCCTACATCGAGGAAGAAAAGAAGGCGCTGGTCGATGCCGGCGGCGAGGCCAAGCCCAAGGGCAAGATCGTCATCGCGACGGTCAAGGGCGACGTGCACGACATCGGCAAGAACATCGTCACCGTCGTGCTCCAGTGCAACAACTTCGAGGTGGTCAACATGGGGGTGATGGTCCCGTGCCAGGACATCCTCGCCCGCGCCAAGGTCGAAGGCGCCGACATCATCGGCCTCTCCGGCCTCATCACGCCCAGCCTCGAAGAGATGCAGCACGTGGCCGGCGAGATGCAGCGCGACGACTACTTCCGCGTGAAGAAGATCCCTCTGCTGATCGGCGGCGCCACCACCAGCCGCGTGCACACCGCGGTGAAGATCTCGCCGCACTACGAAGGCCCGGTGGTCTACGTGCCCGATGCGAGCCGCAGCGTGAGCGTGTGCAGCGACCTGCTGTCGGATGAAAAGGCCGCGGCCTACATCGCCGACCTCAACGCCGACTACGAGCGGGTGCGCCACCAGCACGCCAACAAGAAGGCCACGCCGCTGGTCTCGCTGCAGAAGGCGCGCGCCAACAAGACGCCGATCGACTGGGCCGCGTACAACCCGCCGGCGCCGAAGTTCACCGGCCGCCGCCTCTTCAAGAACTACGACTTGGCCGAACTCGCCAAGTGCATCGACTGGGCGCCCTTCTTCCAGACCTGGGACCTGGCCGGCCCCTATCCCGCCATCCTCACGGACGAGATCGTGGGCGAGTCGGCACGCCGTGTGTATGGCGACGGCCAGAGCATGCTCAACCGCATCACCAAGGGCCGCTGGCTCACCGCCAATGGCGTGATCGGCCTCTACCCGGCCAACAGCGTCAACGACGACGACATCGAGATCTACACCGACGAGAGCCGCAGCGAAGTGCTGATGACCTGGCATGGCCTGCGCATGCAGACGGAGCGCCCGGTGATCGACGGTGTGGCTCGGCCCAACCGCTGCCTCGCCGACTTCATCGCGCCCAAGGGCTCGGGCAAGGCCGATCACATCGGCCTCTTCGCCGTGACTGCCGGCATCGGCTGCGAGAAGAAAGAGAAGCAATTCCTCGACGACCACGACGACTACAGCGCGATCATGCTGAAGGCCCTGGCCGACCGGCTGGCCGAAGCCTTTGCCGAACGCATGCACCAGCGCGTGCGCCAGGAACTCTGGGGCTTTGCCGCCGACGAGTCGCTCTCCAACGAAGAGCTGATCGCCGAGAAGTACCGCGGCATCCGCCCCGCACCGGGCTACCCGGCCTGCCCCGACCACACGGTCAAGCGCGAGATGTTCCGCGTGCTGCAGTGCGAAGACATCGGCATGGGCTTGACCGAAAGCCTGGCGATGACGCCTGCGGCCAGCGTGAGCGGCTTCTACATGGCCCACCCGGAGGCGACCTACTTCAACGTCGGCAAGATCGGCGACGACCAGCTCAAGGACTGGGCGGCGCGCAACCAGATGGATGAGAAGCAGGCCGAACGCTCGCTCGCACCTTTGCTGTCGTGACGCAGCACGGCCGGGCTTGCATCCGCTTACAGACGATGCAACCTCGCGCAAGTCGTGCATGAATCGACACCATTTGCCCTGTTGCGAGAGGTAAGTGGCACGCAGATTGCCAACAATTCACGCTTTTCGAGACTGAGTGCCCCAAACAATCCGCGGCAAGCGTCAGACATGACGACACGCGGAGGGGATCGTGGACAGCACTCATCTTGAGAAGAAGCACCCGAGCGCAGGTGCCTGGCTGAAACAGCGCATGCGCACCAGCCTGGTGGTGGTGATGGCGGCACTCGTCGTCGCCTGCGGCGCCGGCAAGGAAAACGACGAGCAGCAGACGCCTGCCAACAACGGCCCGGCGCCCACTCGCAACGAGGCAGCGCGATTCCTCGCGCAAGCCAGCTACGGCCCGACCGAAGCGTCGATCAACGCACTCACGCGCACCAGCTTCGCCGCGTGGATCGAAGCGCAGTTCAACCTGCCGCGCCTGCCGCACCGCACGCACTACGACCGGCGCGATGCCGGCCTCGAAGCCGCGATGCAGGACCCGAGCGCAGCGCAGTTCCGCGAGAGCTACTGGGCCCAGGCGCTCTCGCGCGACGATCAGCTGCGCCAGCGCGCCGCCTTCGCGCTGTCGCAGATCTTCGTGATCTCGTTCGCCGACAGCACGCTGGCCAACAACCCGCGCGGCGTGACCTCGTACTACGACATGCTGGCCGAGCACGCCTTCGGCAACTACCGGGACCTGCTGGAGCGCGTGAGCCTGCACCCGATGATGGGCATCTACCTGACCCACATGCGCAACCAGAAGGAGAACCCCGCCACCGGCCGGGTGCCCGACGAAAACTATGCGCGCGAAATCATGCAGCTGTTCTCGATCGGCCTGTACGAGCTGAACAACGACGGCACGCTGCGCGGCGGCACCGAGACCGAGACCTACACCCACGCCGACATCCAGGGCCTGGCCAAGGTCTTCACTGGCTTCAGCTGGTACGCCGGCCCCAACCTCGCCGACCGCACCAACCGCCGCTTCGGCGGCGCCGACGCCCACCCCGACCGCGACTGGCAACCGATGCAGGCCTACAACGCCTTCCACTCCACCAGCGAGAAGCGTTTCCTCGGGCAGACAATCGCAGCCAACGCCACCGCTGATGCGGACGGCGACCTGCGCATCGCGCTTGACACGATCTTCAACCACCCGAACGTCGGCCCCTTCATCGGCAAGCTGCTGATCCAGCGCATGGTCACCAGCAACCCGAGCCCGGCCTACGTGGGCCGCGTGGCCTCGGCCTTCAACAACAACGGCCGCGGCGTGCGCGGCGACATGAAGGCGGTGTGGCGCGCCATCCTGCTCGACCCCGAGGCGCGCAACCCCGACCTGTCGAGCCCGAGCTACGGCAAGGTGCGCGAGCCGCTGCTGCGCTTGTCGCACTTCCTGCGTGCGTTCAAGGCCCGCTCAACCACCGGCAACTGGACCGGCATCGACAACACCGACGACCCTGCCAGCCGCCTCAGCCAGACGGCGATGCGCTCGCCCTCGGTCTTCAACTTCTACCGCCCCGGCTTCACGCCGCCCAACAGCGCCGCGGCCACCGCGGGCCTGGTCGCGCCAGAGCTGCAGCTGGCCAACGAGGTGTCGGTCGCCGGCTACCTCAACTACCTGCGCGGCACCTGGCTCACGGTCAACGCCGGCCGCGACATCCAGCTCGACTTCAGCGCAGAGACCGCGATCGCCGACAACGCCACCGCGCTCGTCGACCGGCTGAACTGGCTCCTGATGTCGGGCCAAATGAGCACGGCCCACCGCGACCAGGTGATCGCCGCCGTCACCAGCCGCAGCATCCCGGCGACCAACCAGACCAACATCGATACCGCACGCCGCGAGCGTGTGTTCATCGCCATCCTCCTGACGATGGCCTCGCCGGACTACCTGGTGCAGAAATAAGAGGGAGACCGACATGCGACACGACCACGCCTCCCGCCGCGAGTTCCTCCGCCGCGCCGCCATCCTCTCGGGCACGGTGGGCCCCGCCGGGCTGCCCTTCGCGCTCAACCTCGCGACGATGAACGCCGCGGTGGCACAGACCGCGCCCGGCTACAAGGCCATCGTCTGCCTCTTCCTCTATGGGGGGAACGACTCGGCCAACATGGTGCTGCCCACCGACACCGCGTCGTGGAGCGCCTACCAGACCGTGCGCGCCACCGGCACCGACCCGATCGCGCTGCGCCCGGTGGGCACCGCCCCCGACCCCACGGCCGCACGCGCCTCGCCGGCGGCGCTCGGCGGCGTGCTGCCGCTCAGCCCGAACTTCACCGCCTCGCCGGTCAACAACACCCGCAGCTTTGCGCTGCACCCGTCGATGACGGAGATGCAGACGCTGTTCAACGCCCCCACCGGCAGCCGCCTGGCCGTCATCGCCAACGCAGGCCCGCTGATCTTCCCGATGACCAAGGCCGAGTACCAGGCCAATTCAGCCTCGCGCCCGCGGCCCGCCAAGCTCTTCTCGCACAACGACCAGCAGTCGACCTGGCAGGCCCTCGGCCCCGAAGGCGCACGGGTGGGCTGGGGCGGCCGCTTCGGCGACCTCATGGCCGGCAGCAACACCAACACCGTGTTCACCAGCATCTCGGTCAACAGCAATGCGGTGTTCATGGCCGGGCAGAACATCTTCCAGTACCAGATCGGCACCGGCGGCGCCACGGCAGTGGGCGGCATCACCGGCAGCCTCTTCGGCTCGGCAGCCGCCGCCACCGCCTACCGCAACCTCATCACGGCCAACGGCGACCCCAACTCCGTGTCGCACCTGCTCGGCCGTGAGCAGACCAACATCACCAAGCGCTCGATCGATGCACAGGCGCAGTTCCAGCAGGAGTTCACCAACGCCAACGCCCTGGTGGCCGCGCCGTCGCAGTACGTCCCGCCCTCCACCGGCGTCGCCGCCAACAACAACCTCGCGCAGCAGCTGCAGGCCGTCGCGCGCATCATCGCGGCACGCGGCAACCTCGGCGTGCAGCGGCAGGTGTTCTTCGTCAGCATGGGCGGCTTCGACACCCACGACAACCAGAACCGCGGCCAGGCCGACCTGATGGCGCGCCTGTCGCACGCCATCGGCTACTTCGACACCGTGCTCGGCACGCTGGGCCTGCGCGAAAGCGTGACGCTTTTCACCGGCTCCGACTTCGGCCGCACCTTCACCACCAACGGCGACGGCACCGACCACGGCTGGGGTGCGCACCACTTCGTCTACGGCGGCGCGGTCAACGGCAAAGAGATCTACGGCCGCTTCCCGCAGGTGGGCTTGAACCACAACGACGAGGTGGGCTCCGGCAGCTTCCTGCCCGGTGTCTCGGTCGACCAGATCGGCGCCACGATCGGCAGGTGGTTCGGCGTGTCCGAGAGCAACCTCGACGCGGTGTTCCCCAACCTGCGGAACTTCCAGCGTGACCTCGGGTTCATGAGAGCCTGATCTTTTCTTCACACCTCCTATGAACAGCAGCACCTCCTTGTCCGAACCGCTCGCCCCCGGCGCCGTTGCACGCCCGAGCGCCAATCCCATCGTCTGGTGGGTTGCCGGCGGCCTGAGCCTGCTCGGCGTCGGCGCCCTGGCCGCCGCGCTGATGAAGAGCCCGAACGACACCCCCGCGCCGGCCCAGCCGGTGCCGGTGTCCGCGACGAAGGCCGCACCCGCGAAAACAACCGCCGCGCCCAAGCAGACCAACACCGTGACCTGCGCGCACTGCGGCACCGTCGAAAGCGTGAAGGCCGAAAAGCAGAAGGGCGAAGCCACGGGTCTCGGTGCCGTCGGCGGCGCGGTCGTCGGCGGCGTCGTGGGCCACCAGATCGGCAACGGCAACGGCAAGAAGGCCATGACCGTGCTGGGCGCCGTCGGCGGCGGCCTCGCCGGCCACGAGATCGAGAAACACGCCCGCAGCACCACCGTCTACCAGGTGCAGCTGCGCATGGACGACGGCAGCACCCGCACCGTCACACAGACCACGGCGCCCGCCGTGGGCGCACGGGTCGAAGTGCAGGGCAACGAGTTGAAGCCGCGTCCGGCCAAGGGCTGAAGTTCAGGCCGGCGCCATGAGCAGGCGCCGGTACTGGATCGCTTCGGCCAGGTGCGGCACCCGGATCACCGGGCTGGCCGCGAGGTCGGCGACCGTGCGCGCGACCCGCAGCACGCGGTGGTAGCTGCGCGCCGACCAGCCCAAGCGCGCCGAGGCGCCCTGCAGCAGCCGCGTCTCCGCGTCCCCGAGCGCGCAATGCGCATCGATCGCCGACCCACTCAGGCGGGCGTTGGTGCAGCCCTGGCGTGACAGCGCCGTCTCCCGCGCCGCCTGCACACGCTCGGCCACCTGCGCACTCGGTTCCCCATCGGGCGCCGACGCCAGCGTGTCGGGCGCAACGGCCGGCACTTCGATCTGCAGGTCGATGCGGTCGAGCAAAGGCCCGCTCAGCCGGCCCTGGTAGCGCAACACCCCATCGGGCGTGCACCGGCAGGTCCGAAGCGGGCTGCCGAGGTGTCCGCACGGACAGGGATTCATCGCCGCGATCAACTGGAAGGACGCAGGGTACTCGGCCTGCCGCGCGGCGCGCGAGATGGTGACGCGGCCGGTCTCCATCGGCTCGCGCAAGGCTTCCAGCGCCGCTCTCGGAAACTCGGGCAGCTCATCGAGAAACAGCACCCCGTGGTGGGCCAGCGAGATCTCGCCCGGGCGCGGCGGCGAGCCACCGCCGACCAGTGCCACGGCCGACGCACCGTGGTGCGGCGCGCGGATGTTGCGCACCCGCCACCGATCGGGCGAGAAGCCGTGGTACAGGCTCAGCACCGCCGCCGACTCCAGCGCTTCATCTTGCGTGAGCGGCGGCAGCAGGCCGGCAAACCGCTGGGCCAGCATCGACTTGCCAGTGCCGGGTGGCCCCATCATCAAGAGGCTGTGGGCCCCGGCCGCCGCCACTTCGAGGGCGCGCTTGGCGCCGGCCTGGCCCTTCACCTCGCGCAGGTCGGGCAGCGCCTCGGCGACCGCCGACAGCCTGGCTTGCGCCCGCACCAGCTCACCTCGCTGCGCCGCATCGCCGGGCAACAGCGCCTGCACGACCTCGAGCAGATGGCCCGCGCCGTAGATCGGCAGCCCCTCGACCAGCGCAGCCTCCTGCGCGCTGCCCTGCGGCAGCACCAGCGCACGCGGCACCGACCCCTCGCGGCGTTTGAGCGCCAGGCCCATCGCCAAGGCGCCACGCACCGGGCGCAATTCACCGGAGAGCGACAGCTCGCCGGCAAACTCGTAGCGCCCGAGCAAGGCGGTGTCGATCTGTCCACTGGCCGCCAGGATGCCGAGCGCGATGGGCAAGTCGAAGCGGCCGGTTTCCTTGGGCAGGTCGGCCGGCGCCAGATTCACGGTGATGCGCTTGTTGAAAGGGAACTCGAGGCCGCTGTTCTGGAGCGCAGCACGCACCCGCTCCCGCGCTTCTTTCACCTCCGTGTCGGCCAGGCCGACCAGCGTGAAGCTCGGCAGCCCGTTGGCGAGATGGACCTCGACCGTGACCTCGGGCGCCGCCAGGCCGTCGAGCGCGCGGCTGTGGATCACCGCCAGTGACATGTGTTTTCTCCCCTGTGGCACCCGGCGGCTGCAGGCCGCCTTGTTTTGATGCGGAGCCCATTGTCCGCAGCCACCCCACGCCGACCATCCCGCAAAGGTCGGATCTGCACCGCCAACGTGCCAAACAGGCCAAACAGACCCCTTCTGGCACCAAGTTGGAGAGAAAGCAGGCGGGCACATCCTGTTTTGGGGCGAAGCGCCCCAAAACGACCATGGCACAAAAGCTGCAAACCGTGGTCCCGGACCCTTCCTCACACTGATCGCGGAGAAAACACACATGCTCAAAAAGTCGTTGCTGCTCATGGCCGTCGTTGGATCGGCATTGCCTGCCGTCAGCGTTGCCCAGGAGGCCAGCCCGCTGTCCTTCAACCTCGGCGCGGTGACCGACTACCGCTACCGTGGCATCTCGCAGACGCGGTTCGAGCCGGCCCTGCAGTTCGGCGCCGACCTGGCGCTGCCGGCCGGCTTCTACATCGGCACCTGGGGCTCGACGATCAAGTGGATTCGCGACTCGGGCGGCGACTCCACCGTCGAGGTCGACGTCTACGCCGGCTGGAAGAAGGAAGTGGTGTCTGGCCTCACGCTCGACGTGGGCGTGCTGCAGTACATCTACCCGGACGCCGAGACTCCCGCCTGGAGCGCCGTCTACGACGACCCGAACACCACCGAGGTCTATGGCGCCGTGACCTTCGGCCCGGCCACGCTCAAGTACTCGCACTCGACGAGCAACCTCTTCGGCAACCGCGACAGCAAGGGCAGCGGCTACCTCGACCTCAGCGCCACCTTCAGTCTGCCCGAGGGCTTCAGCCTGACGCCGCACGTGGGCTACCAGAAGGTCAAGGGCTGGACCAACATCCTGTCCTACACCGACTACTCGCTCACGCTGAGCAAGGACATCTCCGGCACCGTGGTGAGCCTCACCTTCGTGGGCACCGACACCAAAACCGTCTCCGGCAACCCGAACGGCCACGCCTACTACAGCCCCAACGGTGACAACCTGGGCAAGGAAAGCGTCTTCTTCGGCATCAAGCGAACCTTCTAACCCCACAACCACTGGAGAGAACCATGAAGATGGTGACTGCCATCGTCAAGCCCTTCAAGCTTGACGAAGTGCGTGAAGCCTTGAGCGCCATCGGCGTGCAGGGCATCACGGTGACCGAAGTCAAGGGCTTCGGCCGTCAGAAAGGCCACACCGAGCTGTACCGCGGCGCGGAGTACGTGGTGGACTTTCTGCCCAAGGTGAAGATCGAAGCGGCCGTGGATGACGCCCTCATCGACCGCGTGATCGAAGCCATCGAAAACGCCGCCCGCACCGGCAAGATCGGCGACGGGAAGATCTTCGTCTCGCCGCTGGAGCAGGTCGTGCGCATCCGCACCGGCGAGACCGGCAAGGACGCGCTCTGACGCACAAGACGAACGAGAGACAACCCACCATGAAGAAACTCATTGCAACCCTCGCCCTGGGCCTCGCGGTCCTGGGCTTCAGCGGGGCCGTGCTTGCGCAGGCGGCCTCGGCCCCTGAGGCTGCTGCCTCCGTGGCCGCTGTCGCTTCGGCGCCTGCTGCTGCCGCTTCCGCCGCGGCCGACGCCGCCTCTGCACCCGCCGCGGCAGCCCCGGTCATCAACAAGGGCGACACCGCCTGGATGCTCGTCGCCACGCTGCTGGTGATCCTCATGACCATCCCTGGTCTGGCGCTGTTCTATGGCGGCCTCGTGCGCAGCAAGAACATGCTGTCGGTGCTGATGCAGGTGATGGTCACCTTCTCGCTGATCGTGGTGCTGTGGTTCATCTACGGCTACAGCCTCGCGTTCACCGAGGGCAACGCCTTCGTGGGCGGGCTCGACCGGCTGTTCATGAAGGGCACCTGGGACAACGTGGCCGGCACCTTCGCGCCTGCCGCAACGTTCAGCAAGGGCGTGTACATCCCCGAGATCGTGTTCGCCGCCTTCCAGGCCACCTTCGCTGGCATCACCTGCTGCCTGATCGTGGGCGCCTTCGCGGAGCGCATCAAGTTCTCGGCCGTGCTGCTCTTCATGGTGCTGTGGTTCACCTTCAGCTACGCGCCGATCGCCCACATGGTCTGGTACTGGATGGGCCCTGACGCCTACGCCAGCAAGGAAGTGGCCGAAGCCATGACCGGCAAGGCCGGCCAGATCTGGCAGTGGGGCGCGCTCGACTTCGCGGGCGGCACTGTGGTGCACATCAACGCGGCCGTCGCCGGCCTGGTGGGTGCCTACATGATCGGCAAGCGCGTCGGCTACGGCAAGGAAGCCTTCACGCCACATTCGCTGACGCTGACGATGGTCGGTGCTTCGCTGCTGTGGGTGGGCTGGTTCGGCTTCAACGCCGGCTCGGCCCTCGAAGCCAACGGCTTTGCCGCGCTCGCCTTCATCAACACCTTCGGCGCCACCGCGGCTGCGGTGCTGGCCTGGTGCATCGGTGAAGCGCTGCTCAAGGGCAAGGCCTCGATGCTGGGCGCTGCGTCCGGCGCCGTCGCCGGCCTGGTGGCCATC
The DNA here is from genome assembly GCF_024700055.1 of Rhizobacter sp. J219. Taxonomy (GTDB): domain Bacteria; phylum Pseudomonadota; class Gammaproteobacteria; order Burkholderiales; family Burkholderiaceae_C; genus Rhizobacter. The sequence goes on from NZ_JAJOND010000001.1 coordinate 3,440,252, forward strand.
ACGCCGGCTGCCGGCAACGTGGGCATCATGGGTGCGCTCGTGATCGGTTTCGTCGCCGGCTTCGCCTGCCTGTGGGGTGTGAACGGCCTGAAGAAGATGCTGGGCGCAGACGACTCGCTCGACGTCTTCGGCGTGCACGGCGTCGGCGGCATCGTCGGTGCCCTGCTGACCGGCGTGTTCAATTCGCCGGCCCTCGGCGGCCCGGGCTACGTGGCCGACTGGGTCACCGCCACGATGGTGACCCCGGCCGACTACTCCATCGCCTCGCAGGTCTGGGTGCAGCTGAAGGCTGTGCTGCTGACCATCGTGTGGTCGGGTGTGGTCTCGGTGGTGGCCTACAAGATCGTCGACCTGGTGATCGGTCTGCGCGTGCCGGAAGAAGAGGAACGCGAAGGCCTGGACATCACGTCGCACGGCGAAACCGCTTACCACCAGTAAGCCGACGGCAGAGCAAACGCTCACCGTCAAACGAAAAAGGCCACCGCAAGGTGGCCTTTTTCATGGCAGCTTGTACTGCTCGGGCGTGGCCCCATCTGCCTAGAATTCCAGCCACCCCTTCCCCCATTCCTTCGGGCCCCGATCCATGGTTCCGCACCTCATCACCGCACTCACTGGCCCGATCAACGAACTGGAGCAGCGCATCCTCGAATCGCTGCCCGCCATCGAGCGCTGGTTCCGGCTCGAATGGATGGAGCACACGCCGCCGTTCTACACCTCGGTCGACGTGCGCAATGCGGGCTTCAAGCTTGCGCCGGTCGACACCAACCTCTTCCCCGGCGGCTTCAACAACCTCACGCAGGAGATGCTGCCGCTGGCCGTGCAGGCCGCGATGGCGGCCATCGAGAAAATCTGCCCCGAGGCGAAGAACCTGCTGCTGATCCCCGAGCGGCATACGCGCAACACCTTCTACCTGTCGAACGTGGCGCGGCTGAAGCAGATCTTCCACCAGGCCGGCCTCAACGTGCGCCTGGGCACGCTCGACGAGACCGTGAAGACGCCCACCCAGCTCGACCTGCCCGACGGCAGCTCGCTGATGCTCGAGCCCTTGATCCGCACCCGCGGCCGGCTGGGCCTGAAGGACTTCGACCCCTGCACCATCCTGCTCAACAACGACCTGTCGGCCGGCATCCCCAAGGTGCTGGAGGGCCTGCACGAGCAGTACCTGCTGCCGCCGCTGCACGCCGGCTGGGCGGTGCGCCGCAAGACCAACCACTTCCAGGCCTATGAAGAGGTGGCGAAGAAGTTCGCCAAGCTCCTGGGCATGGACCCCTGGCTCATCAACCCGATGTTCGCCAAGTGCGGCGAGGTCAACTTCAGCGACGGCACCGGCCAGGATTGCCTGATGACCAACGCCGAAGCCCTGCTCGCGAAGGTGCGCCGCAAGTACAAGGAATACGGCATCCAGGAGAAGCCTTTCATCATCGTGAAGGCCGATGCCGGCACCTACGGCATGGGCATCATGACGGTGCGCGACCCGAAGGACCTGATCGACCTCAACCGCAAGACGCGCAACAAGATGAGCGTCATCAAGGACGGCCAGGAGGTGAGCGAGGTCATCCTGCAGGAAGGCGTGCCCACCTACGAGCGCGTGCACGACGCCGTGGCCGAGCCGGTGGTCTACATGATCGACCGCTACGTGGTCGGCGGTTTCTACCGGGTGAACGCCGAACGTGGCATCGACGAGAACCTCAACTCCCCGGGCGCGAGCTTCGTGCCGCTGGCGTTCGCGGAATCGAACCAGCTGCCCAAGCCGGGCGTGAAGCCGGGCGCGAGCGCGCCCAACCGCTTCTACATGTATGGGGTGATTGCGCGTCTGGCGATGCTGGCCGCCTCGTACGAGCTGGAGGCGACGGACCCCGACGCCGAGGTCTACGAGTAGGTTGGACCCAGGCGGCGCCGTCCGGCTTCGGGCGACCCCGCCTCACAAGTTGTTGCATTGCAACATCGTTCACGTTCACCCCGTCGAGCCGCCGCAGGCTGCGGAGCACAATAAGCGCCCTTTGTGACTCCGCCGGGCCCCGCCCTTGCTCGCCCGGTCGACCGTGAACCCACAGCGCCCCTCCTCCAGCCTGGCCGCGCTCACGCTGGCCGCCCTCGGCGTCGTCTATGGCGACATCGGCACCAGTCCGCTCTATGCCTTCAAGGAAGTCTTCGCCCACGGCCACGTGCCGCTGACCGCAGAAAACATCTTCGGCGTGCTGTCGCTGATGTTCTGGTCGCTGACGGTCATCGTCTCGTTCAAGTACGTCGGGCTCATCCTGCGCGCCGACAACAACGGCGAAGGCGGCCTGATCGCGATGCTCGCGCTGGCCTCGCAGGCGGTGAAGGAGCGCCGCCGGCTGCACCGGGTGCTGATGGTGATCGGCATCTTCGGCACCGCCATCTTCTTCGGCGACGGCGTCATCACGCCGGCCATCTCGGTGCTGTCGGCGGTCGAGGGCCTGGAAGTCGCCGCCCCGGGCCTGAACCGCTACGTGGTGCCGGTGACGCTGGTGGTGCTGACCCTGCTCTTTCTGATGCAACGCCACGGCACCGCAAGCGTGGGCAAGCTCTTCGGCCCGATCACGCTGCTGTGGTTCATCGTCCTCGCGCTGCTCGGCATCGCGCACGTGGTCAAGAATCCGGCCGTGCTGGCTGCGCTCAGCCCACACTACGCCCTGCGCTTCTTCGTCGACCACCCGGGCATTGCCTTCATCGCGCTCGGCTCGGTGGTGCTGTGCGTGACCGGCGCCGAGGCTCTCTACGCCGACATGGGCCACTTCGGCAAGAAGCCGATCCGCCTGGCCTGGTTCGGCTTTGTCATGCCGGCGCTGGTGCTCAACTACTTCGGCCAGGGCGCGATGCTGCTCGCCCAGCCCGAGAACGTGAAGAACCCGTTCTACGAGATGGCCCCGCAATGGGCGCTCTACCCGCTGATCGCGCTGGCCACGGCCGCCACGGTGATCGCCTCGCAGGCGCTCATCACCGCGGCGTTCTCGGTCACCAAGCAGGCGATCCAGCTCGGCTACCTGCCCCGACTGCGCATCACCCACACCTCGGTGAAGGAAACCGGCCAGGTCTACGTGCCCTTCATCAACTGGAGCCTCTACGCGGCCATCGTGCTCGCGGTGGTGCTCTTCGGCAGCAGCAGCAAGCTGGCCGCCGCCTACGGCATCGCGGTGACGATCGACATGCTGATCACCACGATCATGACCTTCTTCGTCATCCGCTACGGCTGGAAGTACCCCTGGGCGCTGTGCGTGGCCGCCACCGGCTTCTTCTTTGTCGTCGACCTGATGTTCTTCTCGGCCAACGTCATCAAGATCTTCGACGGCGGCTGGTTCCCGGTGTTGATCGGCGGGTTGATGTTCACGCTGATGATGACCTGGAAGCAGGGCCGCGCGCTGATGCGCGACCGCCTGCGCGACGACGCGATCGACCTGAAGAGCTTCCTCGAAGCGGTGTTCGTGAGCCCGCCCACCCGCGTGGCGGGCACGGCGGTGTTCCTTGTGCCCGAAGCCGGCGTCACGCCCAATGCGCTCTTGCACAACCTCAAGCACAACAAGGTGCTGCACGAGACCAACCTCTTCGTGACGGTCAAGCAGCACGAGGTCCCGTGGATCGGCTTCGACAAGCGCTGCGAGATCGAATCGCTCGGCCGCGACTGCTGGCAGGTCACGCTCAACTTCGGCTTCAAGAACGACCCCGACGTGCCGGAAGCGCTGGCCCTCTTGCGCCACCGCGGCGTGCAGCTCGACGACATGGAGACGTCCTACTTCCTGTCGCGCGACATCGTCATCCCGACCTTCGGCCAGGGCATGACGATGTGGCGAGAGAAGCTCTTTGCGAGCATGCACCACAACGCGAGCGGCGCATCGGAGTACCTGAGCCTGCCCACCAACCGGGTGGTGGAGCTGGGTTCGAAGGTCGAGATCTAGAGAAGCGCCCCCCAGTCGCTACGCTCCTGCCCCAAGGCCGCGTCCGGCCTGGGGCGGCCCAGCGCCGGACATGCCCTCTTGATTTGTGCAACAGTGGCGGCCTCTTTCCCCGAGGCCCGCCCATGAAGCTGCTCTTTGTCGCCGACCCGCTGGAAGGCTTCAAGACCTACAAAGATTCGACCTTCGCGATGATGCGCGAGGCCCACGTGCGTGGACACGAACTCTTCGCCTGCGAGGCCCGGCACCTGCGCTGGCAGCGCGGCGGCAAGGTCACCGCGCTTTCGCGCCGCTTCACCGTCACCGCCGACCCGCACGACTGGTTCGTCCCCGAAGCACGCGCCGACGCCGTGCTGGCCGAGATGGACGCCGTGCTGATGCGAAGCGACCCGCCCTTCGACAGCGAATACTTCTACGCGACTCACCTGCTGGAGCAGGCCGAGCGCGAAGGCGCCAAGGTCTTCAACCGGCCCGCCGCACTGCGCAACCACCCCGAGAAGCTCGCAATCCTCGAGTTCCCGCAGTTCATCACGCCCACGCTCGTCACGCGTGACGGCGCGCAGGTCCGCGCCTTCCACGCCGAGCACCGCGACATCATCCTGAAGCCGCTCGACGGCATGGGCGGCATGGGCATCTTCCGCGTCGGCCCGGACGGTCTCAACCTCGGCAGCATCATCGAGACGCTCAACAAGCACGGCGCGCAGACGCTGATGGTGCAGCGCTACCTGCCCGAGATTACGCAGGGCGACAAGCGCATCCTGCTGATCGACGGCGAGCCCGTACCGCATGCGCTCGCGCGCATCCCGCAGGGCAGCGAGATCCGCGGCAACATGGCCGTCGGCGGCAAGGGCGTGGCGCAGGACCTGTCGGCGCGCGACCGCGAGATCGCGTCGCAGATCGGCCCCATCCTCGCCGCGCGTGGCCTGCTGCTGGTGGGTCTCGACGTCATCGGCGACTGCGTCACCGAGATCAACGTGACCAGCCCGACCGGCTTCCAGGAAATCACCCAGCAGACCGGTTTCGACGTCGCTCGCACGTTCATCAATGCGCTGGAGCGTCACGCGTTAGCGAAATAGCACGCCAGGCCTCGGGCTAGTCCCGAGCCGCGGGCCACGCCCCCACTCCCATACTGCGCCGGCATCGGCATCACAGAAGGGCCACAGGCCCAGGGAGAGAACATGAGCCATCCGATCACACGCCGTGCCTGCGTGCAGGGCCTTGCCGCCACCTCCGCGAGCCTCGCGCTTCCCGCCCTCCAGGCGGCCCCACCGAACGAGATCCTGATCGGTCAGAGCGTGCACCTGACCGGTCCGGCCGCATCGCAGCTGGTGCGGGTGCTCAAGGGCCAGGAGCTGGCCCTCGAAGAGTTCAACGAGCGCAGGGGCGCGGTGGCCGGCCGCAAGGTGCGGCTCGTCACCCTCGACGACGCCTACGACCCCAAGCGCTGCGTCGACAACGTGCACACGCTGATCGACAAGGAAAAGGTGGTCGCGCTCTACGGGCTGGGCAGCACGGCCAACGTCGCCGCGGTGCTGCCGGTGCTGGCCGAGAAGAAGGTGCCGCTCATCGGCGTCTACACCGGCGCCCCCTCGTTGCGCACGCCGCAGCACCCGTACTTCTTCACCACGATGGCCAGCTACCGCGACGAGGTCGGCAAGATGGTGCAGAACCTCGTGTCGGGCCAGCGCAAGCGCATCGCGGTGGCGGTGCTCAACAACGCCTTCGGCAAGGAGATGGCGCCGATGGTCGAAGAAGTGGCCAAGGAACACGGCGCGACCGTCGTCGCCACGCAGGCCATCGACCTCACCGGCTCGAACGCCGTCAACGCCTGCAAGCTGCTCGGCGACGCCAAGCCCGACGGGCTCATCATCATGGCCTTCGGGCCGATGTTCGTGCCGACGGTGAAAGCGGCACGCGCCTACCTCGGCGTGCCGATCTACGGCCCGACCATCGCCAACAGCCGCAACTCCATCGAAGCACTCGGCGACGAGGCACGCGGCCTCGCCTTCACCCGGCTGCTGCCCAACGCGCTGCGGCCCACGCTCGGCGTCATCCGCGACTACGGCGCGGCGATGGAGCGCGCCAAGATCCCCATCGACTACGACCACTTCTTCGGTTACGTCAACCTGCGCGTGCTGCTCGAAGGCCTGCGCCGGGCCGGCAAGTCGGTCACGCCGCAAAGCCTGGTGGCCACGATGGAACGTGCCGGCACGCTCGACATCGGCGGCTACAAGCTCAACTACGGGCCGAACAACCACCATGGCTCCAAGCTGGTAGAGCTGACCATCATCGGGCCGGGCGGGCGCTACATCTCCTGATTCCTCGCCAAGACGGGCGGGCCACGAGAGAGGCGGTGACAATGCGGGTTTTGCCCCGCACCCCATGGCCGTCCTGTCCCTCACCAACGCCCACCTCGCCTACGGCCACGTGGCCCTGCTCGACAAGGCGGCGTTCTCGCTCGAAGCCGGCGAACGCCTCGGCCTGATCGGCCGCAACGGCGCCGGCAAGTCCTCGCTGCTCAAGATCATTGCAGGGCTGGAAAAGCCCGACGACGGGCTGCTGCAGATGACGCAGGGCCTGCGCATCTGCTACGTGCCGCAGGAGCCGGTGTTCGACGCACAGGCGAGCGTCTTCGACACCGTGAGCGAAGGTGTCGCCGAAGCCAAGGCGGTGCGCCAGCAGTACGAAGAGCATGCCGAAGGCGTCGACCTCGACGCCCTGCAGACCCGCATCGAAGCGCTCGACGCCTGGACCTGGGAGCAGCGCGTCGACACCACGCTCGCGCAGCTGCACCTCGACGGCACGCGGGTGGTCGGCGAACTCTCGGGCGGCATGAAGAAGCGTGTGGCGCTCGCGCAGGCGCTGGTCGCCGTGCCCGACGTGCTGCTGCTCGACGAGCCGACCAACCACCTCGACCTCGACTCGATCGCCTGGCTGGAAGAGCTGCTCATCGGCTTCAAGGGCAGCGTGATGCTGATCACCCACGACCGGGCCTTTCTCGACAACGTCGCCACCCGCATCCTCGAACTCGACCGCGGGACCATCCGCAGCTACCCCGGCAACTTCAGCGCCTACGAGCGCACGAAGGAAGAACAGCTCGCCTCCGAGGCTCTCGCGAACGCACGCGCCGACAAGCTGCTGGCCCAGGAAGAGGTGTGGATCAGGAAAGGCGTGGAAGCCCGCCGCACGCGCAGCGTCGCCCGCATCGAGCGGCTCAAGGTGTTGCGCGACCAGCGCCAAAAGCGTCGCGATTCGCTCGGCCAGGTGCGGCTGGAGGTCGACTCCGGCGTGCCCAGCGGCAAGATCGTCGCCGAGCTGAAAGACGTCTCTGTTCGTTTCGGCGAGAAGGTCATCGTCCAGGGCTTCAGCGCCACCATCCTGCGCGGCGACAAGGTGGGCCTGATCGGCCCCAACGGCGCGGGCAAGACCACGCTCCTGAAGCTCATCCTTGGCGAGCTGAAACCCGACAGCGGCAGCGTGCGCCAGGGCTCACGCATCGAGGTGGCCTACTTCGACCAGATGCGCAGCACGCTCAAGCTCGACGCGACGCTCGCCGACACCATCAGCCCGGGCAGCGAGTGGGTGGAGGTGAACGGCCAGCGCAAGCACGTGATGAGCTACCTCACCGATTTCCTCTTTTCGCCCGAGCGCGCCAACTCGCCGGTGCGCACGCTCTCCGGCGGCGAGCGCAACCGCCTGCTGCTCGCGCGGCTCTTTGCGCTGCCGGCCAACGTGCTGGTGCTCGACGAACCCACCAACGACCTCGACATCGACACGCTGGAGCTGCTCGAAGAGCTGCTGCAGTCGTACAACGGCACGGTCTTCCTCGTGAGCCACGACCGGCGCTTCCTCGACAACGTGGTCACGAGCACCATCGCCTGGGAGGGCGACGAGTCGCCGGGCCTGTGGCGCGAATACGAAGGTGGCTACGAAGACTGGAAGCTGCAGCAGGGCCGTGCGCGCGCCTTGCGCGAGGACAAGCCCGCCAAGGCCGCGGCACCTTCCTCCGCGTCAGCGCCGGCCACGCCCGCGCCGAAGAAGGCCAAGCTCAGCTACAAGGAACAGCGCGAACTCGACGGCCTGCCGGCGCGCATCGAAGCGCTCGAAGTCGAGCAGAAAGCGCTCGGCGAGCAGCTGAGCGGCACCGCCATCTACAGCGGCGACCCGCAGGTGCTCGCGCAGACCCAGGCCCGCTTCTCGCAGATCGAGACCGAGCTGATGGAAGCGCTGGAGCGTTGGGAGCTCCTCGGCTCGAAGTAGGGAACCCCTACCGCCCGAGCGCGCCGAAGAACGACTCGCCGAAACCCGTCGGCCGTGTGCGGCTCACGATCAGGCCCGACTGCAGGTAGAGCGCATTGAGCAGCCGCGACGCACGCTCCACGTCGAAGCCCGGCCACTCGGCCATCTCGCGCAGGGTGTAGCGGTCGCCCTGCAGCTTCTGGATCGCCGCCGGCAAGGCGCCGGCGACGCGCAGCCCCGACAGGTCGACCCCCGGCGCCACACGATAGGCGACCTGACCAGCGATCTCGGGCAGCAGGGTGCTGCGGGCGCCCCGCAGCGCCAGTTCCCACAGCAGCGGGCGCAGTGGGTGGTAGTGATGGCCCTCGCCGACCAGCGAAGCTTCGGCATCGCCCGGTGCCCGCAGCACCGCGGGCTCGACGTGCAGCACACGCAGCTCGGTGGGCCGCTGCAGCAGCAAGGCATCGATCGACACCGGGCAGTGCACCAGGCGGTCGAGCGCGAACACGGTGAGCGGCACCACCGACTCGCCCATCTGCAGGTGCACGACCACATGCTGCGCATGCCGCACGCACGCGGCCAGCACCTCCAGCGCCTCGGAAGCCTGGCCCGAGTGCTCGAAGCGCATCAGATCGGCGAGCAGCGACTGGCTCAGCGCCGGCTGGCCATGCGCCAGATCGGTGACGACGCGCGCACGCGGCCCCCCGGCTCATGCAGGTAGCGCTGGAAGTCGCTCACCCGCATCAACTCGGGTTCGCCAAACGGGATGGTGGGTTCGAACAAGCTCATGAACAGTACGAATGTAGGCGACGCTCCCGCACCGCGGCAATCATGATGTGCCGCGCAGGGCATCGCGTGTGCGCTCCAGTGCCCGCCAGAAGCGGGCGTCTTGCGTGCTCGCGAAATTGATGCGCATCAGCGTGGTGGGGCGAGGGGTGGCATGGAACAAGGCCCCCGGCGCGAGCAGCCAGCCCTGGTCGACCATCGCGTGCGACAGGCGCTCAGTGTCCACGCCCACGTCGACCCAGCCGAAAAGACCCCTCGGCGGGCTGGCAAACCGGCAATCCGCCGATTCCGCCAGCTTGACCGAGCGTGCCCGGGCCGCATCGAGCCGCTGGGCCACCCGCTCCGCATGTCGCCGCAGCAGTCCATGCTCCAGGCAATGCGCGAGCGCCTGTTCAGTGACGCCGGGGCTGGTGAGGCTGGTCAGCAGCTTGGTGTCGATGAAACGGTCGACCAGCGCCGGCGGCGCCGCCAGGTAGCCCACACGCCAGTTGGGCACCAGGATCTTCGAGAAGCCCGAGATGTAGACGGTGCGCTCCAGCCCGTCGAGCGCCGACAGGCGCGGCAGATGCAGGGGCGCCAGGTGGGCGTAGGTGTCGTCTTCCACGATGTGCAAGTCGTGGGCGTGCGCAAGCTGCAGCAGGCGGTGTGCGGTGCCAAGCGAGAGCGAGGCGCCGGTCGGGTTGTGCAGCACCGAGACGGTGATGTACAGGCGCGGGCGGTCCTGCGGCTTCTGGGCTTCGATCAGGCGCTGCATCACCGCGAGGTCGGGGCCGTCTTCACCGCGCGGCACCGGCAGCATGCGCAGGCCCAGCGCGGTGAGGCGTGCGTATTCGACCGACCAGCCGGGCTCGTCGACCAGCACGGTGTCGCCGGCGCGCAGGAGGCTTCGGGTCACGATGTCGAGCGCCTGGGTGGCGCCGATGGTGGTGACGATCTGCTCCGGGGTCGCCTTGACGCCAACGTCCACCAGCCGCGTCGACAGCGCCCGGCGCAGCCGCAGCTCGCCCGCCGGCTCGCCGTACTGCAGCGACAGCGGGCCGAGCTGCGCCGGCGCGCTCACGCGGCGCAGGGCGGCGCTCAGCATCGGCAGGTCCAGCCATTCGACCGGCAAAGTGCCCAGGCCCGGCATGGGCTGGCTGCCGGGCGGCTGGAACATGCTGCGCACGAGCATGGTGGCGCTCACCGGCGCCGCCAGCCGGGGGCCGCCGGGCTCGGCGCGTCGACGGCGGGCGGCTCCGGCTCGCGGCGGTGGTCACGCACGAAAAAACCCCGCTGCTTGCGCGCTTCGACCAGGCCCTGGGCCAGCAGCTGGTCGTAGGCGGCGACGACCGTGTAGGGGCTCACGCCGTGCCGGCGCGCACATTCGCGCACCGAGGGCAGGCGGGCGCCGGGTGCCATCAACCGCTGGCGGATGTGCTCGGCAAAGCGGCTCGACAGCTGCTCGGTGAGGGTGGCGTCGGCCTGGCGCGACAAGGGTTGGAGCGGGGTCATGGGATGGCGGCTGTGCTGGAGAAACTACCGATACAGCGTCTGAAATGTGCCGGCCAAGTGTATCGGCTCTGTGCTGGTCAAGCCACCTAGACTGACCGCATGAACCCACAAACCAAAGGCATGTGGCTGGGCCTGGCCGGCGTCACCCTCTTCGCGATGACCACGCCGATGACCCGCCTGGCCGTCGGTCCCGCCGACGACCCACAGCTGCCGCCGCTCTTCGTCACCGCCGGGCGGGCGGCGCTGGCCGGGGTCCTGAGCCTCGTCTACCTGCTGCTCACCCGCGCCCCGCGCCCGCAGGCGCGGCATCTGCCAGCGCTGGCGGTGAGCGCGGCCGGCACGGTGATCGGCTTCCCGCTCTTCCTCGCCCTTGCACTGCGGGAGGTGGACGCGATGCATGCGGCGGTGGTCACCGGACTGTTGCCGCTGGGCACGGCGGTGGTGGCCGCGCTCGTGCTGCGGCAGCGCCCGTCGAACGGCTTCTGGGCCTGCGCCGTGCTCGGCTTCGGGCTGGTGGCGTCGTTCGCATTGACCGCGGGGGGCGCCTCAGCGCCGCCGACGGCCTGCTGATGCTAGCGGTGCTGAGCGCCGCGGTGGGTTATGTGAGCGGGGCGCAGCTGGCGAAGGAGTGGCCGGCCGAACACGTGATCTGCTGGGTGCTCGTGCTGAGCATGCCGCTCACCTGGCCACTCGCGTGGCACACCTGGCCCACGCAGGCGGCCAGCCTGCCGGCCTGGGGCGGCTTCGCCTACGTCACCCTCTTTTCGATGTGGATCGGCTTCTTCGCCTGGTACCGCGCACTGGCATTGGGCGGCACCGTGCGCGTCAGCCAGGTGCAACTGGTGCAGCCGTTCCTGTCGCTGCTGTTCGCCGTGCCGGTGCTGGGCGAGCGGCTCGACGCGATGACCCTTCTCTTTTCGCTTGCGGTGATTGCGACGGTCTTCGTCGGCAAGAGAATGCCGGTGAACCTGCCCACCCCCACGGCCACCCGTTGAACCAACCCATGACCATGACGCCGACACTGCCCTGGACACTCGCCCGCCGCGCCGAGCGCATGAACCCCTCGGTGATCCGCGAGATCCTCAAGGTGACCGAGCAACCCGGCATCATCTCGCTCGCCGGCGGCCTGCCCTCGCCCGACACCTTCCCCATTGAGGCGATGCGCGAGGCCACCGACCGTGTGCTGCGCGACCACCCGCGCGAGGCGCTCCAGTACGCCGCGAGCGAAGGCTTTGCACCCCTGCGCGAGTGGGTGGCGATCGAGATGGCCGAGCAGGGCCTGCAGGTCGAGCCGACGCAGGTGCTCATCACGACCGGCTCGCAGCAAGGGCTCGACCTCGTCGGCAAGGTGCTGATCGACCCCGGCTGCACGGTGGCGGTCGAATCGCCCACCTACCTCGGCGCGCTGCAGGCCTTCAACCCCTTCGAGCCGGACTACGTGGCCCTCGACTGCGACGACGAAGGCCCGCGCGTGGACGGGCTCGCGGCGGCGCGCGGGGCGCGTTTCCTGTACGCGCTGCCGAACTTCCAGAACCCGAGCGGCCGCTGCATCGGCAGCACCCGGCGCGACCAGCTGATGGACGCCGCGCGCACGATGGGCCTGCCGGTGGTGGAAGACAACCCCTACGGGGAGCTTCTGGTATGACGCCGCCCCACCCGCTCCTCTGGCCTCGCGCTGGGCCGAGGGCACGGTCTACCTCGGCTCCTTCTCCAAGGTGCTCGCGCCGGGCCTGCGCCTGGGCTATGTGATCGCGCCCCCACCGCTCTTTCCGAAGCTGCTGCAGGCCAAGCAGGCCGCCGACCTGCACACGCCGGGCTTCAACCAGCGGGTGGTGCATGAGGTGATCCGTGGCGGCTTCCTGCACCAGCACGTGCCGACGATCCGCACGCGCTACAAGGCCCAGCGTGATGCGATGGCGGCGTCGCTGAAGGCGCACCTGCCCAGCGGCTGCCGCTGGAACACACCGCAGGGCGGCATGTTCTTCTGGGTCGAGCTGCCCGAGGGCCTCGACGCCACCGCGCTGCTGCCTCAGGCGGTGGCACTGGGCATGGCCTACGTGCCGGGAGCCGCGTTCTTCGCCGATCAGGCGCGCGCGAACACGCTGCGCCTGTCGTTCGTCACCGTGCCGCCGAAGCAGATCGACCACGGCATCCGGCTGCTGGCCCAAGCCCTGGAGCGCCACCGCCCATGACCACCTTCAAGTTCACCCAGGTCGACGTCTTCACCGACCAGCCCCTCAAGGGCAACCCGCTCGCGGTGGTGCACGGCGCCGATGCGCTGAGCGACGCGCAGATGCAGGCCTTTGCACACTGGACCAACCTGTCGGAGACGACCTTCCTGCTGCAACCCACCGACCCGGCCGCCGACTACCGGGTGCGCATCTTCACGCCCAACGGCGAGTTGCCGTTTGCCGGCCACCCCACGCTGGGCAGCTGCCATGCGTGGCTGCAGTCCGGCGGCACGCCACGGGTGCGCGGGATGGTGGTGCAGCAGTGCGGCGTGGGATTGGTGCGCATTCGCCAGAGCGACCACGGGGCCGCCTTTGCGGCGCCCGCATTGAAGATGGAGGCGGTGGACGAACAGACGCTGACCCGCGTGCTGGCCACGCTCGGGCTCGCCCGCGAGCGGGTGCAGGCCACGCAGTGGCTGCAGAACGGCCCCCGCTGGCTCACCCTGCACGTCGACAGCGCCGAGACGGTGCTTGCGCTGGAACCCGACCACAACGCGTTGAAGGATCTGGCCGAAGTGGGTGTCGTCGGCCCCTACCCGGCCGGCAGCCCGTGCCAGTTCGAAGTGCGCGCCTTCGCCTCGGTCATCGGCGTGCCGGAAGACCCGGTCACCGGCAGCCTGAACGCCGGTGTGGCGCAGTGGCTCATCGAGCGTGGCGTGGCCCCGAAGCGCTACCTGGCCTCACAGGGCCAGCGCCTGGGACGCGCCGGCCGCGTGCAGATCGAGCACGACGGCCGCACGCTGTGGGTGGGGGGCCAGAGCGTGAGCTGCGTGCGGGGCGAGCTGACGCTCTGACCCCCGCCTCTCAGGCCTTGCGGCGCAGGCGCCAGGCGGCGGCGAGGCGGTCCCAGGCCTGGGCGGCCACCGGGTCTTGCTCGCGGATCAGGGCGCGGTAGCGGCGCCAGATGACGAACAGGCTGGAGAGCAGCAGCGCCGCCAGCGTGGCGCCCAAGACGATGAGCGCCCGTGAGGGCTTGGATTTGCGATCCGGCGGCTGGGCCACATCCACCTGCTGCAGCACGGGGCCTTCCTTGGCTTCGTCGAGCTTGGCGACTTCGTACTGGCGCAACATGCTGGCGAGCATGGTCTCCTGGAACTTCACCTCGCGCGCCGCACGCACATAGTCGACAGCCGCGGCCGGCAGCTTGCCGATCGGGATGTCGATGCCCCCCGGGCCCGACGCGGCCTTGGCGCCCGGCGGAACCGAAGACTCCATGCGGGCCAGTTCGCCGCGCAGGGCGGCCAGCTCGGAGGTCAACAACTGCACGTCGGGGTTTTGTGCGGTGGTGGTGGTGCGCATGACCTTCAGGCGCACCTCGCGCTCGATGATCTTGGTCTTGAAGCTCGGCGACCGCCTTGATGATGGCCTCGGCCTGCTGGTCGAGCACGATCATCCCGGACTTCTCCTGAACCTTGAGCAAGGCCTGCTCGGCCTTGACCAGGTTGTCCTTGGTCTCCTTCAGCTGCTGGTCGAAGAAGAGACGGCGCTGCTGGGCTTCGGACACGGCCAGGCGGCCCAGCACCTTGGTCAGCTCCGCGGGGTAGGCGTTGGCCAGCTCGGCTGCGAACTTGGGATCGCGGTCGTCGACCTCCAGGGTGATGACGCCCGACTTCTTGTCGGAGGACACACGCACGTACCGGGGCAAGGTCAAGCGCATGACCTCGTAGCTGTCGACCTTGTAGCGCTTGTACAGGTCGAAGCGGGTCACCAGCGCACGCTGGACGGAGTCGCTTTTCAGCAGGTTCACGTAGGAAGCTCGTCGGGCGTCTTGGCGGCGATCCCACCGGCCAGGCCTCCCAGCGATCCGAGCGCCGCGAGCGCGGCGGCCGAGGAACTCTGCTGCTGCGAGGAGGGCGGCAACAGGGTGGTGCGGGCAGTGAAGACCAGATCACGAGTGAACGCGTAAGCCAAGGAGGCCACGATGGCCAGCCCGGTGACGAGCGCGATGATCCGCTTGCCTTCACCGAGCCACGTCAACAGGTCCAGCAGACCGACCGCTGGCCCTTCGTCAAGCTCTTCTTCCTGCTGCAACACGTGGGGATCGACGGGGTTCATAAGATCAGTTCTTGCGCAGCGTCTGGATCGCCGCCGCTCCGAGCCCGAACTGGTAGAAGATCTGGCTGAAGTCTTTCAGGTTGCGCACGAGGGCTCGGCCCCAGGTTTCGAAATCGAGCTGCGTGGGCACCACGATCGCATCGCCTGGCTGGATGGGTTGCGACTCGATGCCGCCGAAACCCAGGAAGCCGCGACGATCGCTGGCGTGCAGCACGGTGCCATCGGCGCGCAGCACGAACATGTTGGACCGCTCGGCAGCTTCGTCCAAGCCGGCCTGAAGCAGGTAGTCCTCCACCGTGCGGCCAGGTTTCCACAACAAGGCGTTGTTGTTCACCACCGCACCCGCCACCGTGATGAACCCGGGCCTTGCGGGCACGGAGATCCGGTCGGCGTGCTCCAGCGGCACGTCCGGCAAGGCACTGGCGGTCGCATCGTCGGGACGCAACTCGAGTGCAATGCGGCCATTGGGCTCTACCCGCCGCAGCCGCGCCATCTGCGCCTGCGTCGCCGCCGCATTGACCGACGCGCTGCGGTCACCGGAATCGTCACGCCGGTTGGCCGCATCCCGAGCCCCCTGCGTGGCGGCCAGTGTTTCCAGGCGCGAGATGGCCTCGGTCAGGTTCTCGCGCTGGCGGCGACGTGTTTCTTCGCGGGTGAACTCCAGACCGTAGACGTAGGCCTGCGGCGTGAAGCCGCCTGCACGTGCGATCAGCTGCGGGAGGGTCTCGCCCGGCAGCAACTGGTAGACCCCGGGGGCCCCCACCTCGCCTTCCACCGACACCAAGCGCGTCTGCTTGGCTACCGGCACACGGATGTCTTTCTGGCTGTACACCGTGACGACGTCACCCGCCATGGACTCGATGTTGTGGGCGGCATCGCCTTGCAGCACCGCCTTGCCAAGGTTGAACGGAATGACCTGGGTGCTGAGGTCGGGGTTCAGGCGCTCGACGACCGCGTAGTCCCAGTTCAGCTCATCGAAAAGCGCGGCCGGGGCTTTCTTCGCGCGTTCGGCCGCGCTGCGGTCCTCGGCACGGCGCGTACGCTCGGCAGCGCTGCGCCCGGTGCGGCCACCCGCGACAGTTGATTCCGCGCCGTTTCTCCTGTCGGCGGCGTCGGCGTCAACAAATTCCTCGTCTTCCTCGAGCGCCTGCACCAGGAGGTTCTTGCGCCGATAGAAGTCCGGCGCGATGAGGGCGTCCTTGCTGGGAATCAGGTCACGTATGCGCATGCCTGGCCGATACGCATGACGAAGCGGCTGCGCCACGGCGCCCTTCAGCGTGACCGCATTGGCGAACTGCGGCGAGATCGGCAGCAGCGTCAGCACATCGCCGTCGCGCATCGGCCGCTGCAACCCGGCCTCGTCGAGCTTGAACTCTTCGACATAGCGGGCCGCGGGGGTGCGAGCAGGGTCGATGCGCTCGACGAGCACCTTGTTGGGGTTGGTCAGCACCGGCGTTCCGCCGGCATAGCGCAGCACCTCGCGCAGCGGCTCCTGTGCCGACTTCAGTTCATAGATGGCCGGGGTGTCGAGCGCACCGTTGAGCGCCACCCGCGGGCCGGCCGGCTGGAAGACCACCACGTCGCCGGCAATGAGCTGCACGTCTTTTGACTTGTCGCCCTGCACCAGGAAGTCGTAGATGTCGAGTTCTGACAGCACCGCGCCATTGCGGCGCAACAGCACCTTGCGCATCGACCCGTTGGGGCCGGGACCGCCCGCCGCCACGATGGCCGACAACACCGTCCCCTGGCTCGAGACGGTGTAGACCCCCGGCAGACGCGCCGGCCCCACGACGAACACCTTCACGCCCCGCAGCTGACCCAACGAGACGTTGAGGTTGAAGTTGGTGTACAGCCGCCCGATCTGCGCGCGCAGATGCCGCTCGAGATCGGAGGCACGCACCCCCGCCACCGTGAAGCTCCCCACCTTGGGCAGGTTCACCTGGCCGTTGCGGTCGACGACCGCCCGGTAGTCGACGTCGATGGCGCCCCAGGCACGGATCAGCACCTCGTCGCCGGGACCGACGGTGTAGTCGCTTGACACCGGCGCACTGTCGACGCTGCCCAAACGGTTGGCAGCATCGACGAAGAAGCTTGCGCCGAACACCGGAAGCTGGCGACCCGTGGCGGTCTCGACGAAACGCTGGAATTCGCTCGGCCGCGCAGGCGTCAACTGGGTGCGGCGCAGCGGGTCCTCATCGCGCGCACGGCCCGAGCCCACGCCCGGTTGGTCACCGGTGGCGCCACGCGCCGGCTGTCGCCCCATGCCCGAAGGCAACTGCGGCATCGGGCTGCCGGTCGGCGCCGAAGCACCCGTGCCAGCGCCCGCTGCGTACGACGGTGTGTTGAAGGTGCCGCCGCCGGCCTCTTCGGCAGCGTGGCCCGCCACCGCACACAACGCCAAACCGAGGGGCAGAGCCCGAAACATCCAGTGGGAGGAACTAGGCCGAAACAAGGTCATGCGAAGCGGGCTCGTGACTGCGGCGATGCGGGCGCATCACCATTTCCAAGGGCAAGAAGGCCGCAAAAAAACGGCAGCGGGCAATGGTAGCGGAAGGGCCTGCACCGCCCGCCCCCCTGCAAGCCCCAATGAAAAGGCCCGCGCGGGGCGGGCCTTCATGCGGGAGACACGAGATGGTGCTCAGTCGCGCCGATAGGTGTCATGGCAGGCCTTGCAGGCCTGGCCCACCGCCCCGGCCGCAGTCCGCATCGCGGCCTGGTCACCCGACTTGGCCGCGGCGTTGAGCTTGGCCATCTCTTCCTGCATCTTGGTGGCACCGGCATTGAACTTGTCGCGCTCCGACCAGATCTCGGCCTTGGCGCGTGTGTCGCCCTTGTCGGTACCTTCGCCAAAGGCGGCGTACGGCAGCGCCGCCATCATGTTGGCGATCTCGGCGTTGGAGGCGGCTGCCTTGGCATCGAACGGGATGCGCCCATTGGCCATCGCCGCCACGCGCCCGAAGTGCGACGCCATCACGGTGAAGGCGGCTTTGCGGTACTTGATGGCATCTTCCGGCTTGGCGAACTGGGCAGCGGCGGGAAGCGCGGTCGCGAGACCGGCGGCGGCGGCCACGGCAAGGAACAGACGTTTCATGCGGGTTCTCCTGGCAAAAGTGAAGGGCTGAGACCAGGGCACACCGCTTGCTCACGGCAGCCCGGGCGCAGTGTACGCAGCACTCGCCGGCGGTGTTCATTGCGGGGCATCACCCGCGGGAGATCACGCCACCCGCTCGCCAGCCAGGCGTCGACCGGGTATCTTTCAGCTCCCGCTTCCTGACCGCCCACCATGCCGCCTACCCTCCAACGCGTCCGCGTCTGGGACCTGCCGACCCGGCTCTTCCACTGGTTGCTTGCCGCTTGTGTCATCGGGTCCATCGTCAGCGCGAAGGTGGGAGGCAATGCAATGGTCTGGCACTTCCGGCTGGGCTACGCCATCCTGGCGCTGCTGGCGTTTCGCGTGTTGTGGGGCCTGGTGGGCGGACATTGGTCGCGCTTCGTGCGCTTCGTGTACTCGCCAGCCACCTTGTGGCGCTACCTCGGAGGCCGGCAGCGCGACGACGAGCACCTCGACGTCGGCCACACGCCCACCGGTGCGCTGTCGGTGTTTGCGCTGCTGGGCATCCTCGCGCTCCAGGTGGCCACCGGCCTGGTGGCCGACGACGAGATCGCCAACACCGGCCCGCTGATCCGGTTCGTGAGCGGTGCGACCAGCAGCCTGGCCACCGGGTGGCACAAGGGCTGGGGCCAATGGTTCATCATCGGCCTGGTCGTGCTGCACATCGCGGCGATCGTGTTCTACCTCGTGAAGAAACGGATCAACCTGGTGGCCCCGATGCTGCACGGCGACAAGGCTCTGCCCGAGGGCGTCCCGGCGTCGGCCGACGGCACCGGGACGCGCGCACTCGCTGCAGCCCTGTTGGCCGGCTGTGCCGCGGGTGTCGCCTGGCTGGTCAGCCTGGGGGGCTGACGACGTCGCATGGACACGCCGACCATCCAACTCCTCACCGCAGACACCCCCGAACTGATCGCCGACACCCGCGCGATCTTTCGTGAGTACGCCGCGAGCCTCAACGTCGATCTGTGCTTTCAAGGTTTCGAGGCCGAGTTGGCGAACCTGCCCGGCGACTACGCCTCGCCGGCGGGCCAGTTGCTGCTCGCCCTCGTCGACGGCAACGTCGCGGGTTGCGGCGCCCTGCGGCCCTTGCACGATGCCGACTACCCGAACGCCTGCGAAATGAAGCGCCTCTATGTGCGGCCGGCGTTTCGCCGCTTCGGCCTCGGCCGCCTGCTGGCGCTGCACCTGCTCGACGATGCGCGCCGCGCCGGCTATTCCAACATGCTGCTCGACACGCTCGACGACATGGAATCGGCCCGCGAGCTGTATGCGACGCTGGGCTTCGAGGAAGTGCCGCCCTACTACTACAACCCCATCCCCGGCGCGCACTACCTGAGAGCCAGGCTGGACCACAGCGCCGAGTTCAAGGCGTCGAGGCGGTAGACCGGCATGCGCGAACCACCTCAGGCCGGGTGCGAGTTGCGCGCCGGTGATCTGCGCCTCGCCGTGCGGCCCGACCTGGGCGGCTGCATCGCGGGCCTGTGGCACGACGGCGTGCCGGTGCTGCTGTCAGCCGAGCCCGACACCTTGCGCGCCTCGCGCCCGTCGGGCAGCTTTCCGCTGGTGCCGTACTCCAACCGCCTGGGGTACCGACGCTTCCAGTGGCAGGGCCGGGAGCACCAGACCGCACCGAATTTAGGCGGCAGCCCCCACTCGCTTCACGGCGTGGCGTGGCTGCGCGCGTGGCAGGTGATGTCGCTCGACAGCCACGCACTGGTGCTGCGCTACGACCACCAGCCTGATGCCCACTGGCCATTTGCGTTCGCCGTGCAACAGCGCTTCGCGCTCACGCCAGGCCGCCTCTCGATGCAACTCACGATGACCAACACATCGCCGCAAGGTCAACCGGCAGGGGTCGGCTGGCACCCCTACTTTCCGAAGCGCTCGCGCAGCCATCTGCGGGCGCAGGTGCAGCAACGCTGGGCGTTCGACGAAGCCCACCTGCCCACCCTCGCGAGCCCGCATCCGGGCATCGACGACGACATTGCGCACCTGCGACTCGACCACTGCTTCGACGGTTGGCAAGGCACCGCCGAAATCCGCGATGAACGCTTCTCACTAACCCTCCGTTCGTCGGTGAACCGCCTGGTCGTCTACACCCCCACCGACAAGGACTACTTCTGTGTGGAACCCGTGAGCCACGTGAACAACGCCCTGCAGATGGTCGACCCATCCCAGCACGGCGTGGTGGCCCTGACCCCAGGCGACAGCACCGAAGCCTGGATGACCCTCGACGTGAACCCACTGTGACAAGCACTTCCTCCGACATCACCGCGCTCGATGCGCCCGCCTCGCTGCTTGGCGAGTCTCCGCTCTGGCACCCGGTGGAACAGCAGCTCTACTGGACCGACATCCCCGGCAAAGCCCTGCACTGCCATGACCCGCGCAGCGGCCGCCACCAGAGCTGGGCCATCGAGACCGAGGTCGGCAGCCTCGCACCCATGCGTGACGGTGGCCTGCTGCTCGCGCGCAGAGACGGGCTTTGGCACTTCGACACCGAAACCGCACGGCAGCACCTGCTGGCCGAGGCCCCGTACGACCCCAGCCGCGAGCGCTTCAACGACGGCAAGTGCGACCCCCAGGGACGCTTCTGGACCGGCACGATCTACGAGCCACGCGACGCCGCCCTGGCATCTCTTTACTGCTATGACCGAGAGCACGGCTTGCGCCGCATGGCCGGCGACATCACGGTCGGCAACGGTCTCGCCTGGAGCCCCGACGGCCGCACGCTCTATTACAGCGACACCAAGACGCACACCATTTACACCCAGGAGTTCGATGCCGCCACGGGGCTGCCCGGCACACGGCGCGTCCTCGCCCAGTTCCCGCTCAAGCAGCCGGAACAGGACCTGGCAAGCTATGGCGGGCGCCCCGACGGCGCCGCCATCGATGCGGAAGGCGCTTACTGGTGCGCCATGTTCGAAGGCCAGCGCCTCCTGCGACTGTCACCGCGCGGCGAGCTGCTGCGTGAGATTCACCTGCCGGTGCGCTGCGCCACCATGCCTTGCTTCGGCGGTCCGGACCTGAAGACGCTCTTCATCACCACCTCGCGCGAAAAACGGCCCGAGGCCGAACTCCTGGCCCAGCCTCTTGCAGGCCGCATCCTCAGCCTGCGCGTCGACACCCCCGGACTTCCGGCCAACTGCTTCGGTTGAGCGTCTGGCAACCGGCGCGCCAGAAGTAACGCCTCCAGACCCTTCTGGAGCCGCAGGGGTTTCCACGTATAATCCCGAGGCTTTGCTGCAACCGCCTGTAACCCGAGCCATGACCAACCCTGTGGGCCGTGACTCGTGGCCAGATGAGGCAGATCAGCCGCCTTTCAAGCCGCTGACCGCCGAAGAAGCCAAAGCCCTGAAGTCAACGCTCCCCATGGTGTCGCCGTGGCGGGTGATCGTCGTTCAGGCGTTGGTCGGTTTGCTGTGCACCGCTGTGGTCTGGGCGGTCACGCAACGCAGTTCGGCAGCTTGGTCGGCGCTCTACGGCGCGCTGGCCGTGGTGCTTCCAGGGGCCTTGTTGGCCCGAGGAATGACCAGGGGAACACGAAGCCCGGTGGCTGCGGCCGTCGGTTTCATGTTCTGGGAAATGCTGAAGATTGCGGCTGCGATCGCCATGTTGGTGATCGCAGCCAGAGTGGTGCCCCAACTGAGCTGGCCAGCCCTGCTGATCACGATGGTGGTGTGCATGAAGGTGAACTGGCTGGCGCTCGTGTGGCGCCGGTCTTGATGGACAAGATTCAGGACTGACCCATGGCAAGCGCAGGCGAACACGCACCATCCGCAGGTGAATACATCAGCCACCACCTGCACCACCTGCAGAACCACCACCAGACCGGCCCCGTCGACTTTTCAGTCATCAACCTCGATTCCATCTTCTTCAGCGTGGTGCTGGGGGTGATCGGTTGCTGGCTGCTGTGGCTGGCCGCGCGCAAGGCGACGTCGGGTCGCCCGGGCCGCTTCCAGGCGGCGGTGGAAATCCTCGTCGAGATGGTCGACAGCCAGGCGAAGGGCATCGTGCACAACGCACAAAGCCGCAAGCTCGTCGCCCCGCTGGCGCTCACCGTGTTCGTCTGGATTTTCCTGATGAACTTCATGGACATGCTGCCGGTCGATGGTCTGCCCTTCCTCAACGACAAGTTCGTCGGCCTGCCTTACCTGCGCGTCGTGCCAACCGCCGACCTCTCGATCACGATGGGCCTGTCAGTGGGCGTGCTGCTGCTGTGCCTCTTCTACAACGTGAAGATCAAGGGTGCGGGCGGCTGGATCCATGAACTCTTCGCAGCACCGTTTGGCGACAAGTGGTTCCTGTACCCCTTCAACTTCGCGATGCAGATCATCGAGTTCATCGCCAAGACTGTGTCTCACGGCATGCGGCTGTTCGGCAACATGTACGCCGGCGAACTGATCTTCATGCTGATCGCCCTCATGGGTGGCGCCTTCGCCTGGAACGCGACCGGCATCGGCCTCTTCCTCGGCCACATCGTCGCCGGCACGGTGTGGACCATCTTCCACATCCTGATCATCACCTTGCAGGCCTTCGTGTTCATGATGCTCACGCTGGTCTACATCGGCCAGGCGCACGACGCCCACTGATCACCGCAGTTTCCCGTTCGTTTTCATTCCCCTTTCTTTCCTAAAACCCTAAGGAGTCATCATGGAAGTCATTAGCTTTGTTGCCCTCGCCGCCGGCCTCATCATCGGTCTGGGTGCCGTTGGTGCCTGTATCGGCATCGGCATCATGGGCAGCAAGTACCTCGAGTCGGCCGCCCGCCAGCCCGAGCTGATGAACGAACTGCAAACCAAGATGTTCCTGCTGGCCGGCCTGATCGACGCTGCGTTCATCATCGGTACCGGTATCGCACTCTGGTTCGCCACCGCCAACCCGTTCCTGGCCCAGATCGCCAATCTGCCGAAGTAATGCACGACGGGCTTCGCCCGACGTCGCCGTACTTTTGATCTGTCCAAATTTCGAGAAGGCAACACCGTGAGCATCAACGCTACGCTGATCGCGCAGCTGATCGTGTTCCTGATTCTGGTGTGGTTCACGATGAAGTTCATCTGGCCGCCCATCGTCAAGGCACTCGACGAGCGTGCGCAGAAGATCGCCGACGGCCTGTCGGCTGCCGACAAGGCCAAGAGCGAACTCGCCGCCGCCAACAAGCGTGTGGAAGAGCAGCTGTCGGCCGCCCGCAACGACTCGGCACAGCGCCTGGCCGATGCCGAGCGCCTGGCCCAGTCGATGGTCGAAGAAGCCAAGACGCGCGCTTCCGAAGAAGGCGCCAAGATCGTCGCCGCTGCCAAGGCCGAAGCCGAGCAGGAGTCGATCAAGGCCCGCGAGGCCTTACGCGAGCAGGTGGCTGCGCTGGCCGTGAAGGGCGCTGAGGCCATCCTGCGCAAGGAAGTCAACGCCGGCGTGCACGCCGACCTCTTGAACCGCCTCAAGGCCGAGCTCTGACCATGGCCGAGCTTGCAACCATCGCCCGCCCGTACGCCGAAGCGCTGTACAAGGCCGCCGGCAACGCCGACGTGAAGCCCCTGGTCGAGCAGCTCGACGCGGTGGCCTCCGTCGCCGCCGACGCGCAACTGCGCTCATTCGCCGACAACCCGAAGGTCACCACCCAGCAGGTCTTCGACGTCATCACCAGCGTCGCGAAGACCACGCTGTCGAACCACGTCAGCAACCTGCTGCGCACCGTCATCGAGAACGGCCGCCTGGCCGCGTTGCCTGAAGTCGCCAAGCAGTTCCACACCCTGGCCAACGCCAAGTCCGGCGTGTCTGAAGCCACGGTGTACAGCGCCTTCCCGATCGATGCGTCGCAGCTGTCGGGTGTGGTGGCCTCGTTGGAAAAGCGCTTTGGCCGCAAGCTCAACGCGACGGTGCAGCTCGATCCTGAACTGATCGGCGGCATCAAGGTGGTGGTCGGCGATGAGGTGCTCGACACCTCGGTCAAAGCCCGTCTTGAACAAATGAAGGTGGCGCTGACGGCCTGACGCTCTTTGAGTGCAGCACCCACATCGTCTGACACTGCAGGCCTTGCGCCCGCGGACCGGAGAAAGCAATGCAACTGAACCCCGCTGAAATTTCCGAGCTGATCAAGAGCCGCATCGAAGGCCTGGCTGGCTCGACCGACATTCGCAACCAGGGCACCGTCGTCTCGGTGACCGACGGCATCGTCCGAATCCACGGCCTGTCCGATGTGATGCAGGGCGAAATGCTCGAATTCACCGCCGGCTCCGATGGCCAGCCGACCTATGGCCTCGCCCTGAACCTCGAGCGCGACTCCGTCGGCGCCGTGATCCTGGGCGAGTACGAGCACATCTCGGAGGGCGACACGGTCAAGTGCACCGGCCGCATTCTCGAAGTGCCGATCGGTCCCGAACTCAAGGGCCGCGTGGTCAACGCCCTCGGTCAGCCGATCGACGGCAAGGGCCCGATCAACGCCAAGCTGACCGCCCCGATCGAAAAGATCGCCCCGGGCGTGATCGCGCGTAAGTCGGTCGACCAGCCGATGCAGACCGGTCTCAAGTCCATCGACTCGATGGTGCCCATCGGCCGTGGCCAGCGCGAACTGATCATCGGCGACCGCCAGACCGGCAAGACCGCGGTGGCGATCGACACGATCATCAACCAGAAGGGTCAGAACATGACCTGCATCTACGTCGCGATCGGCCAGAAAGCCTCGTCGATCAAGAACGTGGTGCGCGCGCTCGAAGCCAACGGCGCGATGGAGTACACCATCGTCGTCGCCGCCTCGGCCGCCGAATCGGCCGCCATGCAGTACGTGTCGGCCTACTCGGGCTGCACGATGGGTGAGTACTTCCGCGACCGCGGCGAAGACGCGCTGATCGTGTACGACGACCTGTCCAAGCAGGCCGTGGCCTACCGCCAGGTGTCGCTGCTGCTGCGCCGCCCGCCGGGCCGCGAAGCCTACCCTGGTGACGTGTTCTATCTCCACAGCCGCCTGCTGGAGCGTGCCGCCCGCGTGAACGCCGACTACGTCGAAGCCTTCACCAAGGGTGAAGTCAAGGGCAAGACCGGTTCGCTGACCGCGCTGCCCATCATCGAGACGCAAGCCGGTGACGTGTCGGCCTTCGTGCCGACCAACGTGATCTCGATCACCGACGGCCAGATCTTCCTCGAGACCTCGCTGTTCAACGCCGGCATCCGTCCCGCCATCAACGCCGGTATCTCGGTGTCGCGCGTGGGCTCGGCGGCACAGACCGACGTCGTCAAGCGTCAGTCGGGCGGTATCCGTACCAACCTCGCCCAGTACCGCGAGCTGGCCGCATTCGCGCAGTTCGCCTCCGACCTGGACGAAGCCACCCGCAAGCAGCTCGACCGCGGTGCCCGCGTGACCGAACTGCTGAAGCAGCCCCAGTACTCGCCGCTGCCCATCAGCCTGATGTCGGCCACGCTCTTTGCCGTGAACGAGAACTTCATGGACGACATCGACGTCAAGAAGGTCCTCGCCTTCGAAGCGGGCCTGCACCAGTTCCTGAAGACCAGCCACGCCGGCCTGCTGAAGAAGATCGAAGACACCAAGAAGCTCGACGACGAGTCGAAGGCCGAACTGAAGAACGCCATCGGCGCCTTCAAGAAGTCCTTCGCCTGAAGCCGAAGCCCTGAAGGTCTGAACACAGGAGCTCCGCATGGCAGCAGGCAAGGAAATACGCGGCAAGATCAAATCGGTGGAGAACACCAAGAAGATCACCAAGGCCATGGAGATGGTTGCCGCCTCCAAGATGCGCAAGGCGCAGGACCGCATGCGCCATGCGCGTCCGTACGCCGAGAAGGTGCGCAGTCTGGCGGCCAACCTTTCTCAGGCCACGCCCGAGTACAAGCATCCGTTCATGGTGAAGAACGACGGCGCCAAAACCGCCGGCTTCATCGTCGTCACCACCGACAAGGGCCTGTGCGGCGGCTTGAACACCAACGTGCTGCGTGCCGTCACCGGCAAGCTGCGCGAGCTGGAAACGGCCGGTCAGAAGAGCGAGGTCGTGGCGATTGGCAACAAGGGCCTGGGCTTTCTCAACCGCATCGGCGCCAAGGTGGTGTCGCAGGTCACGCAGCTGGGCGACCAGCCGCACCTCGACAAGCTGATCGGCCCGGTGAAGGTGCTGCTCGACGCGTACGCCGAAGGCAAGCTCTCTGCCGTGTACCTCTGCTACACCCGCTTCATCAACACGATGAAGCAGGAGCCGGTGGTGCAGCAGCTGCTGCCGCTCTCGGCCGAGAGCATGGCGGTCGACAAGGGCAGCCATGGTTGGGACTATCTCTACGAGCCCGATGCCGCCACGGTGATCGACGAGCTGCTCGTGCGCTACACCGAAGCCCTGGTCTACCAGGCCGTGGCCGAGAACATGGCCTCGGAGCAGTCGGCGCGCATGGTCGCGATGAAGTCCGCCACCGACAACGCCGGTAACGTGATTGCCGAGCTGAAGCTGGTCTACAACAAGACCCGCCAGGCGGCGATCACCAAAGAACTGTCCGAGATCGTTGCTGGCGCAGCGGCGGTCTAACGCAAAAGATTTTCTAGATCCAAAGGAAAGAACATGGCTTCGGTTGCAGCAGAAGGCAAGATTGTTCAGTGCATCGGCGCGGTGGTGGACGTGGAGTTCCCCCGCAACGCGATGCCCAAGGTGTACGACGCCCTGAAGCTCGAGGGCTCGGCGCTGACGCTCGAAGTCCAGCAGCAGCTGGGCGACGGCGTGGTGCGCACGATTGCACTGGGTTCGTCCGACGGCCTGCGCCGCGGCCTGACCGTCTCCAACACCGGCAAGCCGATCATGGTGCCGGTGGGCCCGGCCACCCTTGGCCGCATCATGGACGTGCTGGGCACGCCGATCGACGAGCGTGGCCCCGTGAGCCAGGAGCTCACCGCCTCCATCCACCGCAAGCCGCCCGCGTATGACGAGCTGAGCCCCTCGCAGGACCTGCTCGAAACCGGCATCAAGGTGATCGACCTGGTTTGCCCGTTCGCCAAGGGCGGCAAGGTGGGCCTGTTCGGCGGCGCCGGCGTGGGCAAGACCGTGAACATGATGGAACTCATCAACAACATCGCCAAGGCCCACTCGGGTCTGTCGGTGTTCGCGGGTGTGGGCGAGCGTACCCGCGAGGGCAACGACTTCTATCACGAGATGTCCGACTCCAAGGTCGTCGACCAGGAGAACCTCGCGAACTCCAAGGTCGCGATGGTGTACGGCCAGATGAACGAACCCCCGGGCAACCGCCTGCGCGTGGCCCTGACCGGCCTGACCATCGCCGAGTCGTTCCGCGACGAAGGCCGTGACGTGCTGTTCTTCGTCGACAACATCTACCGCTACACGCTGGCCGGTACCGAAGTGTCGGCACTGCTGGGCCGCATGCCCTCCGCCGTGGGCTACCAGCCGACGCTGGCCGAAGAAATGGGCCGCCTGCAGGAGCGCATCACCTCGACCAAGGTCGGCTCGATCACCTCGATCCAGGCCGTGTACGTGCCCGCGGACGACCTGACCGACCCGTCGCCTGCCACCACCTTCGCCCACCTGGACTCGACCGTGGTGCTGTCGCGTGACATCGCGTCGCTCGGCATCTACCCCGCCGTGGACCCGCTCGACTCGACGTCGCGCCAGCTGGACCCCAACGTCGTCGGCGAAGAGCACTACACCGTGGCTCGCGCCGTCCAGGGCACGCTGCAGCGCTACAAGGAACTGCGCGACATCATCGCGATTCTGGGCATGGACGAACTCGCCCCGGAAGACAAGCTGGCCGTGGCCCGCGCCCGCAAGATCCAGCGTTTCCTGTCGCAGCCCTTCCACGTGGCCGAAGTGTTCACCGGCTCGCCCGGCAAGTACGTGCCGCTGAAGGAAACCATCCGCGGCTTCAAGATGATCGTGAACGGCGAGTGCGACTCGCTGCCCGAGCAGGCCTTCTACATGGTCGGCACCATCGACGAAGCCATCGAGAAGGCGAAGAAGATCCAGTAAGCCCTGCGCTTGCCGGACCTCTCTCAACCTTTAAGGACACCACATGGCAACCCTGCACGTAGACGTCGTCTCCGCCGAAGAGAGCATCTTCTCCGGCGAGGCGAAGTTCGTCGCCCTGCCGGGTGAACTGGGCGAGCTCGGGATCTACCCGCGCCACACGCCCCTGATCACCCGCATCAAGCCGGGCGCGGTGCGCATCGAGCGCGCCGACAACGGCCAGGAAGAGTTCGTGTTCGTCGCCGGCGGCATTCTCGAAGTGCAACCGGGCACGGTCACCGTGCTCGCCGACACCGCCATCCGCGGCAAGGACCTCGACGAAGCCAAGGCCACCGAAGCGAAGAAGCTCGCCGAAGAAGCGTTGAAGAACGCCAAGAGCGACCTCGACCTCGCCAAGGCCCAGAACGAACTGGTGGCGCTCGCCGCCCAGATCGCCGCACTGCGCAAGTTCCGCAAGAAATAACCAGAACCCTATTCCAGGCGATCCGTATCGCCTGCGACATCGGCCCGCACTGTTCGCAGCTGCGGGCTTTTTTCTTTTGGGTCGTCTCAGGCCCGCGTGAGGCCGAGGCGCCGACGGATGCGCGACAGCGCCACGTTGGTGATGCCCAGGTGGCTGGCCACATGGTGCAGCGGCAAACGCGCCGCCAGCGCGGGGCGCTCGCGCAGGAAACGGGCGTAGCGGCTGGCCGCGTCCTCGGACAGGAGTTCGGCTTCGCGAGCGACCTGCTCCGAGAACGTCCAGCCCATGGCCTCGGCATGGACCGACTCGATCGCCGGGAACCGCGCAATGACGTCTTGCAGCGCCTCGTAGGACAGCTCCCGCAATTCGGTCGCTTCCAGCGCCTCGATTGCATAGGGGCTGGGGGCGCTGCGTGGCGGCATGCCGCTGCCAACCCAGGCTCCTTCGGCGTGGAAGGACTTGTTGCGCTCCAGTCCGTCCGGGCTCAGGAAGTAGAAGCGCACCAGGCCTTGGGCGATCCACCACACATGCCGCGCCGGCTCGCCAATGCGAAGCAGGGTCTCTCCGGCTTTCAGCCGGCGCTGCGGCAGCGACTGCCAGTGTCTGGTCAGCGCGGGGTCCGCTGCGATCACACGCGCGAGTGCTTCAGGCAGGCAGGCAACGCAATCGGCAGGGCGGGAATGAACCATGGTTAATGCGCCGGCGCCGCCGCGCGACGAGCATGCCGGCATCAACCGCAATGGAGCTCTGGATGGCCGGACATGATAACGATTGGAACCACGCGCACCTGCTCGCGCTCGTGTGGACGCCCGCCTACGCGGCGGCCACCATGACGGCCGGCTGGGGCGGCACCGCCATTCTGGCCGTGCACCTGTTCCTGACCCTCGGGTGGTTTGCTGCCTTCGAGCGGTGGCGCCCCCACCGCCCGCTCTGGCGCAGCACGACCGCCGACGTGCAGCGAGACGCATCCTTCCTCGGCATGAACGCCCTCGCTGACGGCCTGGCGGGCGTCGCACTCGCCGCCGCGACGTTGAAGCTCGCCGGCAGGGGGCCCGCCGCCGACCTGCCGCTCTGGGCCGCCGCCCCGCTGGCCGTGCTCGTGGCCGAGTTCGGCGCCTACTGGCTGCACCGCGCCATGCACCGCGGTGGCTGGGGATGGTGCGTGCACATGGTCCATCACCGGCCTGCGGCATTGAACGTCACCAACAACCTGACCACGCACCCGGTGAACGTGGTCCTGCTCAAAGCGGTGAAGCTGCTGCCGCTGGCGCTGCTGGGGTTCGGCGCCGAGGCTGTGCTGCTGGCCGCGATCTTCATGCAAATGCAGTCGTTCGCCACACACGCCAACACCCGCGGGCAGATGGGCTGGTTGAACTACGTCGTGGGCACCGCAGAGTTGCACCGCTGGCACCACAGCACGCAAGTCCGAGAAGCCTTGAATTTCGCCACCGCCGTACCCCTGTGGGACCAGGTCTTCGGCACCTTCTGGCACGTCCCGGGCCGCGAACCGGTCGAGGTGGGCGTCGAGACACCGGCGGCGTATCCCGACGCCCGCGACACCTGGGGCCTGGCCCTCTTCCCGTTCAGGTGCAGCCGCGGGCAGGCATAGCGTGCTGCTACGCGGCGCTGGGGCCCGTGGACCCCACGCCGCCGCTCAAGGCTTGGCCTTGGGCGGCGGCGCCATCGGCTTCACGTCGCCGCAGTCGGCGCCCAGCCACTTGGCGTTCATCGTCATCTGCGTGCTGCGCGGCTCGCCCTTGCGCTGGCTCGTGGTGGTGACCTTCACGGTGTAGCGCTCGGGGCTCGCGATGTTGGCCTCGCCTTCGCTCTCGCTCGGCGGCTGGGTGCACACCGAGCGCCACTTCCACTGCGTGGCGGTGCGGGTGGTGAAGTCGGTCTTGCAGCTGCCTTCATCGCTGCGCCAGCGACCTTGGTCGAGATGCTCGCGCGTCATGCACAGCTTCATGTTGTTGACGCCGCCGCTGATGTCCATGCCACGCTGCTTCATCATGGCCTCCATCTGCTTGCGCGCCTCGGGCGGCATGTTGGCCATCTGCTGCGACATGTCGGGCGCCTTCTGGCCGTCGATGGTGCGCTCGCTCGTCACCTGCCAGAGCCCCGGCTTGATGGGCGGCGCCGTCTGCGCGTGGGCCACCGCGGCACAGGCCGCCACCAGACCGAGCACCCGCCAACGGATGAGGCTCTTGGATTTCATCGATGCACGCTCCGGCTGTCAGTGAGGAACAGCCCTTACTGGACCACAGGCGCATCCGGCAGTTCATTGGGATTTGCCTCAAGGCCCGACAGGGGGAAGTGCCGGCTGAGCAGCTCGCAGACGGTGTCGACCGCCGCGTTCAGTCCACCTTCGTAGTCGCCCTGGCGGAACGCCGCCGCCATGCCCGCGGTGATCTGCTGCCACTGGGCCGCGCTCACATGCCGGCTCAGGCCGCGGTCGGCCACGATCTCGATCGCATGCTCGGCCAGCAGCAGGTAGATCAGCACGCCGTTGTTGTACTCGGTGTCCCACACCCGCAGCTTGCCGAACATCGTGACCGCGCGCTCGCGCGGCGTGGCGTTGCGCCACAGGTACGACATCGGAAGGCCCGCCTCGACGCAGATGCGGATCTCGCCGCTGTGGCGCTTCTCGCTTGCGGCGACACGCGCCTGCAGTCGCCGCAACGCCTCGGCGGCAAGCGCACGGCGAGCATCCGACTCGTCGAGCCAGCGGTGCTTGAGGATGCGCAGCCAACGGTTCATGACGATGCCTGCCCGGCCGCCCGAAGGGCCTTGCGCGCCCCCTCGGGGAGCCGTGAATGAAATGCGCGTGGGGGTTTCATGTCACCAGTCTCCTGAAGCGCCACCGCCACCAAAATCGCCGCCGCCCCCGGAGCTGAAGCCGCCACCGTCGCCCCCCACCCCAGCCGCCCCCACCTCCACCGCCGCCCCAGATGATGGGCATGCCGCCGCCTCGCCGCGAGCCCACCCCCATCACACCGACGAGGATCAGCGCCACGAACGCCGCGCCCCCCGCGATCAAGAGGCTCGTCGTCAGCCACCAGCCGAGGCCGCCCGCCGCCCCCGCGGTGGCGAGCGAGCCGAGCTTGCGGCCGAACACCGAGGTGAGGATGGCACCGGCGATCGGCACGCCGATGAAGAAGAAGATCGCGATGCCTTCGAGGTCGAAGCCGTCGGCGCCGTCGCGCGCCGGCGCACGGGCGCTGGGCTCGGGCAGCCCTTCGCTGCCGATGCGCTCGGCCAGCCGGTCCACCGCGGCGTTGAGGCCGCCCGCGAAGTCCCCGGCGCGAAACGCCGGCGTGATGCGATCGTTGATGATCTGCTTGGCCGCGAGGTCGGGCACCGCACCTTCGAGCGCCTTGGCCACCTCGATGCGCACCTTGCGGTCGTTCTTCGCCACGACGATCAGCAGCCCGTCGCCCACGTCGCGGCGGCCGATCTTCCACGTGTCGCCGACCCGCTGCGCGAAGGCTGCGATGTCTTCCGGCTGCGTGGTCGCGACCATCAGCACGACGATCTGCGAGCCGCGCTGGCGCTCGATGCCTTCGAGCTTGGCCGAGAGCGCCTGCAGCTGCGCCGGCGTGAGCGTGGCGGTCTGGTCGACGACACGGCCCGACAGGGGCGGCACCGGCTGCACGTCCTGCGCGCGCAGTGGTGAGGCCACCGCGAGCAGCAGGACCATCAGCCACGCCAGGATCTGGCGCATGGCGCGGTGCTTACTTCGACGCCGGCTTGTCGAAGTTCACCGCCGGCGGCGTGGAGATCTGCGCCTCGTTCTGCACTGTGAAGTTCGGCTTCGGGTCGTAGTTGAAGACCATCGCCGTCAGGTTGCTCGGGAAGCTGCGCGCAAGCACGTTGTAGTCGGCCACCGCCTTGATGTAGCGGTTGCGCGCCACGGTGATGCGGTTCTCGGTGCCTTCGAGCTGCACACGCAGGTCCTGGAAGCCCTGGTTGGCCTTCAGGTTCGGGTAGTTCTCGCTGACCACCAGCAGGCGGCTCAGCGCACCGCTCAGCTCGCCCTGCGCCTGCTGGAACTTGTTGAACGCCTCGGGGTTGTTGAGCGTCTCGGGCGTGACCTGGATGCTCGTCGCCTTGGCGCGCGCTTCCACCACCTTGGTGAGCGTTTCCTGCTCGAAGTTGGCCTCGCCCTTCACCGTGGCGACGATGTTGGGGATGAGGTCGGCGCGGCGCTGGTACTGGTTCAGCACCTCGGACCAGGCGGCCTTGGTTTGCTCGTCCAGGCGCTGGAAGTCGTTGTAGCCACAGCCGCTGAGGCCCAGGGTGGCGGCGAGGGCCAGCGCGGCAAGCCAGAGTCGTTTCGTCGTCATCGTGTGTCCTTGAAGCCGAGGCGGGGCGATGCTACCCCGGCGCACCAGATGCGGCGTGCCACCGGCAATTCAAGGGGCAGGGATACTCCGCCGCATGACCCTGCTCCATGAAGCCCTGCGCGCCGGCCACGCGCCCGCGCCGCGCGCCGCCGCCGGCCCGGGCGTGCTGGTGTGTGGTGGGGCCGGTGCATTGGGATCGGCCCTGCTCGAAGGGCTGCTCGCGGCGCGGCGGCACGCGCAGGTGAGCGTGTTCGTCACCCAGCCCCTGCAGACCGGGCTGCGCGGCTTGCACACGCTGCCGTGGAGCGAGGACGACCGCACGCCGCTGGCCGCCACCGCGGTGGTGGTGTTCGACCGCGAGCGGGTCGTCAACGGCCGCGAGCTGGCCTTCTACCGTCCGCAGCCGGAACAACTGCCCGCCCTCGCCGCGCAGCTGCACGCGCGGGGCGTGCGCCACCTGCTGGTCGTGATGCCACACACGCAGGCCATGCTGCCCGAGGCGCTCAAGCGCGGCCTGGCGAGCCTCGACGAACAGGCCGTCGCAGCCCTCGGCTTCGAGCACCTGGTCTTCGTGCGCTCGGCGCAGCCACCCGATCAGGTGCGGCACGCGCACCCCGCACAACGGCTCGCGCACTGGATGCTCTCGCAGCTGCAGATGATGGTGCCCGAGCGGCAGCGGCCGGTGCGCGCTGCCAAGGTGGCCACGTTCGCCGCGCGGCTGGCGACACGCCTGCCGCAGTCGGCCCCGGGCACGCGTGTGGTGCCGCCCGAGCGCATGTGGGACGCGAGCCAGGCGCGCGACGCCGCCGCGGTCGCCGACGACTGGCTCGCCCACGGCTGACCCCGTTCAGCGGCCCTGCGCGGCCTGCGAAGCCGCCACCGCCATCGCGACCCGCAGCGCCGGCGCCGGCGGCCGCCAGCGTTCGGCCGCCTTCACCAGCGCCTCGCGCTCGCGCCGCGACACCGGCCGCACGTGGCCGGCCACCCAGGCCACCCGCGCACGGTTGGCGTCGCCGTGGCGACCCATCAGCGCCAGCTCGCGGTCGGGGTTGTGCAGCAGCGTGGCGAGCCACACCGCCTCCAGCGGCGTGAGCTGCGCCGCGTCCTTGCGGAAGAAGTGGCGCGCGGCGGCCTGCGCGCCGCACTGCCCGTCGCCCCACGGGGCGAGCGCCAGGTAGAGGTTCATCAGGCGCGGCTTGCCGAGCGTGCGGTCGAGCTCCACGGCGTACAGCAGCTCGCGCAGCTTGCGGCCGTGATGGCGGCTGTCGCCGGTGTAGAGCAGCTTGGCGAGCTGCTGCGACAAGGTGCTGCCGCCGGTCACCGCGCCTTCACTGCGCTGGTTGCTGAACCAGGCGGCAACGATCTCGTTCAGGTCGTAGCCCGGGTGCTCGTAGTAGCGCTGGTCTTCGGCGGCGATCACGGCGCGCGGCAACCACACCCCGAAGTCCGCCGCCTCGTCGCCGGGGCCACAGGCCGCCTGCGCGTTCAGCAAGGCCTCGGTGCCCAGGCCCGACACCGACAGCCCGTCGAGCCGCGGCTTGAACTCCCACTCGCGCGAGGGCCAGCGCCACTGCGCCTTCACGCTCACACGCCCTTCGATGCGGGCCCGTGCGAACTCGGGAATGTCGCGCCTGAAGAGCGCAAAGGCCCGCACCGCCGGCTCGTCGACGACACGGAACTGCAGCACCAGCTGCTGCCGCTCGATGCGCGAGGACCAGCGGCCCTGCAGCGGCTCGGTGCCCTGCGCTTTCGCATCGCCGACGGCGAAGTGGCCTTGCAGGTTCATCTCCATGTCGGGCACGACGGTGAACTCCACCCGAGACAGGCGCAGCGGCTCGCGGCCCAGTCCGCCCACCGGCAGCGTGCAGGGCGCACACACCGCGCGCCAGGTGTTGGGCGCGTTCACCGCCTGCCAATGCACGGTGCCGTAAGGCGTGTGGAAGCGCCGGCCTTCCATCAGGCGCAGCGTGAACGGATGGCTTGCGATGCGCAGCACCGCGGGCATGCTGACCTCGCGCGTGAACGGCCCGAGCTGCACCGTGCGCGTCCACTCGCCCGGCGCCGGTTGCAGCGCCCGCAGGGTGAAGAAGACCGCCAGCGCCACGCCCACGACGAGCGCGAACACCAGGCCCAAGCCCCATTTCAGAACGGTCTTCACAAGGCCCTCGCGACGGTGACGGCCCGCCACGGGCCGGTGGACTGGCCGAGCGCCGCGGCCCAGAACCAGCTCGACGCATCGGTGAACGACGCGCCGGCGGCATCGACGATGCGCTCGCACACGCGCAGGCGCTGCCCTTCGCGCTCGGCGATGAAGCAGCGCCACAGCTGCTGCTGCGCGTCGCGCTCCAGGTGCGCGTCGGCCACCGTGTAGCCGACCGCGCGGTAGCAGTCGGCCGCCGGATGCAGCATGCGCGTGGGCTCGTGCACCTCGCGCAGCACCAGGGTGCGCTCACCATCGGTCATGCGCGCGATGTGGCCGGGGAAACGAGCCGCGAAGCGTGCCTCGAACGCACCGAGTGCCAGCGGACGCAGCGGCCGCCCTTCCCACGCCACCGGCCATTCGGGTGCGAGCTGGCGCTCGCGCGAAGCCGCGTCCCCCGCGCGCCCGAGCGGTGCCAGCGCGCAGGCGGCCAGGCCCAGCAACAGCCCGGCACGCGTCAGCCACCACGCGTCAAGCCTGCGCATCGCGGCCTCCACGCATCACCGCCACCACCGCCGCGCACACCGCCACCAGCACGACGAGCCCGACGCCCTCATGCAGCGCCTCGGACACCGGCGCCTGCTGCGCTTCGAGCGCGACCAGCACGCTGTTGCGCAGCACGTTGCCGGCCAGCACCAGCGCCCCCCACCGCCGGCAGCCGCGCCAGCATTGCGCGGTCGCGCACGCCGCTGAACGCCGCCACGACGCAGGCGCAGAAGTACGCCATCCACACCATCTGCACCCCGGAGCACGGCGCATCGACGATCACCTGGCGCCCCTGCACCCACATCGTGGTGCCGCTGCGCTCGGCGGCGAGCCCTGCGAGTTGCAGCACCCAGGTGCTGATCTCCGCGGTGACGAGGCGCAATGGGTAGCCGGCATAGAACTGCAGCGACGACACCACCGGCAACGCGAGCACCGCGAGGCCGGCGACGGGCAGCCACGGCTGGCCCGAGGGCATCACGCTGCGCAAGCCGGCGGCCAGCGCCAGCACCGCCAGCACGGCGCCGAGCAGTGGCGGCAGGTGAAAGAGCGCGAGTGTGGCCAGCGCCGTCAACACACCTGCCGCGTACAACCATCCCTGCCGCGGCGCGCCGCGCAAGAGCGGTTCGTGCCGCCACACCCACACCCCGAGCGCGGCGAGGGCGGCCAGGCCGAGCGGGTCGTCCGAGCCGTCGGCGAGACGCGCCCCCGCCCAGCGCCAGTGCGGCCACAGGGCAGCCGCCTGCAGGCCCAGCCAGGCGAGCGGCGAGAGGGCTTCGCAACGGGCCTGCCAACGCCCGAGCGGATGCAGTGCAATCGCGGTGGCCATCGTTCACTCCTTGCGGCGGCGACGCGATGGCCACACCCCGGCCACGACCACGCCGATCACCACCAGCAGCGCCGCCATCGCGCCCGGCTCCGGCGTGCTCGGCACTTCGGCGCCGATCGCCAGGTTGCTCACGCCTTCGGGCAGCGGCGAGGGCTGGTCCACCGCCTGCGTCTGCGCCGGGTTGGTGTTGCGCACCCGCTGGTCGACCGCGATGAAGCTCGTGTACTGCGTGAGCAGGCTGTAGGTGAGGCCGAGTTCGGTGATCGCCGCCTTCTGGCTGCTGCCACCTTCGAGCGCCTCCTGGTCGCTCAGGCTGGCGATGCGCTGGCGTGCCCACAGCTGGCGCAGCGCCGAGGGGCCTTTGCCGTCTTGCTGCGCCGTCAGCACCTGCCGGTACGGACCATCGGCCGCACGCCCTTCGATGACGAACTGGCCACCCCACGCACCCCGCCACTTCCCAAACACCACCACCGGGCGGCCGCCCAGCACGTCGGGCAGCTGCAGCGGCTCCACGTCGTAGGCCTCGAGGCCTTCGAAGCTCGCCTTCACCTGCGTGAGCACCGGGGCTTCGATGATGCGGCGCAGGCGCTCGGCTTGGGCGGCCGCCTGGTCGGGCTTGGTGACGATGAAGGCCTCGCCCTGCCCTGCACGGGCCATGCCTTCGATCAGGTGGCGGTTGACGCTCGTGCCGATGCCGAACGAGAACACGTTGAACTGGTTCAGGTTCTGGCGGATGAGACGGAACACCTCCGCCTCGACGCTCACGTAGCCGTCGGTCACGAAGATCACGCTGCGCGACACCTCTTCGGCTTTCGGCAAAGCAGCCACGCGCTTCAAGGCCGGCACGATCTCGGTGCTGCCGCCACCGCCCATCTCGTTGATCGTGCGGATGGCCTGCTCGATGTTGGCGCGTGTGGCCGGCACCGAGGCGGGCGCGAGCATGCGGCTGCTGCCCGAGAAGAGCATCACGTTGAAGGTGTCGCTCGCGCGCAGGCTGCCGATCAGGTTGCGCAGGAGCACCTTGGCGGTTTCCAGCGGGTAGCCGTGCATCGAGCCCGAGATGTCGACCACGAAGATGTAGTCGCGCGGGTTGATCTCGCGCGGCGCCACGGCCTTCGGCGGCTCGACCATCGCGAGGAAGAAGTTCTCGCTGCCGTCGTCCTCACCGCGGTAGAGCACCAGGCCCGACTCGATGCGCTCGCCGGCCAGGCGGTAGTTCAGGATGAAGTCGCGGTTGTTGGCGGGTGTGTCGCCCGGCTTCAGGGACACCGCGGCCCGCGTGGTGCCGAGGCCATCGACCATCACCTCGTGCGAGGGCGAGGCGATCGCCTTCACCGCGAGCGGCGTGTCGAGCGTGACGCGCAGCGTGAGCGTGGTGTTCGACGCGACGCCTTGCTTCAGGTATGCGCCACCGATGGCGCCACCGTTGCTGGCGGCCGCGTTCGGGCTGTTGTAGCGCGGGCCCACGACCGTCGGGAACACGAAGCCGTACTGCGCATCGGTCGGGCGCAGCAGCTCGGTGTAGCGCAGCTCCACCGCCACGTCATCGCCGGGCAGGATGTTGGCGACGTTCATCTCGAAGACGTTGGGCCGGCGCTGCTCCAGCAGGGCCGTCGTCTTGCCTTCGCGCTTGGCGGCCTGGTACTCGATGCGGGCCGCTTCCTTTTCCTTGATGCGCGCGGTGAGCACACGGTCGCCGAGCTTCACCGTCATCGCGTAGACGGCCGCCTGCGTCGAACCCGGGAAGACATAGCGCGCCTCGATCGGGCGCTGGCCTTCGTTGCGATAGTGCTGCGTCACCCGCACGTCGGCGATCACCCCGGCGATCTTCACGTCGACCTCGGTCGACTTGAGCGGCAGCCGGTCGGTGCCGGGCTCGCTGCTGTTGACGGCGAAGTACGGGCTCTCGGCCCTGAGTGCTTCGGAATCGTCGGCATGCGCCGACGACCAGAACAGCATCAGCACGGCCGAGAAGGCCGCAAGCGCCATGCACCACAGCACGCGGCCGGTGCGGGTCAGCGGGTGGTAGGGAAGGTGCGGGCGTGACATGGAATCCTCTCTGGGCGACACCACGATGCGGTGGTCTGCGCAAGAGGATCGACGGCGTGATCGAAGCCGGTTTGAAGCCTGAAAGCTGCTCTGTGAAGCCTGCGTGAACACAGGCGTTGACGCGATACTGGTGGCCCCATCGTTCAACCCGGAGGAGACCCTTGATGAAGAACCTGATGCTGTGTGCCGCCCTGCTCGGCCTTGCCGCTCCCGCCTTCGCCGCCAAGCCCTGTGAAGAGCTGAAGTCGGAGATCGCCGCCAAGCTCGACGAGAAGAAGGTCGCCGGCTACAAGCTCGAGATCGTCGACACCGACAAGACCGGTGACCGCAAGGTGGTCGGCAGCTGCGACGGCGGCAAGAAGAAGATCGTCTACGAGAAGGGCGCCGCGAAGTAATCGCAGCGGGTCGTCGTTCAGCCTGTCCCGTCGCTCAAGGGCAGGCTGAGCGTGGCCAGCGCACCGCCGCCCGCCGCATTGGTGAGCGTGACGCGGCCCTCGTGCAGCTCGGCGATCTCTTTGACGAAGCTGAGACCGAGCCCGGTGCTCTTCTTGCGCGACTGCGGGCGGGCCAGCGAATAGAACTTCTCGAACACCTTGCCCTCGGCGTAATCGGGGATGCCCGGCCCGTGGTCGCGCACCGTGACTTCGGCGTTCTGGCGCTGACGTTTGAGCGTGAGCGTCACCGTGCCGCCGGCGGGCGAGAAGTCGAGTGCGTTGTCGACCAGGTTCGACACCGCGCGCTGCAGCAGGAAGGCATCGCCCTGCACGGTGGCGTCGGCCCCGTCTTCCAGCACCACCTGCAGGCCGCGCGCCGCGGCGGCCGGCTGCACGCTCGCCACCAGCTCCTGCAGCAGCGGTCGCAAGGCCACCGGCACCGCCGCGTCGAGCGTGCGGCGCGATTCGAGCGCGGTCAGCTCCATCATGCGGTCGACCAGCTCCTGGATGCGCTGCGTCTCACGCGCGATGTTGGCGGCGAAGCGCGCCCGGTCGGCATCGGGCATGGGCTCTTGCAGCAGCTCGGCCGCACCGCGGATGGCCGACAGCGGACTCTTCACCTCGTGCGTCAAGGTCTGAACGTAGTCGGCCACGTAGGTGCGGCCGGCGAGCGCGTCGCGCATCTCGTCGTAGGCCGCGGCCGCCGCCTTCAGCGCGCGCCTTGTCAGGCGTGGCAGGCTGAGCGTGCGCTGCGCCTTCACGTAGCGCACGTAGTCGGCCACCACGCCGAAGGGCCGCACCAGCCACACCGAGAGGATCACCACCAGCAGCAGCACCGCCACCACCGAGGTGGTGCCAACGAGCAGCGTCTTGCGGCGCGCCGCCTGCACGAACTGGCCGAAGCTTTGCACCGGCTTGCCCACGCTGACGGCGCCGATGATCGCGCCGCCCACACGAATGGGCGCGGCCACGTACATCACCGAGCTGCTGGCGTCGCCTTCCACGTCGGGCGTGGTGCGTGCGCCGTACTCGCCCTGCAGCGCACGGCGGATGTCGCGCCACAGCGAGTGGTCAGCGCCGAGCGAACGGTTGGTGGAGTCGAAGACGACGGTGCCGCCACGGTCGACCACGGCCAGGCGCAGCTCGACGCGCGTCTTCTCGAAACCGTAGATGTCGGCCTTGAAGCGGCGCGCATAGAGCGCCTGGAAGAGCGGGCCCAGCGCGTCGACCTGCAGCGTGCCGTCGCGCGACACGCCTTCGATGAGCGTGGCCATCAGCTGCGCGGTCTCGACCAGGTTTTCTTCGGCCGATTCGCGGTAGCGCGGGTCGATGTCTTCCAGCTGGCGGACCATCAGGAGGCCCACGCCGATCACGTAGGCCAGGAGGATGCCGAGGAAGATCCGGGTTCTCTTCGTCACGAAGAGGGCAGGGTCGGAGGCAGGTCTTCTGCGATCGCGTAGCCCGCGCCGCGGTGCGTGCGGATCGGCTCCAGCAGCGGCGCCACCGCCTTCAGCTTGGCACGCACCGTCTTCACGTGCGCATCGACCGTGCGGTCGAGGCTTTCGGTGTCGTCGCCCCACACGCGGGCCAGCAGCGTGTCGCGGCTGAACACATGCCCGGGGCGCGAGGCGAGCGTCTGCAGGAGGCCGAACTCGTAACGCGAGAGTTCGAGCAGCTTGCCGTAGAAGCGGATCTGACGCTTGCCTTCATCCACGCTCAGCGGCAGCGCCGGTGCGGCCGGGGGCGCGGCCGCCGCCTTGGCGCTGCGCCGCAGGATGGAGCGCACACGGGCCACCAGCTCACGTGGCGAAAACGGCTTGGCCACGTAGTCGTCGGCCCCGAGTTCCAGCCCGACCACCCGGTCGATCTCGTCGCTGCGGGCGGTGAGGAAGACCACCGGCACGTCGGCCACTTCACGCAGGCGCTTGAACACCTCGAAGCCGCTGGTGTCGGGCAGGCCGGCGTCGAGGATCACGAGAGACGGCGGCTGCGCCTTGAACTGCGACAGCGCCTCTTCGCCCGTCGCCGCCCAGGCCGGCTCGAACCCGTCGGTGCGCAACGCGTACTGCAGCGTGTCGGCGATGCCGGGTTCGTCTTCGACGATGAGGACTCTCGGTCGCATGTCAGCCCCTCGCCTGCCGAATACGGCAGGCGATCCCCCGAGGGAATGCGGGCCGGCTTGGGGCGGCCCGGCGCTCGTCCCGCTGGCGTTCAACAACGCTCATTCGTTGGGCAGAAAACCTTCGATCGACAGGTAGCGCTCGCCGGTGTCGTAGTTGAAGCCGAGCACGGTCGCGCCCTTCGCGATGTCGGGGAGCTTCTGCGAGATCGCGGCGAGTGTCGCGCCCGACGAGATGCCCACCAGCAGGCCTTCTTCGCGCGCCGAGCGGCGGGCGAATTCCTTTGCCGCATCGGCCTCGACCTGGATCACGCCGTCGAGGAGGTCGGTGTGCAGGTTCTTCGGAATGAAGCCGGCGCCGATGCCCTGGATCGGGTGCGGGCTCGGCTTGCCCCCGCTGATGACCGGCGAGGCGCTGGGCTCCACCGCAAACACCTTGAGCTTGGGCCACTGGGCCTTGAGCACCTTGGCGCAGCCGGTGATGTGGCCGCCGGTGCCCACGCCGGTGATCAGCACGTCGACGCCGCCCGGAAAGTCGGCCGCGATCTCCTGCGCGGTGGTGCGCACATGCACGTCGATGTTGGCCGCGTTGTCGAACTGCTGCGGCATCCATGCGCCAGGGGTGGCGGCGACGATCTCGGTCGCCTTGGCGATGGCGCCGTTCATGCCCTTCTCGCGCGGCGTGAGCACGAAGCTCGCGCCGTAGGCGAGCATCAGTCGGCGGCGCTCGACGCTCATGCTCTCGGGCATCACCAACACCAGCTTGTAGCCCTTGACCGCCGCGACCATCGCAAGGCCCACGCCGGTGTTGCCGGAGGTCGGCTCGACGATGGTGCCGCCGGCCTTGAGCGTGCCGCTCGCTTCGGCCGCCTCGATCATCGACAGTGCGATGCGGTCCTTGATGGAGCCGCCGGGGTTGGCGCGTTCGCT
Organism: Rhizobacter sp. J219; assembly: GCF_024700055.1. GTDB lineage: Bacteria > Pseudomonadota > Gammaproteobacteria > Burkholderiales > Burkholderiaceae_C > Rhizobacter. Next base: position 3,481,889 of record NZ_JAJOND010000001.1, read on the forward strand.
CTTCACGTACACGCTGTGCGTGCTGCCGAAGAGGCGGTTGATGCGGATGTGCGGCGTGTTGCCGATGGTCTGCAGAACGTTCTGGGCCAGCATGGCGGTCTCCGGGAGAAGGGGTGCGGCTGATTATGGGACGGCAGAGATAATCCTTCGATGTTTGCACCGCTCCAAAACGACAGCTTCCTGCGCGCCTGCCTGCGCCAGCCCACCGACCACACGCCCGTCTGGCTCATGCGCCAGGCCGGTCGTTACCTGCCGGAGTACCGCGCCACCCGCGCCAAGGCCGGCAGCTTCATGGGCCTGGCCACCAACACCGACTTCGCCACCGAGGTCACGCTGCAGCCGCTCGAACGCTACAAGCTCGATGCCGCCATTCTCTTCAGCGACATCCTGACCGTGCCCGACGCGATGGGCCTGTCCTTAAGCTTCGCGATGGGCGAAGGCCCGAAGTTCGCCCACCCGGTGCGCGACGAAGCGGCCGTGGCCAAGCTGGCCGTGCCCGACATGGAGAAGCTGCGCTACGTCTTCGACGCCGTCACCTCCATCCGCAAGGCGCTCAACGGCCGCGTGCCGCTGATCGGCTTCTCGGGCAGCCCGTGGACGCTCGCCTGCTACATGGTCGAAGGCGCCGGCTCCGACGACTACCGCCTGGTCAAGACCATGCTCTACAGCCGGCCCGACCTGCTGCACCGCATGTTGAAGGTCAACGCCGATGCGGTGGCCGCCTACCTCAACGCCCAGATCGACGCCGGCGCTCAGGCGGTGATGGTGTTCGACAGCTGGGGCGGCGTGCTGGCCGACGGCGCATTCCAGTCGTTCAGCCTCGACTACACCCGCCGCGCACTGGCGCAGGTCAAGCGTGAGCACGAAGGCCAACGCATCCCGCACATCGTCTTCACCAAGGGCGGCGGCCTGTGGCTGGAAGAGATCGCCGCGCTCGGCTGCGACGTGGTCGGCCTCGACTGGACGGTGAGCCTCGCCGCGGCGCGCAAGCGCATCGGCCAATTCACGGCGCTCCAGGGCAATCTGGATCCCTCGGTGCTGTTCGCCTCGCCGGAGCAGGTGCGCGAGCAGGTGATCCAGACGCTCGACAGCTTCGGCGCCTGGCCCACCGATGGCCGCCCGGCGGGCCACATCTTCAACCTCGGCCACGGCATCAGCCAGCACACCCCGCCGGAGAGCGTGGCCGCACTCGTCGACGCGGTGCACGAACACTCGCCCAGCCTGCATCGAGAGCGCTGAAGGGTGAAGCGCGCCTGTTGCAGTTGGTTGCATCTTTCTGGAACGGCCTGCAGTGCTTTCCCGGTGAGCAGGCACTCAGGGCTTGACTTATCCCCAAATCCCCGAATTCGCTGCCTGTCGGAAAACGCTGACGCGTCGCAGCATCCTTATTTCTGATTAGGTCGCTAAGTCGTTGATTTTATTGAGGGCCGAAATTGCATCGAAAGTGGGCAACGCAGCGCCAAGGCCCAAAAATCAAGGCTCTAGCGCGATTTTTGGCAGGTTTCCCACAAAGTTATCCACAAGAGCCGTGGAAACATCCAAAAGCGCTGAAAAATCAGCGACTTAAGACTCATTCCTAATACGGTGCCTAGCCCGTTCGGGTCAGTTGCGCCTCTTGCCAATGAATGACCGCCTGCCCGTTCGTGTGGCCGTCGACGCCCCCCAGCACAGCGGCCTGGGTGGGGCGCTCGACTACCTGAGCGAGCACTCGCCTTCCCCTGGCGCTTTGGTGCGGGTACCACTGGGCCGCCGCGAGGTGACGGGCGTCGTGTGGCCGGGCGCTGCCGAGCCCGAACCGTCGATGGCCCTGAAACCCATCGCCTCGGTGCTGGATGCGGTGCCGCCGTTGTCGGCGCGCTGGTGCGAGCTGGTGGAGTTTGCAGCTACTTACTATCAGCGCGGCCTGGGCGAAGTGGCCTTGTCGGTGCTGCCGCCTGAGCTGCGCAAGCTCGACAACACCCAGCTGGCCCAGCGGGTGGCCCGGCTGCGCAAGGGCTGGGCCGTGCCGGCGGCCGGTCCGGCGCCGGTGCGGCCCGAACTCACGCCCGACCAGGCTGCCGCCCTCGCCCGGCTTGCCGAGCTGAGCCAGCCCGGTGCCGCGCCGGTGGTGCTGCTGCACGGCCTGACCGGCAGCGGCAAGACCGAGGTCTACCTGCGCGCCGCCGAAGACGCGCTGGCCGCCGGCCGCCAGGTGCTGGTGCTGGTGCCCGAGATCAACCTCACGCCGCAGCTCGAAGCCCGCTTCGCCGAACGGTTCGGCAGCGGCCCGACGCCCCGGCGCATCGTCTCGCTGCACAGCGGCCTGACGCCAGCACAGCGGCTCAAGCACTGGCTCGCCGCGCACCTGGGCCTGGCCGACCTGGTGCTGGGCACGCGCATGGCGGTCTTCGCCCCGCTGCCGCGGCTGGGCCTGATCGTGGTCGACGAGGAACACGACCCCTCCTACAAACAGCAGGAAGGTGCGCGCTACTCGGCCCGGGACCTGGCGGTCTACCGCGGGAAGCTCGAAGGCGCCTGCGTCGTGCTCGGCTCGGCCACGCCCTCGCTGGAAAGCTGGCAACGCGCTGAGCAGGGCCGCTACGAGCGCCTCACGCTGGCCCACCGCGTGGGCAACGGCGCGCTGCCGGCCGTGCGCCTGGTCGACATGAACCTGCTGCCCAAGACGCCGGGCGTGACGACGCTGCTGTCGCCGCAGCTGGTGGGCGCACTGGGCAGGCGTCTGGAGCGTGGCGAGCAAAGCCTCGTCTTCCTCAACCGACGCGGCTATGCGCCGGTGCTGCACTGCGGCGCCTGCGGCTGGAAGAGCGACTGCCCGCACTGCAGCGCCTGGCGTGTCTTCCACAAGGTCGACCGCACGCTGCGCTGCCACCACTGCGGCTTCACGCAGTCGGTGCCGCGCGCCTGCCCCGACTGCGGCAACCTCGACATCGCCCCGCTCGGCCGCGGCACCGAGCGGCTGGAGGAGCAGCTCGCCGAAGCCCTGCCCGGCGCCCGCGTGGCGCGCATCGACGCCGACAGCACACGCCAGAAAGGCGCGCTCGAAGCGCAGCTCTCGGCAGTGCACGCGGGTGAGGTCGACGTACTGGTCGGCACGCAGATGGTGGCCAAGGGCCACGACTTCCGGCGCATCACGCTGGTGGCCGCGGTGAGCCCCGACAACGCGCTTTTCAGCAGCGACTTCCGCGCGCCCGAGCGCTTGTTTGCGCTCTTGATGCAGGCCGCCGGCCGCGCCGGGCGCGACGCCGCGCAGGCCGACCGCAGCGAGATGGTGGTGCAGACCTGGCACCCCACCCACCCGCTCTACGCCGCGCTGCGGCAGCACGACTACGCGGCCTTCGCCGCCAGCCAGTTGAAGGAACGCAGCATGGCGGGGCTGCCGCCCTTCAGCCACCTCGCGTTGCTGCGCGCCGAGGCCCGCACGGCGCAGGCGGCCAAAGACTTCCTGCAGGCCGCGGCGGAACTGGCCGCGCAGATCCCCGGCGCGAGCGAACTGCTGATCTACCCGCCGGTGCCGCACCACGTGGCCCGGGTGGCGAACGTGGAGCGCATGCAGATGCTGGTGGAGTCGTCCACCCGCGGCTCGCTGCAACGTGTGCTGCGGCCCTGGGTCGGCGAACTCACGCGGCTCAAGTCGCAGCACAAGGCGGTGCTGCGCTGGGCGCTCGACGTCGACCCGCTCGCGATCTGAGTCCGGTCAGCCGAGCCAGCCCGGCACCTGCGCCGCCAGCGCCTGGCGCTGCGACACCGCCGCACCGAGCAAGGCAAAGCCGAGCAGGCGGCCATCGGCGCCGGTGAACCGCGCGGTGCAGGCGTCGTCGCTCAGCTCCACGCTCCAGCTGCCGGCCGCCCCCGGCAGCGGCGGGCACACGACCGTCGGGCAGGCGGGCGTCTTCACCGTCACCGGCATCGCGGGGTAGACCAGCGGCGTCGGCGTGCCGGCCAGCGTGGCGGCGAGGGCGCGGCTTTGCGCCATCAGCGGCAGCACGAAGGGCAGCGACAGGCCGGCGACTTCGGCACAGTCGCCGAGGGCGTAGACGTGCGGCGCGCTGGTGGCCAGCAGCCGGTCGGTGGTGATGCCGCGCTGCGTGGCAAGGCCGGCGGCCACGGCCAGGCCGGTGCGCGGCTTCAGGCCGATGGCCGAGAGCACGCGGTCGGCGTAGAGCCGGCTGCCGTCGCTCAGGGTCAGCTGGTAGCCCTGGCCCTCGCGGTCGACGCGGGTGGCCGAAACGCCGAGGCGAAACGCCACGCCCGCCGCTTCCAGCTTCGCCTGCAGGCGCTCGCTGGCCTGCGGCGGCAGCAGGCGCGACAACAGCGTGCCCGCCAGGTCGATGACGGTGGGGGCCACGCCCCGGTGCAGCAGGTCGTTGGCGAACTCGCAGCCGATCAGTCCGCCGCCGAGGATGGCCACGGTGTCGGCGCCTTCCAGCCGCTCGGCGAAGCGAGCGTAATCGTCGAGGTCGTTGACCGACATCACCTCCGGTTCGGCATCGCCCTGCAGCGGCAGGCGGATCGGGTCGGCGCCCAGCGCCAGCGCGAGGTCGCGGTAGGCGAGCGTTTCGCCGTTGGCGAGTTCGAGTGTCTGGGCCGCGGTGTCGAGGCGCTTCAGCTCGGTGTTGGCGAGCAGCGTGGCGTTGAGCTCCTCGCGCATCTTCTCGGCCGCCTTCATCACGAGCGTGGCCGCCGTCTTCTTGCCGGCCAGCGCGTTCGACAGCATGGGCTTGGAGTAGAAGCCCGCATGGTCGCGGCTCACGACGACGAGCGGCGTCTCCTTGTCGAGCTTGCGGAACTCGCGGGCCAGGTTGTAGCCGGCGAGGCCGGAGCCGACGATGACGAGGGGCTGGGACATGGCAGCAGCGGGGCAGTGAACGGGGCGCGCAAGGCTATCACTTCAGTACCACCCCACTGGCACGCGCAGAGGCGGCCACAGGATGCCGCGCGCAAAAGAAAGCGGGCCGTGCTCGCGCACTGCCCGCTGAATGAGCCACAGCATTCAGGGAGGGAGGGAGGAGGGAACCGTGGCCCGAGACAAATGCTATGACGCACTGCACGACGCGCCTGTAGGACAACGCCGCGTCTTGCCGCCGGCCGGCGCGTCGCTCACCACCGGTTACAGCCTGGGGGCTTGACGCCCCTCCCTTACAGTGAGGCGGTTCACAGCCTGGAGTCCCCGATGTCTGCTGCTCCCCGTTCTGCCGTGCGCCGCTGGTTGGGGCGTGCCTGGTGGCTGCTCGACGGCACCCGCCGCCTGGTGTTCAACCTGATCTTCCTGCTGATCCTGGTGATCGTCATCGTGGCCCTCTTCACGAGCGGCCCGCGCGCACTCGACGACAAGACCGCGCTGGTGCTCAACCTGCGCGGCCCGCTGGTCGAGCAGCATGCGCAGGGCGTGCGCGACGCGGCGCTGTCGCAACTCTCGGGCGAAGCACCGCGCAGCACGCAGCTGCGTGACGTGCTGACGGTGCTCGAGGCTGCCGCACGCGACCCGCAGATCACCCATGCGGTGCTGCTGCTCGACGAGTTCCAGGGCGGCGGCATGGCGAGCCTGCGCGAAGTGGCCGCGGCGCTGCAGCGCTTTCGCGCCAGCGGCAAGAAGGTCACCGCGTGGAGCGGCCACTACGAGCAGGCGCAGTACTTCCTCGCCGCCCACGCCGACGAGGTGCTGCTGCACCCGATGGGCATGGTGTTCGTGAAGGGTTTCGGCCGCTACCAGAACTACTACCGCGACGCGCTCGACAAGCTCGGCATCAGCGTCAACCTCGTGCGCGCCGGCAGCTACAAGAACTTCGGCGAGCCGTTCACCCTCAACGGCCCGTCGCCCGAAACGATCGAGGCGATGGGCTATGCCTACGGCGGCCTGTGGGGCAGCTACGTCGACGGCGTAGAGAAGGCGCGCAAGCTGCCGGCCGGCACCGTGATGGCCCTCATCAATGACCTGCCCGCACGCCTCGGCGCGGCCGGCGGCGACGCGGCCAAGCTCGCGCTGTCGGCCAAGCTCGTCGACGGCCTCAAGACCCGCGACGAGCTGCGCACGCTGATGATCGAGCGCGGTGCCAAAGACGACGAGGGCAAGACCTTCCGCCAGGTCTCGTTCGACAACTACCTCGCGCGCCAGAAACCCGCCGCCATGGGCGATGCGATCGGCGTGGTGATTGCCGAGGGCGAGATCGTCGACGGGCGTGCGCCGGCGGGCCAGGTGGGCGGGCTGTCGACCTCCGACCTGATCCGCAAGGCCCGCGAAGACAAGTCGGTGAAGGCGGTGGTGTTGCGCGTCAACTCGCCGGGCGGCTCGGCCTTTGCGTCGGAGCTGATCCGCCGCGAGCTCGAACTCACCCGCGCCGCGGGCAAGCCGGTGGTGGTGTCGATGGGCGACGTGGCCGCGTCGGGCGGCTACTGGATCGCGCTGGCCACCGACGAGCTGATGGCCGACGCCGGCACCGTGACCGGCTCGATCGGTGTGTTCACGCTGCTGCCCTCGGCCGACAAGGCGCTCGAGAAGATCGGCGTGCACACCGGTGGCGTGACCACCACCTGGCTGGCCGGCGCCGGCGACCCGCGGCGACCGCTCGACCCACGCTTTGCCGAGCTGCTGCAGGCGACGATCAACCGCGTCTACGGCGACTTCACGGCCAAGGCCGCGCAGGCCCGCAAGACCACGCCCGACAAGATCGACGCAGTGGCCCAGGGCCGTGTGTGGACCGGCGCGCAGGCCAAGGAGCGCGGCCTGGTCGACACCCTCGGCGGCTACGCCGAGGCCTTGAAGTCGGCCGCCAGGCGCGCGCAGCTGGGCGAGAACCCGCGCGTCGTCGTCATCCAGCCGGAGCCGGGCCGTGCCGAGCGGCTGCTGGAATGGCTGAGCGCCAGCGCACGCAGCACGCTCACCGGCTGGCTCGACGCGCAGGTCGCCCCCGGCATGGCGCCGGTGCTGCGCGACGCACGGCGCGAGCTGGGCTGGGTGACCGAGCTGACCGAAGGCCGCAAGCCGTTTGCCGCGGTGGCGCACTGCCTGTGCAGCGCGCCGTGAGCGTGGTGCGGCGCGGCCTCAGCCGCGCCCGACGCCCAGGCCCCAGGCCAGCAGCGAGAAGGTCACGAACGCGAGCACCGTGCTGGCCATGATGATGCGCGCCACGCGGCCGTTGTCGGCACCGTAGCGTTCGGCTAGCAGCGAGACATTGCTCGCGCTCGGCAAGGCCGCGGCAAGCATCAGCACCATCAAGCCGAACTCGGGCACCGGCAGGCCGGCCGCGCGCAGCAGCAGGCCGAAGCCCAGCACCACGAGCGGGTGGATGAAAAGCTTGATCAGCGCCACCGGCAGGTACTGGCCGACCGGCGTGCGCGTGTGCACGTGCTGGCGGGCGCGCCACAGCACCGCGCCGATGGTGAAGAGCGCCACCGGCGAGGCGGCGTCGCCCAGCATCTTGATCACCTGCGACAGCGGCTCCGGCAGCGCGAGCCCGCTCGCGGCCAGCGCCGCGCCGAGGCCGATGGACCACGGCAGCGGATTGCTCAGCGCGCCGCGCAGCGAGCGCAGCACGGTGGCGCGCATGCTGTCGTGCGGCTGGCCGTCGTCGGCCGTACCGGCCTGCGCGAGCGCAATGCACAGCGAGCTGGTGAGGAAGAGATCGGTCAGGATGGTGCCGATCACCGGCCCGGCCGCACGATCGCCCAGCAGGGCCACCAGCAGCGGCACGCCCATGAAGCCGGTGTTGGGAAATGCGGCGACGAGCGCGCCAAAGGCGGCGTTCTTCGCGTCGACGCCTTTCCCATCCACACGGCGCAGCGTCACCGCCACGGTGAAGAACACGATCACCAGCGCCGCCAGTGCATAGACGGCGATCAGCGACGGATTGATGAGCTGCGCGAACGGCTGGCTCGCGCCGAAGCGGAACAGCATGCACGGCAGCGCGAAGAAGAGCACGAAGGCGTTGAGCCCGGGGATGGCCGCTTCGGGCAGCACCCGCTGCCGCGCGGCGAGGTAGCCGCACAGCACGAGCGCAAAGAAGGGAACGGTGACGGCCAGGATCGCCTGCATGGGGGCGACGAGTATCGCAAGCGGCCCGGCCGTCTGGGCGCCCCGCGGGCGCGCCGCCCTCAGATCATCTGCCCGCCCGAGACCTCGATGCGCTGCGCGTTCACCCAGGCGCTGCCCGGTGCGAGCAGCGCGGCCACCGCCCCGCCGATGTCGTCGGGCTGGCCCACGCGGCCGAGCGCGGTCTGCGCCGCGATGCTCGCGTTGAGCTGCGCGTTGTCGCGCACCAGCCCGCCGCCGAAGTCGGTCTCGACCGCGCCGGGGGCCAACGTGTTCACGCTGATGCGGCGCGTCCCGAATCCTTGGCCAGAAAACGCGTCAGCACCTCCACGCCGCCCTTCATCGCCGAATAGGCCGCGTAGCCCGGCAGGGCGAAGCGTGTCAGCCCCGAGGAGACGTTGACGATGCGCCCGCCGTCTTCGATCAGCGGCAGCAGCGTCTGGGTGAGGAAGTACGGGCCCTTGAGGTGCACGTTCATCAGCTCGTCGAACTGCGCCTCGGTGGTCTCGGCAAAACTCGCGTGGTGGCCCATGCCGGCGTTGTTGACGAGAAAGTCGAAGCGCTCGCGCTGCCAGTGGCGGGCCAGCGTGCGCTTGAGCGCTTCAGCGAAGCTGCTGAAGCTGCGGCTGTCGCCTACATCGAGCGCCAGCGCGGCGGCGCGCCGGCCGAGCTGCGCGATCTGTGCCACCACCGCCTCGGCCTCGGCGCTGTTGTGGCGGTAGGTGAGAACCACGTCGTGGCCCTGCTCGGCCAGCTTGAGCGCCATGCTCTTGCCGAGCCCGCGGCTGCCGCCGGTGATGAGTGCGATGGAGGGCGTTGTGCTCATGGACTGCCTTTCAAGAACGGGTTGTGGTGCGGGCACTTTATTGATCCAATCTTTCGCGATAAACCACCCTACAACGATCAGTTTGTTCAATACATGAAAACAATCGAAGGGCTGCAGATCTTCGTGCGCGTGGCCGAGCTGAGCAGCTTCACCCAGGCCGCCGAGCAGCTCGCCTTGCCCAAGGCCCGCGTGTCGACGGTGGTGCAGCAGCTCGAAGGCGAGCTCGGCACGCGGCTCCTGCACCGGACCACCCGCAAGGTGCAGCTCACCCAGGACGGCCAGGCCTTCTACGAGCGCTGCAAGGACCTGCTGGCCGACATGGACGAGTTGCAGGGCATGTTCCAGCAGGGCGTGCAGTCGCTGCGCGGACGGCTGCGGGTCGACATGCCGACGCTGATCGCGCGCGACCAGGTCATCCCGCGGCTGCCGGAATTCCTGGCCGCGCACCCGCAGCTGAGCATCGAGCCAGCAGCACCGACCGGCGGGTCGATGTGGTGCGCGAGGGCTTCGACTGCGTGCTGCGGGTCGGCGAACTGGCGGACTCCGGCCTGGTCGCCCGGCCGGTGGGGGAGCTGCGGCAGATCAACTGCGCAAGCCCGGCCTACCTGGCGCAGCACGGCACGCCCAAAACGCTCGACGACCTGGCCGCGCACCGGCTGATCCACTACGTGCCCACGCTCGGCGCCAAGCCGCGCGGTTGGGAGTACATGCACGAGGGTCGCCTGCGCAACCTGGCGATGCCGGGCGCACTCGTCGTCAACAGCACCGAGGCCTTCCAGGCCGCATGCGTGGCCGGTCTCGGGCTGGTACAGGCGCCGGCCGCGGGGCTGGCGTCATGGGTGGCGCGCGGGCAGCTGGTGGAGGTGATGCCGCAGCACCGTGCACCCTCGCTGCCGGTGTCGCTGCTCTACGCGAACCGACGCAACCTGCCGCAGCGTGTGCAGGTGTTCATGTCGTGGTTGGTGCAGACCCTGGCGCCCTACCTCGACGCGCGCTGACAGGCGGGGCAGCGGGCGTGAAGGCCGGCCGAGGCGCCGCCCCCAAGAGCCCCCCGCGTGTGGCGGGGGGTGTTGACTTCACTGGGGCCGGCAGGGTGGTGCCGGCGAGGCCGGGAGTATCCGGGGCTTTGTGCGCGGCGACGCAAGAGAGGGCTCTCTAGCACGCGGCTTACGCGACAGTACCTACGCGTGATTACGCAAGGGTTTTGCGCTTCGTTCCGTCTGTCGGGACAAATCACCCGCGCTAGTTAGGCCGGCTGCGGCCCCGGCCGCCCCAGCTCGACCGCAAAGCGTGCGGCGACGTTGACCTCCGAGGCCGGGTTCTTCGGGTCGAGCACCACCTGCAGCTGCGCCTGCAGCTGCTTCGCGTCGAGCGTGAAGCTCACATAGCCGCGCTGGTCGCTGCGGGCGTAGCGCAGGTGCGGGTTGTGCGGCAGGGCCGCGTCGACACGCGACTGCGCCATGCCGTTGCTCGAGATCGAGGTGCCGCAGAACTCGCTCGCGACCACCGGCGCCTTGCCGTCGTCGTAGTCGACTTTCAGGTCGGCCACGTAATGCGCATGCACGTCGCCGCCGAGCACCACCGCGCCGGGCAGCTGGCGCTCGGCCACGCCCTGCAACAGGCGCTGGCGCGAGGCGGCGTAGCCGTCCCAGCCGTCGGTCCAGTAGGTGCCGCCCTGGGCGGGGTCGGTCCAGCTGAAGCGGGCCATCAGCGTTTGTTGCGCGACGAGGTTCCACGGGCGCTGGGTGTCCCAGCCGTCGGTGAGCCAGCGTTCCTGCTGCGCCCCGAGCAGCGAGCGCTTGGGGTCGACCAGCGCATCGCACTCTTTTCGCAGCACGGTGTTGGAGCCGCTGCGCCCGCGCCGGGGGCAGGCCTGCACGTCGCGGTACTGGCGGTCGTCGAGCGTGTGGAGGCGCGCAAGCCGGCCCCAGTCGTAGCGCTCGTAGAGGCGCAACGCGCTGCCGCGCGGGCGCCAGGCTTTCGGAAACGGCATGTGCTCCCAGTACGCCTGCGTCGCCGCCGCGCGCCGGCTGGCGAAGAGCGGCTCGGGACCGCCCTGCGGCGTGCCATCGGCATAGTCGTTCTCGATCTCGTGGTCGTCCCACACGGTGATCCAGGGTGCGCTCGCGTGCGCCGCCTGCAGGGCCGGGTCGCTCTTGTATTGCGCGTAGCGGGCACGGTAGTCGTCGAGCGTGAGCGTGGTCGGGCCGTCGTGCAGGCGCAGCGCGTTGGGCGGCGAGGCGTACTCGTAGATGTAGTCGCCGAGGAAGAGCACGAGGTCGAGGTCCTGCGCGGCCACGTGGTGCCAGGCGGCGTAGTGGTTGTGGTCGAAGCGTTGGCAGCTCGCGATCGCGAAGCGCAGCGAGGCCGCCGCATCGGCCGCCGGTGCAGTGCGTGTGCGGCCGACCGGGCTGCGCTGGCCGAGCGCGGTGAAGCGGTACCAATAGCCGCGCCCCGTCTCCAGCCCCTGCGGCTCGGCGTGCACGCTGTGGCCCCAGCTGGCGTCGGCCACCTCGGTGCCACGCGCGGCAATGCGGGTGAAGGCTTCGTCGTGCGCCAGCTCCCAGCCCACCTCGACTTTCGCCGGCAGATCAGCGCCCGAGAGCCGGGTCCACAGCACCACGCGGTCGGCTCGGGGGTGACCGGAGGCGATGCCCAGCCCAAAGCGCGGCACGTCGGCCGCCCGCGCGTGGCGAACGAACAAGGGAGCGACGGCCAGACTGCCCACAACCTGACGGCGGGTGATGGAGGAACTCATGGCGCGGCGGTTTACCACAGTCGCGTGAAAGCCCCCGCGGGGGGCCTTGGCTATGATCCGCCGCGCTTTCCGCAGTACCGACCCTCAGGCATGGCCGACACCCTCAACTCCGCCCAGATGGACGCCGTGCACCACCTGGGCGGGCCCTGCCTGGTGCTGGCGGGCGCCGGCTCGGGCAAGACCCGCGTCATCACGCACAAGATCGCCCGCCTGCTGCAGGCCGGCTACGCGCCGGCGCAGATCGCCGCTATCACCTTCACCAACAAGGCCGCGCAGGAAATGCGCGAGCGCGCCAAGGCCCTCGTCGGCCCGCGTGCCGCGAAAGATTTGGTGGTGAGCACCTTCCACTCGCTCGGCGTGCGCATCCTGCGCACCGAAGGCGAACGCCTGGGTTTGAAGCCGCAGTTCAGCATCCTCGACAGCGACGACGTGCTGGGCGTCTTGAAGGATGCCGGCGGCAGCTCCGACAACGCGCTGGCCCGCCGCTGGCAATGGACCATCAGCCTGTGGAAGAACCAGGGCCTCAACGCCGACACGGTGCAGCCGCAGGACGACGACGAGCGCATCGCCCAGCAGGTGATGAAGCGCTATGAAGAGCGCCTCGCGGCCTACCAGGCGGTCGACTTCGACGACCTGATCGGCCTGCCGCACCAGCTCTTCCAGCGCGACGCGGAGGCCCGCGCCAAGTGGCAGAACACGCTGCGCTACCTGCTCGTCGATGAGTACCAGGACACCAACGCCATCCAGTACGAACTGCTGAAGTCGCTGGCCGGCGAACGCGCGATGTTCACCGCCGTGGGCGACGACGACCAGTCGATCTACGGCTGGCGCGGCGCAACCATCGACAACCTGCGCCGGCTGCCCAACGAGTTCCCCCAGCTGAAGGTGATCCCGCTGGAGCAGAACTACCGCTCGACCGGCCACATCCTGCGCGCGGCCAATGCGGTGATCGGCCACAACCCCAAGCTCTTCGAGAAGAAGCTGTGGAGCGACCTCGGCGACGGCGACCCGGTGCAGGTGGTCGAGTGCGACAACGAGGAGCACGAGGCCGACCGTGCGGTGGCACGCATCCAATCCTTGCGCGGCCAGGGCGGCGAAGTCGCCTTCAAGGACTTCGCCATCCTCTACCGCGCCAACCACCAGGCGCGCATCTTCGAGCAGGCGCTGCGCAAGCAGAACATTCCGTACAAGGTGTCGGGCGGCCAGAGCTTCTTCGACCGCGCCGAGATTAAGGACCTCTGCGCCTGGCTGCGCCTCTTGGTCAACAACGACGACGACCCGGCCTTCCTGCGCGCGGTGACGACCCCGAAGCGCGGCATCGGCCACCAGACGCTGGCCGCGCTCGGCGAGTTTTCCAAGCGCTACAAGACGAGCCTGTACGAAGCGCTCTTCGCCGAGTCGCTGGGCACCGTGCTCAACGCACGGGCCATCGGCTCGCTGCACGAGTTCGGCCGCTACGTGAACGACCTCGAATACCGCGCCCGCCACACGAGCGGCAGCGAAGACGCGAAGGCGCTGCTGCTCGGCTGGCTGAAGGACATCGAGTACGAGAAGCACCTCTACGACGGCGAAGACAGCGAGAAGCTCGCCGCCAGCCGCTGGACCAACGTGCTCGACTTCATCGACTGGATCGCCAAGCGCTGCGGTGGGGAAATCGAAAACGACGGCGGCGCCACCTTCGAGACCGAAAAGAAGACGGTGCTCGACGTGGCCCAGACCATCTCGGTCATCATCAGCCTCGCCGAACGCGGCGACGAGCAGGACGTGGTGACCCTCTCCACCCTGCACGCGAGCAAGGGCCTGGAGTGGCCGCACGTGGTGCTGGCCGGCGTCAACGAAGGCCTGCTGCCGTTCAAGAGCGACGACGACGAGATGACGCCCGAGCGCCTGGAAGAGGAGCGCCGCCTGATGTACGTGGGCATCACACGCGCCCGCCGCACGCTGGCGGTGAACGTGCTGCGCCGGCGCAAGAAGGGCCGCGACACGGTCCAGGCGATCCCCAGCCGCTTCATCGGCGAGATGAAGCTGCACGAGGCCAAGGCCAAGGAAGACCCGCGCGAGAAGCTGCGCCTGCTGCGCGAGGCGGCGGCCAAGCGGGCGGCACAGGCCGACGTGAAACCCTGATGGCCATGCTGCTGACAAGCCGTTGTCAGCAGCCCCACTGCAAGATGCCGGCCTCGACGACTTCCCGGGCCCCACCACCATGCTGAAGACCTACACCGGCAGCTGCCACTGCGGCGCCGTCCGCTTCGAAGCCGACATCGACCTCGCCGCCGGCACCGGCAAGTGCAACTGCTCGATGTGCACCAAGGTGCGCAACTGGGGCGCCACCATCAAGCCCGACGCCTTCCGGCTGCTCACCGACGAGTCGGCCCTGAGCGACTACCAGTTCAACACCAAGAGCGCCCACCACCTCTTCTGCAAGACCTGCGGCGTGCGGCCCTTCGGCCGCGGCTACATCGAGCAGATCGGGGGCGACTATGTGTCGGTGCAGGTCGCCTGTCTCGACAACGCCGAGCCGGCCGAGCTGATCGAAGCCCCCGTGCACGTCGCCGACGGTCGCCACAACGCGTGGTGGAACACGCCGACCGAGACCCGTCACCTGTGAGCCGCAGGGGTTAGCACGGCCTGCGCCGCGCCAGGCCGGCCCGCAGAATGGGAGCATGCCTCCCTTCACCTTGCCGCTCGCCACAGTGGCGAGCGCCGCTCTGTGCATCGCCGCGGCCACGGGTGCCTTGCCACCCACGCTCGCCTTCGTCTTCAAGCCGCTCACCACGCTGCTCGTGATCGCATGGGCCTTCACGCGCGGCGCCGAGGTGCCGGCGCAGCGGCGCCGCATCCTGATCGGCCTGTGGCTGTCGCTGGCGGGCGATGTGTTCCTGCTGTGGCCGAAGGAAGGCTTCCTGCCGGGGCTGGTGTCGTTCCTGCTCGCGCACCTGGCCTTCATCGCGGCCTTCAGCGTCCCGCTGCGCTTCGGTGCGCGGCCGTGGGTGTTCGTGGCGTATGGCGCGGTGGCACTGGCCATCCTGAGCCAGCTCTGGAGCGGCGTGCCGCCGGGCCTGCGGGCGCCGGTGGTGGCCTATGTGGTGTGCCTGGCCTGCATGGCGGCCCAGGCTGCGGCGTGGTGGCGCAGCGCGCCCACATCGACGCCGGCACGCTGCGCGGCGATCGGCGGCGCGCTCTTCATGGCCTCGGACAGTCTGCTTGCGATCAACAAGTTCGCAAGCCCGCTGCCGCTCTCGGCGCTGTGGATCCTCTCGACCTACTGGCTCGCGCAGCTGTGCATCGCGGCGTCGCTGCCGGCGCGCGGTAGCGTCAGAGCTTGAAGACCGACACAGTCTCGGCCAGGCGCGCGGCCTGGTTCTTCAGGCTCTCGGCGGCGGCGGCACTTTCTTCCACCAGCGCGGCGTTCTGCTGCGTCACCTGATCGAGCTGGGTCACCGCGTCGTTGATCTGGCCGATGCCGGTGGTCTGCTCGCCGCTCGCGCTGCTGATCTCGCCGATCAGGTCGCTGACCTTCTGCACCTCGGCCACGATGTCGTCCATCGTGCGGCCGGCGTCGCCCACCAGCTGCGTGCCGGTCTCGACCTTGCCGACACTTTCGCCGATCAGGACCTTGATCTCTTTGGCGGCCTGCGCCGAGCGCTGCGCGAGGCTGCGCACCTCGCCGGCCACGACCGCGAAGCCGCGGCCCTGCTCACCGGCGCGCGCCGCCTCGACCGCCGCGTTCAGCGCGAGGATGTTGGTCTGGAAGGCGATGCCGTCGATCACGCCGATGATGTCGGCGATCTTCTTCGAGCTGTCGCTGATGCCCTGCATGGTCTGGACCACCTGGCCGACCACGCTGCCGCCCTGGGCCGCCACGGCAGCCGCGCCCGAAGCGAGCTGCGTGGCCTGGCGGGCGGTGTCGGCGTTGTTCTTGACGGTGGCGGTCAGCTGCTCCATCGAGGCGGCCGTCTGCTGCAGGTTGCTCGCCTGCTCTTCGGTGCGCTGGCTCAGGTCGGCGTTGCCGACGGCGATCTGCGACGAGCCGGTGGCGATGGAGTCGGAGGCGAGGCGCACGTCGCCCACGATCTTGACCAGGCTCGTGTTCATGCGGCCGAGCGCGCCCAGCAGCTGGCCGACTTCGTCTTTCGAGGCGGCGCCGATGCGCGTGCTCAGGTCGCCGCGCGCCACCGTCTCGGCGATCGTGACCGCGTGCGAGAGCGGCACGGTGATCGAGCGCGTGACCCACCAGCACAGACCGATGGCCATCAGCAGCGCGAGCGCCGAAAACGCCAGCTGCATGACCTGGCCACGCGCCTGCGTGGCCGCGATCTGCGGCGCGACGGCCTCGGCACGCTTGGCGGCACGTTCGTTGATGTGGTCGCTGGCGGCCTCCATGCCGCGCACGGCCTCCTTGTATTTGCCCAGCTCCTCGTTAGCGGCCTGGGTGCTGGCGAGCTCGCCCTTGCGGACCATGGCAATGGTCGCGTCGAAGCCGGCGGCATACCGGTCGAAGAACTGGCGCATCGCGTCGACGTCCTTCGCGTCTTCGGGGGCCAGGTCGAGCTTGCGCACCTTGGCCAGCGCCTCGACCATGCGCGTGCGGGTGGCGCTCCATTTCTTGATGTACTCCTCGCGCTTGGCTTCGTCGGCCATGGCGATGAACGCATCCTTCTCGTAGCGCCGCTCCAGCAGCACGAGCGTCTGGATGTCGAGGGCCTGTTGCGCCAGCTGCATGTCTTGCGCCAGCACACGCTGGCTCGTGCTCGAGACCGCGTTCAGGCCCCACAGGCCCGTCGCCGTCACCGCGGCCAGCGCCACCAACACGCAGGCGAGCACCAAGCTCAACCGCGTTCCGATCTTCAGGTCCTTGAGTCCGTTCATGTCCATCCACCCACGATCCACGCGCCAAGACGAGGCGCCGTCACCCCATATCGGAGGCTGTCGGAGAAGACTTTAATTTGAACGAATTGAATGCATGCAGAGAGATGCGCCGGGATGCACCCCCAGTTCTCGCGGAGCACCGATCTGGGGCAGATCGGGAGCCGGATCGAGCGAACTGTTGACCTATTGCACGCTGCGCAGCAAGGCCATGAACGGCTCCGGGTCGACCGGCTTGGCCACCGAGTGCACCTGCGGCGGCAGCTCGCCCAGCTCGGCCCGGCGCTTCTCGCCGAAGCTGGAGACGGCCACGATCAGGCGCGGCCGCACCACGCACTGGCTGGACAGCTGACGCAGCATCTCCACGCCGTTCATGTGGGGCATCACGATGTCGGTGATGACGACGTCGGGCGCCTCCTGGCCCATCGCCACCAGCGCCTGGATGCCGCTGTCGAACACCCGCACCTGCGCCTCGGGCAGCGCGGTGGCCACGAGCAGTCGCAGGATCTCGCGGTCCTCGGCGTTGTCTTCGACGATCACCACCGACAGCGCCCCCGGTGCGCCCACGCGGGCGTCGTCCTCAGGCTCGCCCGCGGCCACGTGGGTCTCGAACAGCCGGTCGGCGCTGGCGGCATCGATGCGGCGGTGGCCACCCGGGGTCTTCCAGGCCTTCAGCCGCCCGGCATCGACCCAGCGCTGCACGGTCGGAATGGAGATGCCAAGCCGCCGTGCCACGAAGGCAGTGGAGTAAGTGCGCGGGGGGCGGCTCGCGGTACGAGGCGTTGTCTTGGGCGGGGCAGGTCGGTCGGAACGGGGCACGGTCAGGAAGGAGTGTCGGAGGTCGAAAGGGGTTCTTCGTTGAAGCGCTCGCGCAGCTGGGCGATCACCCGCGCATGCTGGCGCGAGAACTCGGCGGCCAGCTCGGACCAGGTGCTGCGTTCGTCGGCATCGAGCGCGAGCTGCAGGCTCTTGGCCGTCTCGGACAAGGCTGCCGCCCCGATGGTGCCCGCATTCGAGACCACCGCGTGGGCAATCATCGCGGCATCGACGCTGCGACCCTCGACCAGGGCCTTTTGCAGCGCGGCCGCGTCGCCGGCGCGGGTGTCGAGGAAGCGGCGCAGGATCTTCTCGTACAGCTCGTGGCGGCCGAGGCAGTTCTTGAGGCCGAAACCGGCCGAGATCGCCGGCGGCTGCGCATCACGCGGCGGCAACCAGCGCTCGATGATGGCAAACAGCGCCTCGGGCACGAAGGGCTTCACCACGTGGTCGTTCATGCCGGCGGCCAGGCAGTTGTCGCGGTCGCGCTGCATCGCATGCGCCGTCATCGCGATGATGGGCAGCCTCGCAAACGCCGCGTCGGCGCGGATCTGGCGCGTGGCCTCGCAGCCGTCCATCACCGGCATCTGCACATCCATCAGCACGAGCTCGGGTGCGCTGCGCCGCACCTCGTCGACGGCGGCCTGGCCGTTGGGGGCGAGCAGCACCTGCATGCCGGCCACGTCGCGCAGCAGCTCGACCGCCACCACCTGGTTGAACTCGTTGTCTTCGACCAGCAGCACGCGCCGGCCCGCGAGCGCCGCCGGGGCCACGGCCGGGCCCGATGGCGCAGGGACCGTCGCCGGGTAACCGAAGGCATCGACGATGGCGTCGTGCAGCGTGGAGCTGCTCACCGGCTTGCCGAGGCAACCGGCCAGCCCCTCGCGGGCGGCGCGCCGCGCCAGCTCTTCGTCGCCATAGGCCGTGACGAGGATGATCTTGGGCAGCGGCACGAGCGACACGTCCTTGCGCATGCGATGCACGACCTCGAAGCCGTCGAGGCCGGGCATCTTCCAGTCGAGCAGCATCAGCGCGTAGGGCTCGCGGCCAGCCTGGGCGCGCTTGAGTTCGGCCAGCGCCTCTTCGCCCGACACAACGAGCGTGGGGCGGTGGCCCAGGCCGTTCAGCAGGCCGTGGAAGATCTCGCGCGAGTTGGCGCTGTCGTCGACCACCAGCACCTTGAGCCCGCTGCCTTCGGCACGCGACGGGTGGGCCTCACCCGTCTGCGCCGGCACGCCGAACTCGGCGGTGAAAAAGAAATCGCTGCCGCGGCCGAGCTGGCTCTTCACGCCGATCTCGCCACCCATCAACGTGACGAGCTGCTTGCAGATCGCAAGGCCGAGGCCGGTGCCGCCGTACTGGCGGGTGGTCGACGCATCGACCTGCGCGAAGGGCTGGAAGAGCCCCGCCATCTGCGCCTCGCCGATGCCGATGCCGGTGTCGCGCACCGAGAAGCGCAGCGTCACCCGGTCGTCGCTGCTGACCAGCGTGCGCACGGTCACCACCACGATCTCGCCGCTGTCGGTGAACTTGACGGCGTTGGTGCACAGGTTGATGAGCACCTGTTCGAGCCGCAGCGGGTCACCCACCAGGCGGGCCGGCACCTCGGGTGCGGTGTTGACCAGCAGCTCCAGGCCTTTCTGCTGTGCCTTCAGGCCGACGATGGTGGTGACGCGGTCGAACACCCCCTGCAGCACGAACTCGCGCCGCTCCAGTTCGAGCTTGCCGGCCTCGACCTTCGAGAAGTCGAGGATGTCGTTGAGGATCACGAGCAGCGAATCGGCCGCTGCCCGCGCCTTCTGCAGGTAGCCCTTCTGGCGCACCGTCAGCTCGGTGCGCAGTGCGAGGTCGGTCATGCCGAGGATGGCGTTCATCGGCGTGCGGATCTCGTGGCTCATGTTGGCCAGGAACTCGGCCTTGGCGCCGGCGGCGGCATCGGCCTGGTCTTTCGCGATGGCCAGCTCGCGGGTGCGCTCGGCGACCTTGGCCTCCAGCGTGTCGTTGGCCTGCTGCAGCCGCGAGCGCATGGTGTCGAGCGACTGCGCCAGCGCTTCGAGTTCGAGCCAGGGCGTGTGCACCCGCACCGGCTCGCCGAGGTCGAGCTCGCCGATGCGCTCGCTGCGGCGGGCCAGCTCGCTCAAGGGTGCCGCGAGTCGCCGCGCAAGCCAGGCCGCCACGCCCCAGGCCAGCAGCAGGCTGGCCACCGCGAGCGCCGCCACGACGAGCGCCGGCTGCGCGTAGGCGGGCGCGAAGTCGTCGAGCGGCGCCATCGTCGCCACCCAGAAGGTGCGGGTGCCGAACTGGCTGCGCGTGAAGGTGGCGAGCCACTCGCGGCCGGCCACGGGGAAACGCATCAACTGCCGGTCTTGCGCCCCCTCGCTTCGCCAGCGCCGGTAGCCTTCGCGCAGCGGTGGCACGTCGAGCGCATCGGCCTGCAGCAGCACAGCGCGTTTCATCGCCTCGTCGTCGGCGAAGCGGGCGGCCTTGGGCATGCCGATCACACGGCCGTCCTGCGTGAAGATCACCGCGAAGCCCTGGCGGCCGGCGGTGATGTCGCGGGTGAAGCGCGACAGGTCGGCGAGCTTCAGGTCGCTGGTCATCACGTGGCGCACGCCACGCGCATCGTTCCAGCGCACCACCACCGACAGGCCGGGCTCGTTGGACGAGCGGAAGGTGTAGGGCTCGCTCCAGAAGATCTCGTCGTCGCGCGACAGCTCCATGCCGCCGCGAAACCACGGCCGAGTGCGGGCGTCGTAGTCGAGCGCGCGTGTCTCTTCGTTGATGAGCCGACCGTCGGCCTCCCAGTTCAGGAATTGCGCACGGCCCGGGCGTTTCACCGGGTCGGTCAGACGGTTGAGCCAGCGGCCTTCGGGCAGCCGCAGCAGCAGCAGCTCGCGCCCCGAGGCATTGGCCACCACCATCGACGACAGCTGCGGTCCACGCTCCAGGAGCGGCTGGAACAGGGTGTTGAAGTGGCGCGGCTCGTCGAGGTCGACCAGGCCGCCGAGGCCCCAGTCGCGGTTGAGCAAGGCGATGGCCTCGACGCGGCTGACGAGCGTGCGCAAGCGCGCTTCGACCTGCTCGGAGGCGCCGCGCAGCTGCGACACCGCCAGGTCGTCGATGCCGGGCCGCACGACGAAGGCATAGAGCAGCGCGATGAAGCCGAGCAGCGCGCCAAACACCAAGGTGAAGGCCGCCATCAGCAGGCTGCGTCTCAGCGGAGTGCGTGCGCGTCGGCCCTGGTCCGGCATGGGATGTTGGTCTTCGGGGGAGGTCCCTGTGCGGACCATGATGCCACGCGCACCAGAGCGGCGCACCCCAGCGCAAACACCAGTGAAGCGGCCCTGTCGCAGCAGGCCGCCGCGTCAGGGCCGGGTCAGCGCAGGTTCAGATGAAACCGAGCCGGCGGTTGCTGCCGAAGGCGGCGAGGCCGGGCAGCGCCGCGTCGATCTGCGCGTCGCTCGCACCGAACCATGCGAGCAGCGTGGCCGCGTACTGCGACACCGCGGTGGTGGGGATCCAGCGGCCCTGCAGCTCCCAGCTGTCGACGCCGACGTCGTCGACACCGCCCAGCACCAGCTCCGGAAAGCGTCCATACGCTGCGCCGCCATTGACGGCGCCGCCAATCACCAGCTGGGTGTTGCCCCAGGCATGGTCAGTCCCCAGGCTGTTGTTGGGCACGAAGGTGCGGCCGAAGTCGCTCTGGGTGAAGGCGGTGACGTCGGGGCCGAGGCCGAGCGTCTGCATGGCCGAGTAGAAGGCGCCGAGCGCATCGCCCAGCTCGCGCAGCAGGTTGGCATGCGTGCCGGTGGTGGGCGAGCCGCTGGCGATCTGGTTGCCGTGGGTGTCGAAGCCATCGAGCGCCGCGAAGTAGATCTGCTTGTTGCCGCCCACCGTGGCGTTGGCCACGATGAGCTTGGCGATCTGGTACAGCTGCCCGGCCAGGCCCGTCGTGAACTCGCCATCGCCGCCCACCAGCGAGGCGAACGCCGCATCGAGCGCAGCGACCGCCCCCGTCCCACCTGGCTCGACGGCGACCAGCCCGCCCAGCCGTTCAGAGACGGCGAACGCATTGCGCTGCGCGCTCGCGTAGGCCTCGGCGAGGTCATTGTCCTGCCCGGCGGCGTAGAGCGCATTCAGCGCGTCCTTGCGGGCGACGAAGGGCGCGTACTGCTGCGCCTCGGGGGTGAGCACGTAGGCACCGAACACGTCGCCGGGGGTGTCGGGCAGCACCAATGGCGACACCGATTCGGTGAGGCCGAAGCGTGTGCTGCCGGCCACCGAGATCACCGGGTTGACGGTGCCGAGCGCCGCCGACGCACGGCCGCCCCACCCGCTGCGCGTGAGCGGGCTGGTGCTGCCGGTCTCCCACTCGATCTGCTGGTCGGAGTGCGAGAAGAGGTTGGCCGGCTTGTCGGGTGAACTGTCGGGCAGCGCGCGGAATTGCGACTTGGTGAGCGGGCGGGCGAGCGTGCCGACGTTGAACACCGGCGCGAGATCGCCGGCCGCCCACGCGGGCGCCAGCCCTGCGAGTGCGGGATGCAAGCCGTAGTTGATGCCGCTCATCGGCAAGAGGCTCGCCTGCGGCAGGGCCAGGCCACGGCGCACCCCGGCGTACTGGTTGTAGCGTGTGCTGTCGCTGGGCACGACCATGTTGAGACCGTCGTTGCCGCCGTAGAGGAAGACGCAGACGAGGGCCTGGTAATCGCCCGCCCAGGCGCGGCGGGTGCCGAGCGTGAGGTTGGCGAGGCTGCCCACGCCGAGGGCACCGGCGAGCGCGGCGCTGTTGCGCAGCAGCCATTGGCGGCGGTTCATCGGCAGCGCGGCGGAAGAAGCTGAAGAGGCTTTGCGGTTCATCGAGATGTCCTCAGCGTTGCACGTGGTAGTGCGGGGAACCGTAGATGAGAAAGGCGGCGGTCTTCACGCGGTTCACGCGCCAGTTGGCCGGGTCGCGCGCCGACGTCCACCACTCGGTGGCACGCACGACCTCGCTGCGCGCGGTGCCGCTGAGCGTGCGGCCGAGCGCGAGGTTGGACAGGCGGTCGACCAGCACACCGGCGTCGGTCGCATCGGCGGTGTAGGCCGACAGGTTGACGAGCGTGCCGAGCGGGTTGGCGGCGCCGCTGTTGGCGGCCGGTGTGCCGCCCCAGTCGAGCAGGTAGGTGAGGTAGTTGAGCCGCGCGAGCGCCGTGTTGGCGTTGTGGATGCCGAATGCGGGGCCGACGAGCGCGGTGCCGGCCACGGGATAGTCGGGCGGGTAGAAGTTGAAGACCGAGGGCGCACGGAACATGTGCTGGCGCATCCACTCGCCCCACCACCAGCCGAGCGCCTCGCCGTCGGTGGTGCCATTGAGCCCGCGCAGCACGCCGGTGAACATGAGCACCGGCTCGCGCAGCTTGCCGTGGGTGCGGCCGGGGTTGTCGCCACGCGCTTCGGGATCGAGCAGCACCGCGGCGACGGTGGCCGCGAGGTCGCCACGCTGGCCGGTGCCGAAACCGCTGTAGCGTCCTGTCACGAAAGCGTTGGCCACGCGGCCGACGAACGCCGGCGACGGGTTGCTGCTGACCAGGTGCTGGATCAGCTGCTTGCCGATGAAGGGCGCAGTGTTGGGGTGCGTCATCACGCTGTCGAGCACCGTCTCCAGCGCCTGTGGCGCGGTATGGCCCGCCGCGAGCGAATGGCCGTTGAGCAGCGTGCGTGCGGCGGTGTCGTGGTAGCGCGCCACCGGCACCATGTCGCCATCGTTGGCACCGCCGTAGTAGCGGCAGTTGGCGCCGGTGGGCCAGCAGCCGTACGAGGTGGCGCCGCCGGCGGGGTAGGTCCAGCCGGTGAGCGCGTAGGCATAGGCACGCACCTGCTCGTTGGTGTAGGTGGGCGTGCAGGTGCCGCCGCGCAGCGTGCCGTCGGCATTCAGCTCGCAGGTGCCGATGGAAAAGAGCTGCAGCAGCTCACGCGCGAAGTTCTCGTTCGGCGCGTCCTTGTCATTGTTGGCGTTGTTGAGGAAGTCGCCCATCACCGGCGACAGCGTCACCTTCCTCAGCACCTGCCGGTAGTTGCCGAAGGCCTCGCGCAGCAGCACGTTGTGGTAGTTGCGAAAGCCATAGGTGCCCGAGACGTCGAGGCTGTTGACGACGACGATCTGCTGCAGCGCGTAGGCCACGCGCTGGCGCAACTGGTCGGTCTGGCCGAGGGCGTTGCGGTAGAAGTCGGACAGCAGCGGCTCGGTGGAGTAATAGTCGCGCCAGCAGTTGACGCCGCGGCCGTTGCAGAACTCGCCGGCACCGGTGTACTGGTGTACTTCACCTCCGCCGCCGGCGGTGTAGCGCGAGGTGTTGAGCTGCATCTGCGACGCCACCCAGGCCGAGGCACCCTGCGCGCGGATGGCGGCGACGAGGGCCTCGGTCGGGCCGAAGCTCGCTTGGTCGGCGAGGCGCACGGCGTCGCGTTGCGACATCGGCGCGGGTGGCGCGGGTGGCACTGGCGGCGGGGGTGGCGGAGGAGGCGGCGGATTCTGTGTGCCGGGGGCCGGCGCGGGCGCCGGCGCACTGCCGCCACCCCCACCGCCGCCGCCGCAACCGGCCAGTACGGCCACGAAGAGGGTGCCCACCACCGCACGCTGCCAGCGCTCGGCCGCGCGTGGCGGTGCCATCGGTGGGGTGCTGCAACGATCTGCCGGCATGGGCCTCCCTGTGTGATCGAGTGTCGAATCGCGTCATGCGCCAGCGTCTGGGCCGACGGCTTGCGTCAGCCTCGCGCCGCGGCTGCGCACGAAACCCGATTGCAGCAGGAAGAGTGCCGGCCCCTGTTACCGGTTGTCAGTGCCCGTCACGCGCGGCTTCGGCGGGGCGCATGCGCGACAGCACATGGCTGCCCATGGTCGCGGCCAGGGTGTGTTCGCCGATGAAGACGGTGCCCAGGCCCTCCTGGGTGATGAGCGCGGCTTCGTCGTCGCTGTGGGCGCGCACCACGACCTCGATGGCGGGGTTCAAGGTCCTCGCGGTCTGGATCATCTGGCGTGCAGCAAAGGCATCGGGCGTGGCCACCACCAGCATGCCGGCCTGCGCGATGTGGGCCTGGATCAGCACGGCGGGGTCGGTGGCGTCGCCGCTGACCGCCGGGACATTGCGCTCGCGCAGCTCTTCCACACGCTCGCGGTTCTGCTCGGCCACCACGTAGCGCACCTGCTGCGCATCGAGCTGCTGCGCGATGCGCCGGCCCACCCGGCCATACCCCACCAGCACCACCTGGCCGCTGAGGAAGGCCGGGTGCACCGAGGTCGGAAGCTCCGCCAGCGGGTCGTCGCGCTGCTCCAGGCGACGGGCCAGCGGCGAGCGCTCGCGAAGCCAGTCCTGCACCGGCTCGATGGCACGAAAGAGCACGGCGTTGAGCGCGATCGAGATCAAGGCCCCCGCGAGGATCAGGTGATGACCCGCCTCGGGCATCAACCCGAGCGCCATGCCCAGCCCCGCCAGGATGAACGAGAACTCGCCGATCTGCGCCAGGCTCGCACCCACCGTCAGCGCGCTGTTCATCGGGTAGCGGAAGGCGAGCACGAGCGCCACCGCCGCGAGCGTCTTGCCGATCATGATGATGGCCACCACCACCAGCACCCGCAGCGGCTCCTGCACCAGCACCATCGGGTCGAACAGCATGCCCACCGAGACGAAGAAGAGCACCGAGAACGCATCGCGCAGCGGCAGCGATTCGTCGGCAGCGCGGTGGCTGAACTCCGACTCGCGCATCATCATCCCGGCGAAGAAGGCCCCGAGTGCGAACGACACGTCGAAGAGCTTGGCCGACGCGAACGCCACCCCCACCGCTGCCGCCACCACGCACAGCGTGAACAGTTCTCGCGAGCCGGTCTTGGCCACCCACCACAGCAGCTTCGGAAAGACACGCCGCCCCACCACCAGCATCAGCACGATGAAGGCCGCCACCTTGGCGAGCGTGAGACCAAGGGTCGCCCACAGGCTCTGCCCCGCCTCGGCGCCCTGCGCCGCCTGCCCGCCGAGCAGCGGTGCGAGCGGCGGCAGGAGCACGAGCACAAGCACCATCACCAGGTCTTCGACCACCAGCCAACCGACCGCGATGCGGCCGTTCATCGACTCGAGCACGCCGCGCGCTTCGAGTGCGCGCAGCAGCACGACGGTGCTCGCGACCGACAGGCACAGGCCGAACACCAGCGAGCCGCCCAGCCCGAAGCCCCACCAGTAGCCCACGCCCAGGCCCATCGCCGTGGCCACGGCAATCTGCAGCACCGCGCCGGGGATCGCGATGCGCCGCACCGCCAGCAGATCGGCCACCGAGAAATGGAGCCCCACACCGAGCATCAACAGCATCACGCCGATCTCGGCCAGTTGACCAGCCAGGCCCACATCGGCCACGAATCCCGGCGTGGCCGGGCCGATCACGATGCCCGCGAGCAGATAGCCCACGAGCGGCGGCATTTTCAGGCGCGCGGCGATGAAGCCGAAGATGAGCGCGAGGCCGAAGCCGGCGGCGATGGTGGAGATGAGACTGACGTCGTGTGGCATCGGCGTACTCGGTGTGGGAAGACCGGACACCTCCTACACGCGGAGGCGCCCCAGGCTGATCGCTCCGGCGCGAGGCGACTGCTTCAATCGTCGCATGGGCCAGGCACCTGGCCCCCTGCCACGAACAAGGAGCGCACCATGGACGATCGAGACACTTCCTCCCGCGAGAAGCTGTGGGACCTGATCAAGGACATCAAGTTCGCGATGTTCACCACCCACCACCGCAACGGCCACCTGCACTCGCGACCGATGACCACGCAGAACCGCTCTGTCGACGAAGACAGCAGCCTGTGGTTCTTCATGTCGGCCAGCAGCGAGACGGTCGCCGACCTGCGCACCGACCCCGAGGTCAACGTGGTCTACGCCGATCCGGGCGACGACAGCTATGTCTCGGTGTCAGGCCTGGCCCGTGTGGTCGACAACCCCGCCAAGAAGGAGCAGCTGTGGAACAAGATGAACGAGGCGTGGTTTCCGCAGGGGCCGACCGACCCCGACCTTGCCCTGGTGCAGGTGGAGATCACGCACGCCGACTACTGGGACGTGAAGTCCAGCAAGCTGGTGCAGCTGATCGCGATGGCCAAGTCGGCCATCACCGGCAGGCCGCCGCGTGACCTGGGGACCCACGGCGAAGTGCGCATGCGCTGATCACGGGAGCACCCCATGCACGCACTCAAGACCTACATCGTCGAAGACAGCCCCGTCATCCGCGAGAGTCTCGTCGCGCTGCTGGAAGAGTCCGTGCCGGTGACAGTGGTCGGCACCGCCGAGGATGAGCTCACCGCCCTCAACTGGATGGGTGACCACCAACGACCCGACGACTGCGACCTCGTGATCGTCGACATCTACCTCAAGGGCGGCTCGGGCCTCGGGGTGCTGAAAGCAGGCGCCGGTGTGTACAAGCCGGCCAAGTGGGTCGTCTTCAGCAACCACGCGACACCAGAGATGCGCAACCGCTGCCTGGAGCTGGGCGCCGACTGCGTGTTCGACAAGTCGAACGAGATCGACGAGTTGCTGCTCTATTGCAACCGCTTGGCGAGCGACGACGAGGTGGCCGACGAGCGCGTGATCCCACCAGCGGTAGAACCGACCGAAACCGCCCCGGGTGCGAGCCCCAGTCCCACCGCCGGCCTCGCGTGAGCGACCAAACAAAAAGGCTCCCCGATCGGGGAGCCTTTTGATGTGGTGGCCAAGGGCGGAATCGAACCACCGACACGCGGATTTTCAATCCGCTGCTCTACCAACTGAGCTACTTGGCCGTAATTCTGGGAAACGAGCCGGCGATTATAGCCAGACTTGAAGCGGCTGCCGGCTCAGTTCCCGCCCGCCCCTCGCTTGTTGCGGCTGAGGTCGACGCCGAGCTGCTTCAGCTTGCGGTAGAGGTGAGTGCGTTCCAGTCCCGTCTTCTCGGCCACGCGTGTCATGCTGCCGTTTTCCTTGGCGAGGTGGAATTCGAAGTAGCTCTTCTCGAACGCATCGCGCGCTTCGCGCAACGGGCGGTCAAGTTCGAAGACCTGCTCCGGCTGCGGCCCGAGCACCAAGGGCACGGCGGGCATCAGCGGTGCGCCGCCCGCCATCGCGCCTTCGACGGCCATGCCGATGTCCACCCGCGCCGGCATCGTCACGGCGTGGTGGTTGGCCCCGGGTGGGCGGGCGGTCGGCTTGGCGAGGGCCTGCTCGACGGCCCGCAGGAGCTTCTGGAGCGTGATCGGCTTTTCGAGAAACGCCATCGCGCCGACCTTGGTGGCTTCGACCGCGGTGTCGATGGTGCCGTGGCCGGACATCATGATCACCGGCATCGTGAGCAGCGAGGAGGCGCCCCACTCCTTGAGCAGGGTGATGCCGTCGACGTCGGGCATCCAGATGTCGAGCAGCACGAGGTCGGGGCGCACGCGTTCGCGGATGGCCCGGGCCTGCGCCGCGTTCTCGGCCAGCTCGACGCTGTGGCCTTCATCGCTCAGGATTTCGGACAGCAGGGCGCGGATGCCCAGTTCGTCGTCGACAACAAGAATGGTGGCCATGAATCCTCAGTGCGCCCGGGCGTCGGGAGGTGCTGCAACAGCGGGGGAGCTGTCGGCCGGCGCAAATTTCGAAAATGATAGCGAAACTTGTGCCCCCGCCACCTCGGCCCCGCCCGGGCCGGTGTAGGTGAGGTTGGCCAGGCGGATGCGGGCGCCGTGCTCGTCGGCGATTTTCTTCACCACCGCGAGGCCGAGGCCGGTGCCGCGGGTCTTGGTGGTGACGTAGGGCTCGAAGGCACGTTTGAGCACCTTCTCCGGAAAGCCCGGGCCGTTGTCGAGCACCTGCAGACGCACGGCGCGCAGCTCGCCCTGCTCGGTGCGGGCGATCTCGGTGCGCAGGCGCACGCAGCCTTCGGGCCGTTCGGCGATCGCATCGAGCGCGTTCTGCACGAGATTGTGAATGACCTGGCGCAGTTGCGAAGCATCGCCCTGGATCAACGGCAGGTCGGGCGTCAGCTCGGGCTTGAGCCGCCCGGCCTCCTGTGCGGTGGCATAGAGGGCCAGCACTTCGGCGGCAAGCGCGTTGAGGTCGAGTGCCTGCGGTTTGGCCGCCGGCAGGCGCGCGTAGTCGCGGAACTCGTTCACGAGCTGCTTCATCGCCTGCACCTGGTTGACGATGGTGCCCACCGAGCGCGCGAGCATCGCCTGGTCGCTGCCTTCGAGCTTGGGTTCGAGCTTGTGCTGCAGCCGCTCGGCCGAGAGCTGGATGGGCGTGAGCGGGTTCTTGATCTCGTGCGCGAGTCGGCGCGCGACTTCGCTCCAGGCCTCGGCGCGCTGCGCGGAGACGACCTCGGTGATGTCGTCGAACACCATCAGCCGGCCGGCATGGGGCATCGCGGCGCCGCGCACGAGCAGGGTGATCTTGTCGCCGTCTTTTTCGTCGTTGAGGCGGCCGGGAGTCTGCAGGTCGAAGGCGTCCTGCCAATGGTCGCGTTCACCGGCCTCGGGGCTGTCCTGGTGAAGCTCGAAGCGCTGCTCGACGGCGGCGGCAAACGCCTGCAGGCCGGGCACTTCGTCGAGCCGCCGGCCGCGGTAGGCCGACACCGGCAGGCGCAGGATGCGTGTGGCGCCGGGGTTCACGGTGTCGATGTGGCCGTCGCGGTCGAACACGATCACGCCGGCGGTGAGGTTGTCGAGGATGGTCTGCAGGTTGGTGCGGGCAGCCTCCAGCTGCGCCAGGCTGCGCTGCACCAGCGAACGCGCTTCGGAAAGCTGCTCGGTCATGTCGGCAAACGATCGCGTGAGGCCGCTCAGCTCGTCTTTCGAGGCAAACACCGGCTTGCGCGTGAGGTCGCCGCGTGCCACCTGGCGCACGCCCTCGGCCAGCACGAGCAGCGGCCGCGCGAGCTGGTTGCCGAGCGTGACGGCCAGCAGCAGCGCGCCGAACACCGCGAGGATCAGCGTCAGCGTCAGCGTGCCGATGTACATGCGGCGCAGGCCCTCGCGTGCCAGTGCCCGCTGCTGGTATTCGCGGTAGGCCGCCTGCACCGCCAAGGCCTGCGTCACCATCGCGCTCGGCAGCAGTTGCGTGACCATGAGGAAGCGGTCCTGCGGGCCGAGCGACATGCTGTTGCTCGGCATGTGCGCCAGCGTGCGGATGCGCGCGCTGCCCGACTGCGCGGCGGCGTCTTCGTCGAGGCCTTCGAGCTGCCCCGTCACCCGCGCGCTGCGCGCCTGGCGCAGCAGGAGCGGGCTCGGCCGCTCGGGCGCGCCCGCACCGCTCAGCTCGCCCGCGGTCACCAGCACCTGCCCGTTGGGCCCAAGCAGCGTCACCTCCTGTGCGAAGAGCTGCTCCCGCAGACGCTCCAGCACCAGCGGCGGCACCGGGTTGGGCGTGTCGCTGAGCCGTTCTGCGGCGAGTCGTGTCTTGGTGCTCAGGTCGTTGAGTTGCGCGTCGAGTGTGCCGCGGCCGAGGCTCAGGCCGGCATCGAGCGCGCCTTCCACCTTCACGTCGAACCAGCTCTCGATGCTGCGCGAGACGAACTGATACGACACGACATAGATCAGGAGGCCGGGCACCACACCCACCATCGCAAACACCAGCGCCAGGCGCAGCAGCAGTCGGCTGCCGAACTTCCCTCTCCGCACCCGCACCATGAGCCGCACGCCGGCGATGCCGATCACGAGCACCAGCAGCGAGGCCACCACCACGTTGACCCAGAACAGCCACACATAGTGGCGCTCGTAGAGGCCACGGCTGTTGGTGGCGAGCGAGAGCAGGAACACCAGCACCAGGCCGGCGCCGGTCACCGCGACCAGGGAGATGATCCAGGCCCAGCGGGTGGCTTTTTTCATCGCGGGCGAGACTAGTTCAAGCGCCGGGTGCGCTCGGCCTTGAACTGCCAGTCGGACTGGCCGCCAATGCCGATCTGCATCGGGCGCGGCAACTGGGTGGTGTCGAGCTGGTAGCTGAATTCGACGTAGTGCTTGCCGTCATCGAGCTGCGGCGCGTCGACCAGCTTCCAGTTGACGCTGCGGCTCACCGCCACCAACGCATCCGACAGGCTGTCGTAGTGCTGGCTCAGGCCGCCGTAGGTGACGCGGTACTTGCGGGTCAGCGGCTGGAAGGCCAGGCGCCAGGTGCGGGTAGCGTTGGCCAGGCGCTTGTCGGTCCAGTACCAGCGGTCACGGAAGACTTCGGCCTGCGCCACGAAGAAGAGCGGCACACCCTTTTGCAGTGCCTCTTCGATGGGCTTGGACAGCTCGAAGCGCGCGGCAAAGCTGAGCGCCAGGCCTTCGTCGCTGCGGGTCAGCTCGAAGCTGTCGAGGCTGACCGGCTCGGCCCGCGCGCCCACGGCGGCCAGGCTCAGCAGCAGCGCGGCCAGCACGGCGCTGCCCGCATGGCGCACCCAGCCGGCAAGCAGCGGGACCCACGCAGACAACAGCAAAGCAACGGTGCGGAAAGGTCGGGCGCAGCGCACGAAAAGGTCAAGGGGCCTTGGCCAGCAAAGCGTAGAAAAAGCCGTCTGGCGATGCACCTGAAGCGGGCGCGGCGCCGTTGTCCGGATTGTCGGGCAGCGGCAGCAGGTGGCCGGGCGCCGTCGGCAGCAGGGCCGCTTCCGCAGGCCCGAGGCGTTGCAAAAAAGCGTCGATCACACGCTGGCCTTCGGCCTTGAAGACCGAGCACGTGCAGTAAAGCAAGCGCCCACGCGGCTTGAGCAGCGGCCACAACGCATCGAGCAGCTCGCCCTGGGTGCGGGCCAGCGCGGGGATGTCGCTGTCGCGCCGCAGCCAGCGCACGTCGGCGTGGCGACGCACGATGCCGGAGGCGCTGCAGGGGGCGTCGAGCAGGATGGCGTCGAATGCCTGGCCGTCCCACCAGTCGGCGGGGCGGCGGGCGTCGGCGGCGACGCTGCGCGCGGCCAGGCCGAGGCGGCGCAGGGTGTCGTGCACCCGTTCGAGGCGGGCGGGGTCGGCGTCGAGCGCCAGCACGTCGAGGTCGGCCAGCTCCAGCAGGTGGGCAGTCTTGCCGCCGGGGGCGGCGCAGGCGTCGAGCACACGGGCCCCGGTCGGCAGGCCCTCGCCGATCAGCAGGGGTGCGGCCATCTGGGCGGCGGTGTCCTGCACGGAGACATCACCGTCTGCGAAGCCGGGCAACTGCTGCACCGGCACCGGCGCGGTCAGGACCAGGCCATGGGCACCGACCGGCTGCGCGTCGATGCCGGCCTGGCGCAAACGCTCGCGGTACGACTCCACGGTGCCGCGGCGGGCGTTGACGCGCAGCGCCATCGGAGGGTGGCGGTTGTTGGCCTCGAGCACCGCCTGCCACTGCGCCGGCCAATCGGCCCGCAGCCGGTCGATCCACCAGCGCGGGTGGTTGTGGTGGGCGACGGGGTCGGCCTCGGCGGCAGCCACGAGCGTGTCGCGCTCGCGCAGGAAACGGCGCAGCACCGCGTTGATGAACGGCGCGCTGGACTGCGAACGGCGCTTGGCCGCGTCGACCGCCTGGTCGACCACGGTATGCGGCTCGTAGCGGGCGCCGTCCTGCGCATCGGGCCACAGCAGCGCCAGGGCGGTCAACAACAGCGCGTCAACGGGTGGCGACGGCGTCTTGGGCGCCAGCCTGGCGCGGATCGCCTGCGCCGCGCCGAGGCGGCGCAGCACCTCGAACGACAGGGCCTGCACCCCCGGCCGGGCCTCGTGCGGGCAACGCGCCAAGGCGTCGTTGAGCGAGCGGCCGGCACGCACGGCCTGTACCGCATCGGCGGTGTGGGAGATGAGTTGGGACAGCGGGAGGGACTTCACCCGCCGAGTCTACGGGCCCGGTTTGCGGAGGCTAACTGAAGATCTTTCCAGGGTTCATGATGTTCTTCGGGTCGAGCGCCTGCTTCAGCGCTCTCATCATGGACACCGCGCCTGCACCGGTTTCCTCAACCAGGAAACCCATCTTGTGCAAGCCGACGCCGTGCTCGCCGGTGCAGGTGCCGCCCACGGCCAGCGCCCGCTGCACGAGCCGGTGGTTGAGCTGCTCGGCCAGCTCGCGCTCGGCAGGCAGGTTCGGGTCGATCAGGTAGCCCATGTGGAAGTTGCCATCGCCCACATGGCCGACCAGGAAGTACGGCAGGCCCGACGCCTCGACCTCGGCCACGCTCTCGTTGATGCAGTCGGCCAGGCGCGAGATGGGCACGCAGGTGTCGGTGGTGACGGCGCGGCAGCCAGGCTTCATCTGCAGGGCCGACAGGTAGGCGTGGTGGCGCGCGGTCCACAAGCGCGTGCGTGCCTCGGGCGTGGTGGCCCATTCGAAGCCCTGGCCGCCCAGCTCGTCGGCGATCGTCTGAACGGTGGCCGACTGTTCGGCGACTGCGGCGTCGCTGCCGTGGAATTCCATCAGCAGCATCGGCGCTTCGGTCAGGCCCAGCTTGTCGCGCTGGTTGACGGCGCGCACCGTGTTCGCATCGAGCAGCTCGCAGCGGGCGATGGGCACGCCGAGCTGGATGACCTGGATCGTGGTGCGCACCGCGGCGTCGACGCTCGGGAAGGTGCACACCGCGGCGAGCACCGCTTCGGGCAGAGGGTACAGGCGCAGCGTGATCTCGGTCATCACGCCCAGCGTGCCTTCGCTGCCCACCATCAGGCGGGTGAGGTCGTAGCCGGCGCTCGACTTGCGGGCGCGTGTGCCGGTGCGGATCACCTCGCCCTGCGGCGTGACGACGGTCAGGCCCAGCACGTTCTCGCGCATCGTGCCGTAGCGCACGGCGTTGGTGCCGCTGGCGCGGGTGGCGGCCATGCCGCCGAGGCTCGCGTCGGCGCCGGGGTCGATGGGGAAGAAGAGGCCGCTGTGGCGGATCTCGTTGTTGAGCTGCGTGCGCGTCACGCCGGGCTGCACCGTCACGGTCAGGTCATCGGGCTGCAGCGACACGATCTTCTGCATGCGCGAGAGGTCGAGGCTCACCCCGCCTTGGACGGCGAGCAGGTGACCTTCGAGCGAGGATCCGACACCGAACGGAATCACCGGCACCGCATGCGCGTCGGCCAGCTTCACGACGAAGGCGACGTCTTCGGTGCTTTCGCAATAGACGACCAGCTCGGGCGGCGGCACGTCGAATGGCGACTCGTCGCGGCCATGCTGCTCGCGCACCGCGAGCGCGGACGAACAGCGGTCGCCAAAGCGCGCCTTGAGCGCCTCGTGCATCGCAGGCGGCACGGGGCGGCGCTCCATCGGCGGCAGCACATGAGAAGGAAGCGGGGCGTTCAAGACGGGCTCCAACGACAGACCGGATGCGCCGATTCTGCGCTTCTTGACCAAAAGCGCCCCCTAGAATCCGCCCGCACACCAATGCCATGCGCGGGGAGGCGCTGAAGCGACGTGTCTGCTGAGCACCAGGCCGTGTCACTCGACACGCTGTACACCGCCGAAACGCCCGAGGGCATTGCACTGTCGCTGCGCCCCGCCGGCGCCGCCGCCCGCGCACTGGCCTACATGGTGGACCTGGGCGTGCGCTTCGGGATCTTCATGGTGGTGTCGATCGCCGCCATCCCGCTCGGCGGCATGGGCCAAGGCCTGCTGCTGGTGAGCTACTTCCTGCTGGAATGGTTCTACCCGGTGTTCTTCGAGTCTCACGGGCTCAGGGGCCACCCCGGGCAAGCGCATGTTCGGCCTGCAGGTGGTGATGGACTCGGGCCTGCCGGTCACCCCCGCTGCCGCCATCACCCGCAACCTGTTGCGCGCGGCCGATTTCTTCCCCTTTCTCTACGCAAGCGGCCTGCTCACCATGCTGCTGCGGCGCGACTTCAAGCGCCTCGGCGACCTCGCCGCCGGCACGCTGGTGGTCTACGCCGACACCGTGGCCCTGCATGGCCAGCTGCCCGAGGCTGGCGCGACCGCCCCGGCACGCCCGCTGGCCGCGCGCGAGCAGGCGGCCGTCGTCGCCTGGGCCGGCCGCGCCAACCGGCTCACCCCGGCACGGCTCGACGAGCTGGCCCAGCTCGCCCGCTCGGTCACGCCGGGTCAAGGGGGCGACGCCACCGGCAAGCTGCTCGGCGTCGCGCAATGGCTGGTCGGCAACCGCAACGGGAGCCGGCCATGACCCCTCGCCTCTTCGAAGCGAAGAACGGCCCGCTGTGGGACGAGCTCGAACAAGCCCTCGACCGGGCCGAAAAGCGCCCACGCGACAAAGCCAAAGACAAGCAGGCCGCCAAGCCCGCCGGCAAACCCAAGCCGCTCGACGGCGCACGGCTGGCCGAGCTGTACCGTCGGGCTTGCGAGCACCTTGCGCTGTCTCAGGCGCGCGCCTACCCGATCCACCTCACGCAGCGGCTGGAGTCACTGACGCAGCGAGCGCACCGCCTGATCTACCGCCGCCACGACTATGGCGTCGCGCGGCTGCGCCAGCTGGTGCTGGTCGACTTCCCGCAGGCCGTGCGCCAGCAGCGCTGGTACCTGCTCGCCGCCACGCTGCTTTTCGTCGTGCCGGCCCTCGCGACGGGGCTTGCCTGCTACTTCGACCCGGGGTTCATCCTGCACATCGCGAGTGCCGAGCAGGCCCAGGAGTTCGACCGCATGTACAGCGGCAGCGAACGCTCGCTCGGCCGCACCCGCAGCGCCGACACCGACTGGCAGATGTTCGGCTACTACGTGATGCACAACATCGGCATCGGCTTCCAGTGCTTCGCGGGCGGCCTCTTCCTGGGCATCGGCGCTGTTTTCTTCATTCTCTTCAACGGTGTCTTCCTCGGCGCGGTGGCCGGCTACCTGACGGCGCGCGGCCACACCGAGAACTTCTGGTCCTTCGTCGTCACGCACGGCGCCTTCGAGCTGACGGCCATCGTGCTGGCC
Source organism: Rhizobacter sp. J219 (assembly GCF_024700055.1). GTDB lineage: Bacteria > Pseudomonadota > Gammaproteobacteria > Burkholderiales > Burkholderiaceae_C > Rhizobacter. Next base: position 3,517,009 of record NZ_JAJOND010000001.1, read on the forward strand.
GGCGCGGCCGGGCTGCAGCTCGGCCACGCGCTGCTGGCGCCGGGCCGCCACACGCGCCTCGAAGCACTGCGCCGCGCGGCGGCCGAGGCGATCGTGATCGTCTACGGCGTGATCGGCATGCTGGTCATCGCGGCCGCGATCGAGGCTTTCTGGTCGTCGGCACGCTGGGTGCTGCCCGAGGTGAAGTACGGCGTGGGCGGCGCGTGCTGGCTGTTCGTCTTCGCCTACCTTGGCCTGCAGGGGCGCCCGGCGCGTGCAGCGCGCACCGCCGCGAGGAGCGTGCATGCGGGTTGACGCCATCGCGGTCGAGCTGCGGCCACGGCCGATGTGGGAAGCGGCCGACCTCGGCGTGCGCTTGGTGCAGGCCCATGCCCGCTCGATCTGGCTGACCTGGGCGCCGGTGTACGGCGTGTTCGCAGTGCTGGCGCTGGCGACGGTGGAGATCTCGTCCTGGCTGCCCAGCCTGCTCGTCTTCTGGTTCAAGCCCTGGATGGACCGCAGCATCCTCTTCGTGCTGTCGCGTGCGGTGTTCGGCCAGGAGACCCGCTTCGCCGACCTGTGGGCGGCGCGGCGCAGCGTGTGGGGCGGGCAGCTTTTCACCACGCTGCTGTGGCGCCGCCTCTCGCCGTGGCGGTCCTTCACCCAGCCGATCTACCAGCTCGAAGGCCAGCGCGGCAAGGCACGCCGCCAGCGCCGTACGCAGCTGCTGCGCCAGCAGCGTGGGGCGGCGGGGGGCATGCACTTCGCCTTCGCCAACATCGAAGCCTCGCTCGCCTTCGGCGCACTCGCGCTCGCGCTGTGGTTCGCGCCCGAACAGTTGCGCGGCGACGTCTTCGACTGGTTCCTCGGCCGCGGCGAAGGCAGCGACGTGCTGGCCTCGCTGTGCAGCGCGTCGGTCTACGCAGGAGTCGTGCTGCTGCTGGAGCCCTTCTACGTGGCGGCCGGGTTCGCGATGTACCTCAACCGCCGCGTGCAGCTCGAAGCCTGGGACATCGAGCAGGAATTCCGCCGTGCGTTCTGAGGCCGCCGCGCTCCTCGTGGCCCTGGCCCTGCTGGCCGGGCCGGCAGGCGCTGCCGAGGCCGCGTCGGCCCCCACGCGCGAGCAGGTGAGTCGCGAAGTCGAAGCCCTGCGGCAGGATCCCAACCTCGCCGGCCAACGCAAGGAAAAGACGCTGCGCTTCAAGGACCAGGGCGAAGCCCGCAAGCCCGACCCCAAGAACGACGGCACCTGGGCCTGGCTGCGCGACTTTGCGCGCTGGATGACCGAGGCCGGGCGGGTGGCGGTGTGGGTGGTGGGGGCCTTGCTGGTCGCGCTGGTGCTCGTCGGCCTGCGGCACTGGATCCGCGTGCGCGCCGGGGCGGTGAAAGGCAGCAGCGCCGGGCCGTTGCCGAGCCACGTGCGCGACCTCGACATCCGCCCCGAGAGCCTGCCCGAGCGCATCGGCGAGGCGGCGGCGGCGCTGTGGCAGAAGGGCGAGCACCGCGCGGCGCTGTCGTTGCTCTACCGCGGAGCGCTGTCGCGGCTGGTGCACCAGCACCAGGTGCCGATCCGCGCGGCCAGCACCGAGGGCGAATGCCTGGCGCTCGCGGCCCGCCGCCTCGCCCCCGAACGCAGCGCCTATTTCGGCCGGCTGGTGCAGGCCTGGCAGCTCGCGGTCTATGGCGCGCGGCTGCCGGCGGACGACAGCGTGATCGCGCTCTGTCGCGAGTTCGACCAGCAGCTGCGCCCCACGGGAGCGGTGTCCGCATGACCGAGACCCAGCGCACCTGGGGCCTGCGCGCCCTGATCGCGGCGATGCTGCTGGGGCTCGTGGCCTGGCTCGCGTCGTGCACCGAATGGGCCGAGGTCGAGGTGCCCACGCCGGCGCGCGGCGAAGCGGCCCGCAACCGCCACTACGCGGCCCAGGCGCTGCTGCGCCGGCTCGGCACGACGGTCGCCACGCCGGAGAACCTCGCGCAATTGCCGCCCGCCGGTGCCACGCTGCTGCTGACCTCGTGGCACTGGGACATCTTCCCCGAGCGGGCGCAGCGCCTGCGCCAATGGGTGGAAGACGGCGGGCAGCTGGTGATCTTCAGCGACAACCTGAACCAGAAGCAGCTCAAGGGCTGGTTGCCGGTCCGCTGGCTCGAGCCGCCGCGCCGCCAGAAGCCACGCGACGACGAGGCAGCGGATGCCGAGGAAAACGAGGACAGCGACGAAGACGACATCGAGGCAGCCGAACCCCGGCAGATGGCGGTGCTGCGGCGCCTGAAGATGCCCTGCCACGACACGGCCGAGCCCGACAGCGTCGCGCCCCACTACGCGGGCACCGCACGCCACTACAAGCTGTGCGGCTTCATCTACTCAGGCTGGAAGCTGCAGCCGAACGGCCCGGCCCTGTGGTCGATCGACGGGCGCGACGGGCCGCTGCTGCTGCGCGTGGCCAAGGGCCGCGGCACGGTGACCGTCATCCAGCCCGTGGGCCTGCTCGACAACGACCGGGTGCTGCAGTCCGACAACGGCCTCGCCGCCGTGGCCGCGCTGCAGGCGCGGCGCGGCTCGACGGTGTGGTTCGTCACCGAAGAAGCGCGCCCGTCGCTGCTGGCCTGGCTGTGGCAGGAGGCCGCGGCCGTGGTGCTCCTTGCCGCCGCGGCCCTGGTGCTCGCACTCTGGCGCGGCGCGCGCCGCTTCGGGCCGCTGGCCGCGCTCGCCGCGACCGGCCGGCGCTCGATGGCCGAGCAGATCGCGGGCACGGCGCAGTTCCTGCGCAAGCAGGGCCCCGAGGCGCTGCTGGCCGCGCAGATCCGCGCGCTCGAAGCCGCCGCACGCAGCCACATCCGCCTCTACGACACGCTCGACCGCGGCCAGCGTGCCGCAGCCATTGCCAAGCATACCGGGCAGGACGCCGCTGCGCTCAGCTCGGCGCTCGACAAGAGCCTCGCCCGCAAGCGCCACGACCTGCCGGCCACGCTCGAACTGCTCGAAACCGCGCGGCGCCTGCTCGTGCAGAAGAAGGCACCCCACTCCAGCTCATCGAAGAAAGACTGAGGACTCCCATGCAACTCAAACCCACGGACATCGAGCGTGCCGCCGGCCTGCTCAACGAACTGCGCAACGAAGTGGGCAAGGCGGTGGTCGGGCAATCGCAGGCGGTCGGGCAGATCCTGGTCGCGCTCGTCGCCTCGGGCCACGTGCTGATCGAGGGCGTGCCGGGTCTCGGCAAGACGCTGCTCGTGCGCTCGCTGGCGAAGGCGATGTCGCTGCAGTACGCCCGGGTGCAGTTCACGCCCGACCTGATGCCCTCCGACATCACCGGCCATGCGGTGCTCGATGCACGCGGCGGCGACGCGGGCGCGCTCGGCACGCTGCGGGTGCACCGCGGACCGGTGTTCACCAACCTGCTGCTCGCCGACGAGATCAACCGCGCGCCGGCCAAGACGCAGGCTTCGCTGCTCGAAGTGATGCAGGAGTACCAGGTCACGCTCGAAGGACAGACCCACGCACTGCCGCGACCCTTCATGGTGCTGGCGACGCAGAACCCGATCGACACCGAAGGCACCTACCCGCTGCCCGAGGCGCAGCTCGACCGCTTCCTCTTCAAGATCGACATCGGCTACCCGCCGCACGACGAAGAGACGGCCATCGTCAAGCGCACAACCGAGCAGCAGACGGGCGACCAGTTCCCGCTCGAAGGCGTGGCCGCGCGGGTCGACGAACGCTCGGTGCTCACGCTGCAGCGCATGGTGGCCTTCATCCGCACCGACGACAAGGTGATCGACTATGCGGTGCGCCTGGTGCGCGCCACCCGCAGCTGGCCGGGCCTGGCCACCGGCGCCGGCCCGCGCGCCGCCATCGCGCTGGTGCGCGCGGCGCGGGCCACCGCGCTGATGCAGAACCGCGACTTCGTGACGCCCGACGACATCAAGCTGCACGCCCTGCCCGCGCTGCGCCACCGGGTGCTGCTCGCGCCCGATGCGCAACTCGAAGGGCGCAGCGTCGGTGAGCTGCTCGACGGCGTGCTCGACAGCGTCGAGGCGCCGCGGCTCTGAGCGTCATGCTGGCCCTGATCCCCAGCCGCGCGTCGGTGCTGGCCCTGGCCGGCACCGCGCTCGCGAGCGCGGCGGCGCTGCTGCTCGGGGCGCCGCTCGACGTGGTGACCTGGGCCTGCGCGGGGCTGGCGGGCGTGGCGGCGGTGTGGGTCGCACTCGACGTCTGGCTCACGCTGCGTGCGTGGCGGCGCACGCCGCTGCGCACCGTGCGCGCCTTGCCCGACGCGCTGGCGCTCGGTGTGCCGCGGGTGCTCAAGCTCACGCTGGTGAACGACAGCGCTGTGCGCTGGAAGGTCGCGGTCTTCGACGAAGTCGACCCGCAGCTCAGCTTCGACGGCCTGCCGCAGCGGGTGACGCTGCCGGCGCGCAAGAAACTCGAACTGCAGTACAGCGTGACACCGCAACGGCGTGGCCCGGTCCAACTGGGCGCCACGCAGCTGCGCCTGCGCTCGCGCGGCGGCAGCGTCGAGCTGCTGCGCACGGTGGGCAACGCGCAACGCCTGCACGTCTACCCCAACTTCGCGGCGGTTGCGCGTTATGCCTGGCTGGCCGGAGACCGGCGCCTGGCCAGCATCGGCATCAAGACCTACCCGAAGCGCGGCATGGGCACCGACTTCAAGCAGCTCGCCGACTACCGCCCCGGCAACCCCATCCGCCACATCGACTGGAAGGCGACGCTGCGCCACGGCAAGCCCATCGTGCGCGAGTTCCAGGACGAGCGTGACCAGCGGGTGATCTTCCTGCTCGACTGCGGCCGGCGCATGCGCGCCGACGAGGGACACCTCGGCAGCCGCGACGGCAGCCACTTCGACCAGGCGCTGAACGCGCTGATGCTCCTGAGCTACGTGGCGCTGAAGGAAGGCGACGAAGTGGGCGCGGTCACCTTCGGCCATGCGCCGGGCCAGGGCCGCCGCTTCGCGCCGCGCAAGGGCAGCGCCACGCTCAACGCACTGATGGCGCAGCTCTACGACGTGGAACCGAGCGCGACCCATTCCGATTACCTGGCCGCGGCCGAAGAGCTGCTCAAGGTGCAGCCCAAGCGGGCGCTGGTCATCATGCTCACCAACTTCCGCGACGAAGACGCCGCCGAGCTGACGCCCGCGCTCAAGCTGCTGCGCAGCCGCCACCTGGTGCTGGTGGCCAGCCTGCGCGAGCGGGTGCTGCGCGAGCTGGCCACGCAGCCGATCGTGGCCGACCGCCACGCGATCGAAGTGGCGACTGCCCATCTCTTCACCCAGGCGCGCAGCGACGCCTTTGCGCGCACGACCGGCCACGATGCGCTGTCGGTCGACGTGGAGCCCGACGCGTTGGCGGTGGCGCTGGTCAACCGTTACCACGCGGTCAAGCGCGCCGGGTTGCTGTAGCCCGACCCGCTGGCTACCATGCCCGGCGCCGTGCTCGTCACGGCCTGCACATTCATTCAATCCAGAGGAGGAACCACCATGTCAGCCGTCAACAACCCGTTCAACCCGCCCCGCGCGGAAGTGTCCGATGTGCACCCCGCCTCGACTGAGGTCGGCGCATTGAAGTATTGGTCGGCCAAGGGCCGCATCGGCCGCCTGCGTTACATCGCGTGGACGATGGGCGCGAGCATCCTGATGGCGATCGTGATGGGCGTGCTCATGGCGATCCTCATACCGACCATGGGCGAAACCGGCGCCACCATCGCAATGCTGGTCGGCTACGTGCCGATGCTGGTCTTCATCGTCTTCGCACTGATCCAGCGCACGCATGACATGGGGTGGTCTGGCTGGATGTGCCTCCTGGCCTTCATCCCCCTGGTGGGTCTGATCTGGGTCTTCAAGGCCGGCACGCCCGGTGCCAACGCCTATGGCCCGCCCCCGCCACCCAACTCAACCGGCGTGAACATCCTCGCCTGGATGCTGCCCGTCATCTTCGTCATCGGCATCCTCGCCGCCATCGCCCTGCCGGCCTACCAGGGCTACACCGAGCGCGCCAAGGCTGCACAGCAGCAGTAAGCATGGCCAACCGCCTCACCCAGATCGCCACCCGCACCGGCGACGACGGCACCACCGGCCTCGGCGACGGCACGCGGGTGCCTAAAACCCACTTTCGGATCGCCGCATTGGGCGATGTGGACGAGCTCAACTCGCACATCGGCGTGCTGCTCGCCGAGCCACTGCCCGACGATGTGCGCGAACTCTTGGTGGTGATCCAGCACGAGCTCTTCAACCTGGGCGGCGAGATGTCGATCCCCGGCTACGAAGCTCTTGAAAGCCGAGGCGGTGCTGCGGCTCGACGAGGCGCTGGCGCACTACAACGCCACGCTGCCGCGCCTGAAGGAGTTCATCCTCCCGGCCGGCACGCGCAGCGCTTCGATCGCGCATGTGTGCCGCACGGTGGCGCGGCGCGCCGAGCGCTCGGTGGTCTCGCTCGCGGCGAGCGAGGCGGTGCGGCCCGAGCCGCGCCAGTACCTCAACCGCCTGAGTGACCTGCTCTTCGTGCTGGCCCGCGTGCTCAACCGCGCCAACCTCGACGGGCTGGGCGGCGACGACGTCTACTGGAAGAGCGAGCGGCTGGCCCGCGACTCCGAGTAGACGCTTTCTCCTTCAGCCTCGCCGCGCTTTAACCGCGCTGCTGAGCACGTTCAGCACTTCGAGTGAATCGTCCCAGCCGAGGCAGGCATCGGTGATGCTCTGGCCGTAGGTCAGCTTGGCCGGGTCGTCCTTGCCGGCACTGAACTTCTGCGCACCCGACTTGAGGTGGCTCTCGACCATCACCCCGAAGATGCGACGCGAACCGTGCGCAATCTGCGAGGCGATGTCTTTCGCCACGTCGAGCTGGCGCTCGTGCTGCTTGCTGCTGTTGGCATGCGAGCAGTCGACCATCAGCGTGCCGGGCAGCTTGGCGGCTTCGAGGTCCTTGCAGGCCGCTTCGACGTTGGTCGCGTCGTAGTTGGGGGTCTTGCCGCCACGCAGGATCACGTGGCAGTCCTTGTTGCCCTTGGTCTCGACGATGGCCACCTGGCCGTTCTTGTGCACCGACAGGAAGTGGTGCGGGCGGGCCGCGGCCTGGATCGCATCGGTCGCGATGCGGATGTTGCCGTCGGTGCCGTTCTTGAAGCCGATCGGCGCCGACAGGCCCGAGGCCAGCTCGCGGTGCACCTGGCTCTCGGTGGTGCGCGCACCGATCGCGCCCCAGCTGATGAGGTCGCCGATGTACTGCGGCGAGATCACGTCGAGGAACTCGCTGCCCGCGGGCACACCCAGGCGGTTGATCTCGGTCAGCAGCTGGCGGGCGATGCGCAGGCCTTCGTCGATGCGGTAGCTCTCGTCGAGGTAGGGGTCGTTGATGAGGCCCTTCCAGCCGACCGTGGTGCGTGGCTTTTCGAAGTAGACGCGCATCACGATCTCCAGCGTGTCGGCGTACTTCTCGCGTTGCTCCTTCAGGCGGCGCGCGTAGTCGACGGCGGCGGCCGGGTCGTGGATGGAGCAGGGGCCGATGATGACGAGCAGGCGGTCGTCCTTGCCCGACATGATGTTGCGCACACGCTGGCGCGTCTCGGCGATCAGCGATTCAGCGGCGGTGCCACGAATGGGGAAGAAGCGCACCAGGTGCTCGGGGGGCGGCAGAGGGGTCACGTCCTTGATCCTTTCGTCGTCGGTCTGGCCGGTCTTGTCGACGGGCGCATACCAACCCTCCGCGGCGCTGCTGGACTTGGCGTTCATTCGAGTTCTCCTCGTTCGTGGTGGCTGTTGTGGCCGATGTGGATGGGGGCAAAAAAACCGCCGGAGGTTCCGGCGGTTTGGTGAGCGGTTGCGTTCGGGTGACCTACGCGCTTGCCTCTCCTCCGCCGGTGCGGTGCGAGAACCAAAAGTAGGCAAAGAAAAAGCTGGCGGAACGCATGGCGCGCAATGTAGCACGGGCACTGGCCGGTCCGTCAAGCGCGCAGTTTTCGACGACTTGGCGTTTTCGATGAACGTGAGCAAGTGGTAACGAATTGTGCGGCGTGCGCTAGTTCCTATCCCGCGAACCAGGGGGTCCATAGCATGGTTTCACCTCATGGCGCACCCACCGGGGTGTGGCCGGCCGGTCCACAACAGCTTGAACTCTCACGAGGGAACCGACATGAACCGCACCGCCTTCTTCCGCCGCTTCAGCCTGGCCCTGGCAACGCTCAGCCTGGCCACCGCCAGTGTCGCGAGCGATGAGGCCCAGCTGAGCGCCGCCCGCGAAGCCGCCGCCTCCGATGCCCAGGTCGCCGTGCAGCTGCAGAACTGGCTCGACCAGCGCGACATCGCCCTGATGGCCCAGGCCGATGGCTTGATCACCAACGACATGCGCGCCGCCGCGGCCGAATACGCCGTGGCCCAGCTGGTCGAGGCCGATGGTTTGATCAGCGCCCAGCTGCAGGAATCGGTGGTGGCCCGCATCGCCGCGGCCGATGGCCTGGTGGTCGACAACGCGGAGTTCGCGGTCAGCCTGCCCGCAGTGCGCCCAGCCCCGATCGTGGTGGCCGGCGGCCGCTGATCGCCACAAGCACAGGGCCTTACTCGGTCCCGCCCACTGTCAGCCGGTCGATGCGCAGCGTCGGCTGGCCGACGCCCACCGGCACGCTCTGCCCTTCCTTGCCGCAGACCCCCACGCCAGTGTCGAGCTTCATGTCGTTGCCGATCATGCTCACGCGCGTGAGCGCGTCGGGGCCGTTGCCGATGATGGTGGCACCCTTCACCGGGTACTGGATCTTGCCGTTCTCGACCCAGAAGGCCTCTGACGCCGAGAACACGAACTTGCCGCTGGTGATGTCGACCTGCCCGCCGCCGAAGTTGGTGGCGTAGAGGCCGCGCTTCAGGCCGGCGATGATTTCCTCTTTGGTCTTGTCGCCGCCCAGCATGTAGGTGTTGGTCATGCGCGGCATCGGCACGGCGGCATAGCTTTCGCGCCGGCCATTGCCTGTGGGTGCGACGCCCATCAGGCGGGCGTTCATCGAGTCCTGGATGTAGCCCTTCAGGATGCCGTCTTCGATCAACACATTGCGCTGGCTCGGGTTGCCTTCGTCGTCGACGTTGAGCGAGCCGCGGCGATCGGGGATGGTGCCGTCGTCGAGCACCGTCACCCCCTTGGCGGCCACACGCTGGCCGATGCGGCCGCTGAAGGCACTCGACCCCTTGCGGTTGAAGTCGCCTTCCAGGCCGTGGCCGATGGCTTCGTGCAGCAGCACCCCGGGCCAGCCGGGGCCGAGCACCACGCTCATCTCGCCGGCCTTGGCGGGGCGGGCTTCGAGGTTGGTCAAGGCGGCCTTGACCGCGTCGTCCACATAGCTCTCGATCACGCTGTCATGGAAGTAGCCGAGGCCGAAGCGCCCGCCTCCGCCGCCACTGCCCACCTCGCGGCGCACCTGGCCCGCGATCGTCTGCTCGGCGATCACGGTGACCGACAGACGCACCAGCGGGCGCACGTCGGCCGCGAGCGTGCCATCGGCACGCGCCACCAGCACCACGTCGTACTCGGCAGCGACGCCGGCCATCACCTGCTTGACGCGCGGGTCCTTAGCGCGGGCAAGCTTTTCCACCTTCTCCAGCAGCGCGACCTTCTGCGTGCTGTCGAGCGTGGCGATCGGGTCCATCGGCGCGTAGAGCTTGCGACTCTCGGCGATGCGGTGGTGGCCGGTGATCTTCACCGTCTTGCTCTGGCCAGCGGCGGCGATGGTGCGCACAGTCTGTGCGGCATCGAGCAGGGCCGCTTCGGAGATGTCGTCGGAGTAGGCGAAGGCGGTCTTCTCGCCCGCCACCGCCCGCACGCCCACACCCTGGTCGATGCCGAAGCTGCCCGACTTCACGATGCCTTCTTCCAGGCTCCAGCCTTCGCTGCGCGTGTACTGAAAGTAGAGGTCGGCGTCGTCGATGCGGTGCTCGGCGATGGTCGCGAGCGCCTTCGACAGCGTCGCATCCGTGAGCCCGAAGGGTTCCAGCAACAAGGACCTGGCCGTGGCCAGGCGCTCCAGGGTGGGTTCGCGCGAGATCATGAAGTCATTGTAGGAGGGGGTCATGTCGCAGGCTTGGGCAAAGACCCTGCCTTGCACGGGTGCCACACGCCCGATCGCTTTCACAGTTCTTTACCCGGCGGGTTGTCGGCCACCACGGATGCGGCGCCGTTGTGAGCCCTGTGCGGCACACCCCCCTTCGACAACCCTTAGGAGATCCAACATGATGAAGCTCAAGACCGTGGCATTGGCCACCACCCTCACCCTCGCCAGCCTCGGCGCTTTCGCACAGGCCGCTTCGGCGCCCGCCACCCTGCGCGCCGACAAACGCGAAGCGAACCAGGACACGCGCATCCAGAACGGCGTGGCCTCCGGTCAGCTGAATGCGAAGGAAACCTACCGGCTCGAGCAGCAACAGGCCCGCATCAATGCGGCCGAAGCCAACGCCAAAGCCGACGGCAAGGTGACCCGCGCCGAGCGCGCACGGCTGGAGCGCAAGCAGGATCGCGCCAGCGCCAACATCGCCAAGCAGAAGCACGACGCGCAAACGGCCAAGCCGTGACGCGCAGGCGCGGCGGGCCTCAGTCGCCCGCTTGCGCTTTCAGCACCAGCGCACGCGCGTAGAGCGCGTTGCGCGGCGCACCGGTCAGCTCGGCCGCCAGGGCCACCGCCTGCTTGAGCGGAAGCTCGGCCATCAGCACACGCAAGGTCTTGTCGTGTGCATCGGCGCCGCCGGGCTCGTCCGCTGGCGCCAGCGCGTGCAGCACCAGCACGAACTCGCCGCGCGAGCGGTTGGCGTCTTCGGCGAGCCAACCCGGCAACTCGACCGCGAATCGCGTATCGACCGCCTCGAACTGCTTGGTGAGTTCGCGGCACACGGTGACACGCCGCTGCGGGCAGTGCTCCGCCAACCCGCGCAGCAAGGCCTCGATGCGATGGGGCGCCTCGAACAGCACCTGTGTCTCGGCCCGCGCCGCCACGGCCTCCAGAGCTTGCGTGCGCTCCCCGCCCTTCGCGGGCAGGAAGCCGACGAAGACGAAGCCCTGTCCCACCACATCCCCCGCGACGCACATCGCCGCGAGCGCTGCACTGGCGCCGGGCAGGGGCAGGCACCGCCGACCCGCCGCCGTGACGGCGGCCACGAGCGCCGCGCCGGGGTCGCTCACCGCCGGCGTGCCGGCATCGCTCACGTACGCCACGCGCTCACCGCGGGCCAGCCGCGCGAGCACTTCGCCGGCGGCTTCGCGCTCGTTGTGCTCGTGCACGGCGAGCAAGGGCTTGTCGACGCCGAGGTGGCGCAGCAGGCTCGCGCTGTGCCGTGTGTCTTCACAGGCCACCGCGTCGACCAGCGACAGCACATGGATGGCACGCAGGCTCAGGTCGGCGAGGTTGCCGATGGGTGTTGCCACGACATACAGCGCCCCTGCGGGATACTGCTGCGCGCCGGCCGCGGCCTGGGCGGCCTGCAGCATCAAAGAGGGAGCGATGGCCACGGTTGGAAAGACCCGCAAGGGAGTGGGAGATGAGGCCGAAGAGCGCGCGCTGCAACACCTGTTGCGGCAGGGACTTCGGCTGATGGAGCGCAATTATCGAGTGGCGGCCGGCCCGCGGGCGCGCGGCGGCGAAGTCGACCTCATCATGGGTGAGCGTGACGGCACGCTGGTCTTCGTCGAGGTGCGCGCACGGCACAGCCGCAGCCACGGTGGTGCGGCCGCGAGCGTGACGCACGGCAAGCAGGCGCGTGTCATCTATGCCGCAAAGCACTACCTGCGCCGGCTCGCCACGTCTCCACCCTGCCGCTTCGACGTGGTGGCCATCGATGCCGACTCGCTCGAGTGGTTGCGCGGCGCGTTCTTTGCCGAGTGAGGACACGGCTCACACACCTTTTGGAACCGGCTGTGCAAAACCCGTGTCATATCATCCGTGCCCATGCTGGAACAACGCATCCAACAGCAGTTTTTCGACAGCGCCGACCTCAAGTACGCGGCCGCTGAGATCCTGTCGCGCCCGATTGCCGATGCGGTCAACGCGGTCGTCGGCTGCATCACCGCCGGGGGCAAGGTGCTGGCCTGCGGGAACGGCGGCTCGGCCAGCGACGCCCAGCACTTCGCCGCCGAGTTCATCGGCCGCTTCGAGCGCGAACGGCCCGGCCTCGCCGCGATCGCGCTGACCACCGACAGCTCCATCCTGACAGCCGTCGGCAACGACTACAGCTTCACCGACATCTTCTCCAAGCAGGTGCAGGCGCTCGGCGCCCCGGGTGACGTGCTGCTCGCCATCACCACCAGCGGCAACTCGGCCAACGTACTGGCCGCGGTGGAGGCGGCGCACGCCAAAGAGATGACGGTGGTCGCGCTGACCGGCCACGGCGGCGGCAAGCTCGGCGAACTGCTGACCGAAACCGATGTCCACATCTGCGTGCCGCACGACCGCACCGCACGCATCCAGGAAGTGCACATCCTCGCGCTGCATTGCCTGTGCGATGCGGTAGACCTGCAATTGCTCGGAGAACAGGAAAACACATGACCCGCTTGCCCACCCGCGCAGCGCCATTTCGCAGCACTCTCATCATCGGCATGCTGGCCGCTACCACCGCCCTGTCGGGCTGCGCCGCGCTGCTCGTCGGCGGCGCCGTCGTCGGCGGCTCGCTGCTCGCCACCGATCGCCGCAGCTCGGGCACCCAGCTGGACGACCAGGCCATCGAGATCAAGGCCAACAGCCGCATCCGCGACCTGCTCGGCGACCGCGGCCACGTCAACGCGACGAGCTACAACCGCCTGCTGCTGTTGACCGGCGAAGTCCCGACCGACACCGACCGCGCCAACATCGAGCAAGCGCTCGCGCGCATCGACAACGTGAAGTCGGTGGTCAACGAACTCGCGGTGATGACCGCCAGTTCGCTCAGCCAGCGCTCGAACGATGCGCTCGTCACGACCAAGGTCAAGGCCACACTGGTCGACGCCGGCGACATCAGCGCCAACGCGTTCAAGGTGTTCACCGAGCGCGGCATCGTCTACCTGATGGGCCGCGTGACCGAGCGTGAAGCCGAACGCGCCGCCGACCTCACCCGCAGCATCAGCGGTGTGCAGAAGGTGGTGAAGGTGCTCGAGATCGTGACCGACGCCGAGTTGGCCGAGATCGACCCCAAGGCTGTGCCGAAGTCCGCTGCGGCCAGGTAGAGCCCCCCAGTCGCTGCGCTCCTGCCCCCAAGGGGCGCCACCCCAGGGGCCCGGCAAAGCCGGTTCCCCGGGGCGTTGCTTGATGTCAGCGTCGCGTTGCTCGCTGTCAGGTCAGACGCTTGATCAGGCTTGAAGTGTCCCAGCGCTGGCCGCCTTGGGCTTGGACGTCGGCGTAGAACTGGTCGACCAGCGCCGTGACCGGGAGCCGCGCGCCGTTGCGCCGGGCTTCTTCGAGCACCAGGCCGAGGTCCTTGCGCATCCAGTCGACCGCGAAGCCGAAGTCGAACTTGCCGTCGATCATCGTCGGGCCGCGGTTGTCCATCTGCCAGCTCTGCGCGGCGCCCTTGCCGATCACACCGAGCACGGCCTTCATGTCGAGTCCGGCCTTCTGGCCGAAGGCAATCGCTTCGGCCAGGCCTTGCACCAGGCCGGCGATGCAGATCTGGTTGACCATCTTCGCGAGCTGGCCCGAGCCGCTCTCGCCCAGGAGCGTCACCGCCTTTGAGAACGCCATTGCCACCGGCTGGATGGTCGCGAACGCCTGGGCATCACCGCCGCACATCACGGTGAGCGCGCCGTTGATCGCGCCCAGGTTGCCGCCCGACACCGGCGCGTCGATGAACTGCAGGCCGCGCGACGTCGCTTCTGCGCTCAACTCACGCGCGACTTCGGCCGAGGCCGTCGTGTGGTCGACGAAGACCGCGCCTTCCTTCATGCCGTCGAAGGCGCCGCGCTCGCCAACCGTCACCGCACGCAGGTCGTCGTCGTTGCCGACACAGGCGAACACGATGTCGGCACCTTTGGCCGCTGCCTCGGGCGTCGAATCGCTGGAACCGCCGTATTCGCCCACCCACTGCGCCGCCTTGGCCGCCGTGCGGTTGTAGACCACCACCTCATGGCCGGCGCGCTTCAGGTGCCCGGCCATCGGATAGCCCATCACGCCGAGGCCCAGAAACGCCACCTTCCGCGGTGGAACGGGTTCGTAGGTTTTCGTGTTCATCGGGTGCCCTTCAAGCAAGCGAAGCGACGCTTAGTTCAAGCAACGCCCCGGGGAACCGGCTTTGCCGGGCCCCTGGGGTGGCGCCCCTCGGGGGCAGGAGCGAAGCGACTGGGGGGCCAATCAAACAATCGTGAGGTGTTCGGTGCCGGCGGAAAGGTCGGAACTCCGGGCCCGGTTGCTGTGCAGCTTGATCTGCAGCCGCAGGTCGTTCACCGAGTCGGCGTTGCGCAGCGCGTCTTCGTAGGTCACGAGATGGTTCTCGTAGAGGTCGAAGAGCGCCTGGTCGAAGGTCTGCATGCCCAGCTCACGGCTCTTCTTCATGATTTCCTTGATCTCGGCCACCTCGCCCTTGAAGATCAGGTCGGAAATCAGCGGCGTGTTGAGCAGGATTTCGACCGCCGCAATGCGGCCTCGGCCTTCCTGGCGCGGCAGGAGGCGCTGCGAGATCAGCCCCTTCAGGTTGAGCGACAAGTCCATCAGCAGCTGAGCGCGACGCTCTTCGGGGAAGAAGTTGATGATGCGGTCAAGTGCCTGGTTGGCGCTGTTGGCGTGCAGGGTGGCCATGCACAGGTGGCCGGTCTCGGCGAAGGCCACCGCGTGCTCCATCGTCTCGCGGTCGCGGATCTCGCCCATCAGGATCACGTCGGGCGCCTGGCGCAGCGTGTTCTTCAGGGCCGCGCCCCAGTCCTCGGTGTCGAGGCCCACTTCACGCTGCGTGACGATGCAGTTCTTGTGCGGATGCACGAACTCCACCGGGTCTTCGATCGTGATGATGTGGCCATAGGAGTTCTCGTTGCGGTAGTCGATCATGGCCGCAAGCGAGGTGCTCTTGCCCGAGCCGGTGGCACCAACGAAGATGACCAACCCGCGCTTGGTCATGGTCACGTCTTTCAGCACCTGCGGCAGGTTGAGACTGTCGATGGTGGGCAGCGTCTGCGGAATCGTCCGCAGCACCAGGCCCACATGCCCCTGCTGCACGAAGGCGTTGACGCGGAAGCGGCCGATGCCTTGGGGCGAGATCGCGAAGTTGCACTCTTTCGTGCGCTCGAACTCGGCCGCCTGCTTGTCGTTCATCACCGAGCGGGTCAGCGCGAGCGTGTGCTGGCTGGTCAGCGGCTGCGGCGACACCTTGGTGATCTTGCCGTCGACCTTGATCGCAGGCGGGAAGTCGGCGGTGAGGAAGAGGTCGGAGCCGTTGCGGGAGATCATCAGCCGCAGCAGGTCGTTGACGAATTTCGATGCCTGGTCTCTTTCCATGGTGTCTCTCTTCCTTCTCTTACTGCAAGGCGGTCAGTTGCTCGACAACAGAGCACTCAGGCGCGCACTCACCTGCCGCAGGCGCAGCGACAGGCGCCGCGACAGCGAGGCCAAAAGGGCCAGGCCAAGACGCGGCTCGAACATGATCATCTCATCCAGGCGCTGCGCGTCGACCACCGCCAGCGTGCACGGCGTGAGGGTCGTGCAGGCGGAAAAACGGGTGCCGGCGTCAAGCAATGACATCTCGCCGAGCATGTCACCGGCGCGCGCTTCCGCCAAGCGGGCCCGCCCGCCCCAGGGTTGCACGCGGTCGACCGCCAGCGTGCCCTCGAGCACGATCAGCATGTAGTCGCCCTGCTCGTCCTGCCCGATCACTTCCTGGTTGACCGGCACAGTGACGAACTGCAGGTACTGGCTCATGCGCAGGAGTTCGTCGGAACTCAGCGCCGCCACGTAGCGGTCTGCGCCCCAGAGCTTGGCGAAGAGCGGCTCGGCCTGCTTGCGCTCCAGCGGCTGTGCGCCGACCTGCTTGGCGCGGTCGGCCCAGGTGGCGAGCTGCACGTCGTCGCCACGGTCGTTGAACTGGGTGGAGAAGTAGCCGTCGTCGGAGGCAGGCCCTTCGTCGGTGCCGCCGCGCCCCGACGAGGCGCCGTTGCCGCGCTTGAGTCGATCCAGGAGTTTCTTCAAGGCTCGCTCGCGGGGGAGAAGACAGGACCCAGGCGGCTCAGCCGGGGAAGTTCTCGGGGAACTTGGCCTTGTTGCGGGCCTCAGCAGGCGAAATGATGTTGCGGCGGACCAGGTCTGAGAGGTTCTGGTCCAGCGTCTGCATGCCCACCGTGTTGCCGGTCTGGATTGACGAGTACATCTGCGCGATCTTGTTCTCGCGGATCAGGTTTCGGATGGCGGCGGTGCCCAGCATGATCTCGTGCGCCGCGACACGGCCGCTGCCGTCCTTCAGCTTGCACAGCGTCTGCGAGATCACGGCGACCAGCGATTCCGACAGCATCGCCCGCACCATTTCCTTTTCCGCCGCCGGGAACACGTCGACCACCCGGTCGATGGTCTTGGCGGCCGAGCTCGTGTGCAGCGTGCCGAACACCAGGTGGCCGGTTTCGGCGGCGGTCAGCGCGAGGCGGATGGTCTCCAGGTCGCGCATTTCGCCCACGAGGATGGCGTCGGGGTCTTCGCGCAGCGCCGAGCGCAGCGCGTTCGAGAAGCTCAGCGTGTGCGGGCCGACTTCGCGCTGGTTGACCAGGCACTTCTTCGACTCGTGCACGAACTCGATCGGGTCTTCGACCGTCAGCACGTGGCCGTATTCGTTTTCGTTCAGATGGTTGACCATCGCGGCGAGCGTGGTCGACTTGCCCGAGCCCGTGGGGCCGGTCACCAGCACCAGGCCGCGCGGCTTGAGCGCCAGCTCGGCAAACACCTTGGGCGTGTTGAGCTGCTCGAGCGTCAGGATCTTCGAGGGAATCGTCCGGAACACGGCGCCGGCGCCGCGGTTCTGGTTGAAGGCGTTGACGCGGAAACGCGCGAGGCCCTGGATCTCGAACGAGAAGTCGCACTCGAGCGTCTCTTCGTACGCCTTGCGCTGCGAGTCGTTCATGATGTCGTAGACCATCTCGTGCACCTGCTTGTGCTCGAGCGGGTCGACGTTGATGCGCCGCACGTCGCCGTGCACACGGATCATCGGGGGCAAGCCGGCGGACAGGTGAAGGTCAGACGCTTTGTTCTTGACCGAGAACGCCAGCAGTTGGGTGATGTCCATGTGTCTTCGACGGGGGTTGTGGCCCGCACGGATCGTGGGGCTGCGCCTCTGCGATAGGCTCGCGGGATTATGGCGACGATTGCAGCGAACATACAACAAGTGCGCGAGCGCATCGCCAGGGCCTGTGCGGCTGCGCAACGCCCCGTGCAAAGTGTCACGCTGCTAACCGTAAGCAAAACTTTCGGCGCCGATCAGGTGCGCGAGGCGGTGGCCGCCGGCGAGACACGCTTCGGCGAGAACTACGTGCAGGAAGCGATCGAGAAGATCGAGATGCTGCAGGACCTGCGTGCACAGATCGAATGGCATCTGATCGGGCCCCTGCAAAGCAACAAGACGCGTGTGGTCGCGAAGACCTTCGACTGGGTGCACAGCGTCGACCGTTTGAAGATCGCCGAGCGCCTGAGCGAACAGCGCCCGCCCGACCTGCCGCCGCTCAACGTCTGCCTGCAGGTCAACGTGAGCGGCGAGGCGAGCAAGAGCGGCGTCACGCCGGACGAACTGCCCGCGCTGGCGCATGCGGTCGCCGCACTGCCCGGCGTGCGCCTGCGCGGCCTGATGTCGATTCCCGAACCGAGCGACGACCCGGCACAGCAGGCCGCGCCCCATCGGCAACTGCGCCAGCTCTTTCATCGCCTGCAGCAGGTAGGGCTGGACCTGGACACCCTCTCGATGGGCATGAGCGGCGACCTGGAGGCGGCCATCGCCGAAGGCTCGACGATGGTCCGGGTGGGCACCGCGATCTTCGGGCGGCGCTGACGCGACTGGATTTTTCACCTTCTTTCCGGCATCGTTTGGATAAATATCCGGCACCAACCCGCATACCTTGGCGACATTGTCAGCAGCCCTGTCGCCGCCATGCCCTCCTCCTTCCCGGCCCCGTCCACCCTCCACCCCCGCCTGCCGGCGCCGTGCCGGCGCGAGGCCGAGCTGCTGCAAAGCCTGCTGCCCACGCTCGCCACCGCGCTCGACTGGCCCCGTGTCGTCACCACCGCCCGGCCCTGGGTGCAGGCCGTGCGCGACAAGCCGGCCCCGTTCTGGGCCATGGAGTCGCTGCTGCGCGAGTACCCGATCTCCAGCGCCGAAGGCCTCGCCCTGATGCGGCTGGCCGAAGCCCTACTGCGCGTGCCCGACACCGAGACCGCGATTGCGCTGACCGCCGACCAGCTCGGCCGCGCCGCCTTCGACGCGCAGGCCGAAGGTCCGCACAAGATGCTGGCCACCCTGTCGGCGAGCGCCATCGGCCTGTCGAAGCGGTTCCTTCCCGACAGCCCCGGCGACCATGGCCTCATCAAGCGCCTCGGCGCCCAGACCGTGGTCGCCGCCACCGTGCGCGCCATCCAGCTGCTCGGCCGCCAGTTCGTGCTCGGCCGCTCGATCCGCGAAGCAATGAACGAAGCCGCCCAGGCCCGCGAACACCAGCCCGGCCTGCGCTTCAGCTACGACATGCTGGGCGAAGGTGCACGCACCGAAGCCGACGCGCAGCGCTACCTCGCGGCCTACCTGAATGCGCTGGAGGCCATCGCCGCAGGCCAACAACAACGGGGCGCCACCGGCGACCCCACCACCGCCGACGGCATCTCGATCAAGCTCTCCGCGCTTTTTTCACGTTATGAAGAGTTGCAGCGCGAACGGGTCTTCGCCGAGCTGCTGCCGCGGGTGTGGCAGCTGGTCGAACGTGCCGCGCAGGCCCACCTCAACCTGACGATTGACGCCGAGGAGAGCGAGCGCCTCGAACTCTCGCTCGACGTGCTGGACGCGCTCGCCGCGCGCATCGCGGCCACCCACCCGCACTGGCGCGGCTTCGGCCTCGCGGTGCAGGCCTACCAGACGCGGGCGCTCGACACGGTCCACGCAGTCGCCCGCATCGCACGCCGGCATGGCCTGCGATTCATGGTGCGGCTGGTCAAGGGCGCGTACTGGGACGGTGAAGTCAAGCGTGCGCAAGAGCTGGGGCTGCCCGGCTACCCGGTCTTCACCCACAAGCACCACACCGACATCTCCTACCTCGCCTGCGCACAGGCGCTGCTGTCGCATGCCGGCGTGATCTATCCGCAGTTCGCCACCCACAACGCCGGCACCATCGCCGCCATCCTGCAGATGGCGCACCAGGCCAACGCGCCCTTCGAGATGCAGCGCCTGCACGGCATGGGCGAGGGGGTCTACCGCGAGGTGATGAAGGACCCGTCGGTGGCTGTGAGGGTGTATGCCCCGGTCGGCGAGCACCGCGACCTCCTGGCCTACCTCGTGCGACGCTTGCTGGAGAACGGCGCCAACTCCTCCTTCGTGCACCAGCTGGCCGACGACGAGGTGCACCCCGACGAGCTGCTCGCCTCGCCGCTCGTGCCCTCGGCCTCGCCGGGCCTGCCCTTGCCGGTCGATCTGTACGGCCCCCGGCGCGCAAACGCCAGAGGCGCCGACCCGACCAACCGCGACGAACGTGCCGCGCTCGACGCCGCACTGGCCTCGGCCCGCCTGCAGCCGATCGCACTGGCGAGCACGGCCGACATCGCCCCCACGATGGCCCGCCTGCAGCAAGGCCACGACGGCTGGAACCGCACAGCGCTCTCCGCGCGGGCCAACATCCTGCGGCGCGCGGCCGACATGCTCGACGCACGACTGCCCGAGTTCTGCGGCCTGCTGGTGCGCGAGGCGCACAAGACGATGGGCGATGCGATCGCCGAAGTGCGCGAAGCGGTCGACTTCTGCCGCTACTACGCCGAGCAGGCCGAAGAGCGCCTCGCGCCGCAGTCGCTGCCCGGCCCCACCGGCGAGAGCAACACGCTGAGCCTGCACGGGCGAGGTGTCTTCGTGTGCATCAGCCCGTGGAACTTCCCGCTCGCCATCTTCACCGGCCAGGTGGTGGCCGCGCTCGTGGCCGGCAACAGCGTCGCGGCCAAACCCGCCGAACAGACACCCGCGGTGGCCCAGCGCATGGTCACGCTGCTGCACGAGGCCGGTGTGCCGCGCGAGGCCCTCGCCCTGCTGCACGGCCCCGGCGAGACCATCGGCGCCGCCCTCGTCGCCGACCCGCGCACCGCCGGCGTCTGCTTCACCGGCTCGACCGCCGTCGCCCGGGCCATCAACCGCAGCCTGGCGGCGAAAGACGGCCCGATCGTGCCGCTGATCGCCGAGACCGGCGGCCTCAACGCGATGGTGGTCGACAGCACCGCCCTGCCCGAGCAGGTGGTCGACGCGGTGGTGCAAAGCGCCTTCCGCTCCGCCGGCCAGCGCTGCTCGGCGCTGCGCCTCCTGTGCGTGCACGAGAGCGTGGCCGACACCGTGATCGAGATGCTGCGCGGCGCGATGGCCGAGCTGAGCCTCGGCGACCCGGCCCGGCCCGACACCGACGTCGGCCCGGTCATCGACGACGAGGCCTTCGGGAACCTGCAACGCCACATCGCCCGCCTGCGCCGCGAGGCCACGCTGATCGGCGAAACGCCGTCGCGCCACGGCGTCACGAGCACGCCGCGCCTCGTCGCCCCCATCGCCTTCGAGCTGCCGCGCATCGCCGACCTCACGCAGGAGATCTTCGGCCCGGTGCTGCACGTCGTGCGCTGGCGCGGCGACCCGGACGCGGTGATGGCCGAGATCAACGCCCTCGGCTACGGCCTCACGCTCGGCTTGCAGACACGCATCGACGGCCGTGCGCACCAGCTCGCCGAAGCTGCCCGCATCGGCAACATCTACGTCAACCGCAACATGATCGGCGCGGTGGTCGGCGTGCAGCCCTTCGGCGGCGAAGGCCTGTCGGGCACCGGCCCGAAGGCGGGCGGGCCGCACTACCTCTACCGCTTCTGCGCCGAGCGCACGCTGACGGTCAACACGGCGGCGGCAGGCGGCAATGCGGCGCTGCTCGCAGGCTTGCGCAACTAGGGCCTGTTAACACCAAAAGGCCCTAGACGCTTTCGACGCCGTGCCGCTGGTGCCATTCGCGCAGCGATTCGCTCGGCCAGGTCTGGCAATGCACATGGCCCCGCCCCTTGGGCACGTCGACCCAGGGCGCGACCCACTGAAGCGCCGCCTCGACCACCTCCTTCGGCTTGGGCAGCGGCGTGTCGATGGCCGACGCATGCGGATGCACGAGTCTCGGGCCAGCGGGGGTCCCACAGCCACAAGGCGCTGCCGCACCGCTTGCAGAAATGGCGGCCGGCCTTCGAACGGGTCGCGCGCTTGCCCGGCTCGCGCATCACCGCGTGATAGATGGAGACGTTCTTCTGCCCCGACACGCGCAGCGTGGTCGCATCGCCACCGAGGTTGATCGAATACCCGCCTCCGCCGGCCGTCTTGCGGCAGATCGAGCAATGGCAGTGCATGAAAGGCTGCGGGCTGTGCGATTCGAGGCTGAAGCGCACGGCGCCGCAATGGCAGGAACCTTCCAGGTGCATGGGCGTCTCCGGCGATGTGTCTGCCGCATGGTGCGGCAGGTGGCTCGCCGAGACGGCATCAGGGTTCAACCGTGCTGGTAACGGTGCTCCTGCGTGCGCCCCGCAAAGCCATAGGCGCTGCCGCGCAGGTCGGCCACATGCGCATACGAATGCTCCGCCGCGCCGCCCAGCAGCTCGTCCATCGCCCGGTGCACGGCCCCGAGGTAGTCGGCCTTCTCGCGCTTGGTGTTGGTCTCGTCGGTGATGCTCACCATCCAGTGGTAGCTGCGCTTCGGTGCCCCCGCGAGCGGCCGACCGGCAATGAACCAGCGGGAAGGCGCGATGAAGTCGATCACCACCGCCGTGTGCTCGCGGTTCTTGCCGAGCAGCTTCGACGTGAGTGCGGTGCCGGTCTCGGCCACACGCTGGGCCAGGACGTCGTCTTGCGGGCCGGAGATCTGGATGTGCAGGTAAGGCATGTATCGCTCCTTGGTTGAACTTGACAGCCTCACTCTAGGAGTCGAGCATTCATCCGAGAAGCAGTTTGATTTTGTGACATTCATCAGAGTTGCAGATGACCGACCTCGACCCCCTCTGGCTGCGCAGCTTCGTCGCGGTGGCCGACACCGGCTCTGTGACGCGCGCCGCGCAGCAGGTGCACCGCACGCAGTCGGCCGTCAGTACGCACCTGCAGCAGCTGGAGACGTCGCTCGGCGTGCGCCTGGCCGAGCGCAGCACCCGCTCGCTCGCGCTCACCGCCGAGGGCGAGCGCTTCCTGCCGCATGCCCGCCGGCTGCTCGACTGGCAGGCCGACGCCCGCGCCGCCGTGCAGCCGGCCGTCGAGGAAGAAGTGCGCCGCATCGGCATCAGCGAGTACTTCATGCCGGCCCGCCTCGGCGAGCTGCTCGCGCTGCTGCACGACCGCACGCCTGGCGTGCGCTTCGAGCTGCTGTGGGCCAGCTCGGCGTCGCTGCAGCAGCTGTGGCAGGCCGGCGCGATGGACCTGGCAGTGTTCACGAGCGACGACCCGATTCCCGGTGCCCGGCTCATCCGGCGCGAGCCGCTCGCCTGGGTGCACGCCGAGCGTTATGCGGTGCCAGCCCACAACCCCGCGCCGCTGGTGTTGCTGGGACCGGACTGCCCGGTGCGCCGCATGGCACTCGCCGCCCTGGCCCGCGCGGGCCGCACGCACCACCTGCGACTGAGCTGCACCGGCGCGCATGGGGCGATGGCGGCCCTGCGCGCCGGCTGGGGCATCGGCTGCCTGAACCAGTCGGCACTGCCGCCCGACCTCGTGGCCCTGTCGGCCTCGCACCGCTGGCCCTCGCCCGGCCGACTATCCTTCTACTCCCTCACCCGCCCCGCCCTGCAGGCCACCGAGCGTGAACTGCGGCGCTGGGCCTCTGCATGAACAACACCATGAACACGATTGCATTCATCGGCGGCGGCAACATGGCCAGCGCCATCATCGGCGGCCTGCTCAAGAGCGGCCGTGCGCCCGGCGACATCCTGGTGCTGGAGCCCAACGCCGACCAGCGCTCGCGGCTGCAGCGAGAGCTGTCGGTCATCACGCTCGAAGCGCCCGGCTCGGTGCTGCAGCGCGCGGCCACCGTCGTGTGGGCAATCAAGCCGCAGAACTTCAAGGCCGCGGCCGAGGCCAGCCTGCAGCACATCGACAAGGCCTTGCAGTTCAGCGTGATGGCCGGCATCCGCAGCGAGGACATGGCCCGTGCACTCGGCACCGAGCGCATCGTGCGCTCCATGCCCAACACGCCGGCCCTCATCGGCCAGGGCATCGCCGGCCTCTACGCGCGGCCGGCCGTCACACCCGTCGAACGCAAGGAGATCGAACGCCTGCTCGCCCCCACCGGCCGCACGCTGTGGGTGAACGCCGAGCACGACCTCGATGCGGTGACCGCGATGTCGGGCTCGGGCCCGGCCTACGTCTTCTACTTCGTCGAAGCCATGATGCAGGCCGCCGTCGAGATGGGGCTCACCGAGGAACAGGGCAAGACACTCGCGCTGGCCACGTTCCAGGGTGCGAGCGCGCTGGCCCTGGCCTCGCCCGAGCCGCCGTCGGTGCTGCGCGAACGGGTCACGTCCAAGGGGGCACCACCTATGCGGCGCTCACCTCGATGGAAGGCAGCGGCGTGAAGCCCGCCATCGTCAAGGCCCTGAAAGCCGCGCAGCGCCGCGCCGCCGAACTGGGCGACGAGTTCGGGCGCTGAGTTCGGCGCTGAGTGCGCTATGCCGGCGGTCATGCAAAGGCAGCATGGCCGACCGGGCGCCACGGGCCTACAGTCTCCGCCAGCGGTGCGCCGCGCCACGAGTGCGCCCGCACCGGGCACCCCACCCGAAACGGAGAACCGTCATGAGCTATCTCTCGTACGTCACCCCCAGCGCCACCAGCCCCTGGCACACCTATCTGGAGCAGGTCGACCGCGTGCTGCCCTACCTGGGCCCGCTGGCCCACTGGGCTGAAACACTCAAGCGGCCCAAGCGTGCGCTGATCGTCGACGTGCCGATCGAGATGGACGACGGCAGCGTGGCCCACTTCGAGGGCTACCGCGTGCAGCACAACCTCTCGCGCGGCCCCGGCAAGGGCGGCGTGCGCTACCACCCCGACGTGACGCTCGAAGAGGTGATGGCCTTGAGCGCCTGGATGACGGTGAAGTGCGCCGCGGTCAACCTGCCGTACGGTGGTGCCAAGGGCGGCATCCGCGTCGACCCCAAGCGGCTGTCGAAGAAAGAGCTGGAGCGCATGACGCGGCGCTACACGAGCGAGATCGGCATCATCATCGGCCCGCAGCGCGACATCCCGGCGCCCGACGTCAACACCAACGCGCAGATCATGGCGTGGATGATGGACACCTACTCCATGAACAC
Source organism: Rhizobacter sp. J219 (assembly GCF_024700055.1). GTDB lineage: Bacteria > Pseudomonadota > Gammaproteobacteria > Burkholderiales > Burkholderiaceae_C > Rhizobacter. The sequence goes on from NZ_JAJOND010000001.1 coordinate 3,541,436, forward strand.
CGGCACTTCGGCCACTGGCGTGGTGACCGGCAAGCCGCTGCACCTGGGCGGCTCGCTCGGGCGGGTGAAGGCCACCGGCCGCGGTGTCTTCGTCACCGGCCGCGAGGCCGCCCGCCGCCTGGGCATGAACCTCGACGGGGCACGTGTGGCGGTACAAGGTTTCGGCAACGTGGGCAGCGCCGCGGCCGAGCTCTTCGTGGGCGCAGGCGCCACCGTCGTCGCCATCCAGGACCACACCGGCACCCTCGTCAACCCCAAGGGTTTCGACATGCACGCCGCCATGCAGGTGTTAAAGCGCGACGGCGGCATCGGCCAGTACCCCGATGCCGAGCGCATCGACAACGAGCAGTTCTGGGACGTGGACTGCGACATCCTCATCCCCGCCGCGCTCGAAGGCCAGATCACGCTGCCGCGCGCCAACCGCATCAAGGCCCGGCTCGTGCTCGAAGGCGCCAACGGGCCCACGCTGCCCGAAGCCGACGACGCCCTGCGCGAGCGCGGCGTGCTGGTGGTGCCCGACGTGATCTGCAACGCCGGCGGCGTGACCGTCAGCTACTTCGAATGGGTGCAGGACTTCTCGAGCTTCTTCTGGAGCGAAGACGAGATCAACGTGCGGCTCGACAAGATCATGGTCGATGCGCTGCGCTACATCTGGGACACCGCCGACCGCCACAAGATCACGCTGCGCACCGCGACCTTCGCGGTGGCGTGCGAGCGCATCCTGAGCGCACGCGAGGAGCGCGGGCTGTACCCCTGATCAGCCCTGGATCGACCCTCTGAACGCTCAGTGCGCGAGCGCGGGCACGCGCTTCAGCGCCGCAGCGGTGGGCGCGTCATCGCCCTCGCAGCGGTTGCGGCCGGCGATCTTGCCGCGGTACATGGCCGCATCGGCCCGGGCGATGGCCGCCGACAGCGGCTCCAGGGCCTGCAGCGTGCTCACACCCAGCGTGATGGTGACGCTCGGCGCCTGGTCGGCCTGCGGCAGCTGGGCCTGCTGCACCGCCAGGCGCACCCGCTCGGCCACCCGCCGCGCCTCGGCCGAGCCGGTGTCGGGCAACACGATCAGGAACTCTTCGCCACCCCAGCGGCACACCGTGTCGACATCGCGCGTGGCGGCCTGCATGGCCTTCGCGACCGCGATCAGCACCTGGTCGCCCACCTCGTGGCCGTGCCAGTCGTTGACCGACTTGAAATGGTCCACATCGCCGACGATCAGGCTCATCGGCGCGCCATCGCTGCGGCGGCGCGCGAGGTGCAGGTTGGCCACGTCGAGCGCACGGCGGCGGTTCGCGAGGCCCGTCAAGGGGTCGGTCGCCGCGAGGTCTTGCAGGCGGTTCTCGGCGCGCATCACGGCCTTCAGGTGGAAATTGGCCAAGTGCGCCAGCAGCGCGAGCGTGGCGACGATGTTCAGGATGCGCACCGCGTCGAGCGCGCCGGGGGCCAGCACGGTGAGCGGCGCGAGGTGGTGCGCCATCTGGTCCAGGCCGATGTAGAAGGCCGCGAGCGTCAGCCCCAGCAGGGCCTTGGTGTGCCGGTGCCGCACCGGGCTCATGAACACCATCGGCATCATCAGCAGCACGTAGTAGTGGAAGCCGCTCTCCCAGCCCAGCACGCGCGTGGCCACGAACGCATGCCCGAGCAGCTCGCCCCAGATCAGCGCCAGCGCCAGGCGGTTGTGGCGATTGCGCAGCAGCCCATAGGCCACCCCGTAGAGCGCGATGCTGCCGAGGTTGGCCCAGCCCATCAGCGGCGCCGACAGCAGGAAGAAGAGGAGCGCGAACCCGGTGTGCACCAGCGATGCAGCCACGACGGCCCGCACCAGCACCTGCCAGTACGATCGGCCGGTGTGGCCAGCGCGACGGGCAATCGAATCAGGCATGCCCCGATTTTCGGTCGCGCAGCGTGCCTGCGCGCACGCCAAGCGGCCGCGGGTGCGAACTAGCGCACGGCGAAGTCGACCAGCACGCCGGCGAAGACCACGAAGCCCAGCCAGTGGTTGAGGCGGAAGGCCTTGAAGCAGCCCTCGCGCGTGCGCGTGCGGATCAGCGTGTAGTGCCAGCCGGCGATGGCGGCCGCCACCGCCAGCCCCGTGAAATAGGCCACGCCCAGGCCGAGCGCCACACCGATGGCGGCCCAGATCGCGACATACGCCGCATAGAACAGCATCACGCCCAGCACGTCAAAGCGGCCGAGCGTGATCGCCGAGGTGCGGATGCCGATCTTCAAATCGTCATCGCGGTCGACCATCGCGTACTCGGTGTCGTAGGCCAGCACCCAGAAGAGGTTGCCCACCAGCAGCGCCCACGCGACCGGCGGCACCGTGCCCTGCACCGCGGCGAACGCCATCGGGATGCCGAAGCTGAAGGCCACGCCCAGCACCGCCTGCGGCATGGAGAAGAAGCGCTTGGTGAAGGGATAGAAGATGCTGACCGCGAGCGCCGCGAAGCTCCACGCGATGGTGACCGTGTTGGTGGTGAGCACCAGGCCGAAGGCGATGAGGGCCAGCAGCGCACCAAAGAGCAGCGCCGCCTTCACGCTCAGCGCACCGCTCGTCACCGGCCGCTGCGCGGTGCGTTTCACGTGCTTGTCGAAATCGCGGTCGGCCACGTCGTTGACGGCGCAGCCCGCGCTGCGCATCAGCAGCGTGCCGAGCGCGAACACGAACAGCAGGTGCCACCCCGGAAAGCCCTGCGCCGCAATCCACAGCGCCGACAGCGTGGGCCACAGAAGCAGGTAGGTGCCGGCCGGACGGTCCCAGCGGATGAGGTCGAGGTAGAGCGAGACGCGGGAGGGCGTGGGCGCGGTGGTAGCCATGCCCGAAGTCTAGAGCGGCTTCTTTTTCGCGCCTTTGATGCGCGCCGTCCACGCGTCGAGAAACGCCAGCGTCACCGCCGCCTCGTTGGCCTCGGCCAGGCCGCTCATGAAGAGCGCACCCACGTCGGCGTTGAACTCGGTGGCACCGGCCAGGTCGCTGATGCTGCGCAAAGCGATGTAGGGGACGCCGTTGGCATGGGCGACGTGGGCGAGCGCCGCGGTTTCCATCTCGAAGGTGTCGGCCTTCAGCGTCTCGAAGAGGTACTGCCGGTAGTCCGCGTTGGCGAGGAAGACCGTGGCCGAGACACCCAGGCCGCCCACGCGCAGCTGCGGTTGTTCGCGCACGCATTGCGTCGCATCGACCTCGCCCGAGGGCTGGCGCGCCTTGGGGCCGCAACGTTCGAGCTTGGGCGTGAGCGTGCGGGCGACGGCCAGCATCTCGGCATCGACCGGGTAGTCGAAGCGGAACTCGCCCTTCGGCGCGTTGGCTGCGGTGAGCACATGCGTCTCACGCATGAAGAGGCCGGGCGCATAGGGCCGCAGCGGCTGGCCGTCGGCACCGGTCGCGAGCTTGAGGCCGAGGCAGCCCACGTCGCCCTTCTGACCGCAAGGCGCCGGCACCTGGGTGTCGTCGTTCCAGTAGACCTCCATCGGCATCGCCCAGCGCTCGGGCACGGTCACGTCGCCCACGTGGAGCGCCGGGTTCAGGCCGCCGGCGATGCCGCTCATGATCAGTCGCTCGATACGGAAGTGGTCGAGCATCTGCTGCGTGACCATTGCCGCATTGACCATGCTCACGCCGCTCAGCACGATCACCACGCGCTGGCCGCGCAGCAGGCCGGTGGTGTAGCGCTTGCCGGCGAGCGTCCAGCTGCGCTTCTTCTGCGTCTGGGCGATGAGGATGTCGGCCTCGGCACCGAAGGCCGAGACGATGCCGATGCGTGGCGTGCAGTCGCTCAGGCAGCGTGGCGCCGCCTGAGCGCCCGCCCCGAACACGAGCGCCGCCAGAAGGGTCGCGAGCGCGCGCATCAGAAGCGCAGGCCCTTGGCCATCAATGAGGCGCTGAGCGTCAGCAGCACCAGCAGCAGCATCTGCAGGCTCAGCAGGCGCGAGATGCGCTGGTACTGCGTCTCGGGAATCTGCGGCGCCTGGCCGGCCTGCAAGGTCGATTTCCAGCGGGCAAAGCTGATCGTCGGGTAGATCGACAAGAGACCGATCACGACGAAGAGCGTGAGCTTCAGGTGGAAGAAGGGCATGGCCTTGTAGAACTCCCAGCCCTTCTCGAAATAGACCACCCGCAGTGCGCCGACGGCGAGCAAGCCGCCGGCAAACGCGCCGTACCACCGGTCGGCGGCCGCCAGCAGCTTGGCTTCACGCAGCGTGGGCGTGCGGCTGAAGGTCAACCACTCGAAGAACAGCGTGGCGACGACGCCGAACGCAAAGACGAAGTGCAGGAAGGCGATGAACGAGCTGGCGAGCATGGTGGCGGGCAGGCGTCGTGGAGGAAGCCCCGACTGTGCCGTGCCCGCCTGCCGTGCTCAAGCCCGATGCGACGAAACGCGCTTTTTGCGCCGCGAAGCGCGGCGCCCATCGAGCCACGCCCCAGGGTCCGGCTTTGCCGGCCCGATGGGTGGCGCCCCTTGGGGGCAGGAGCGCCGCGACTGGGGGGCCGTCTTCTAGCCGTCCAGTTGCTTCTGGAAGACGAGCCCGGCGTGCTCGCGCAGCGCGTGGAACTTGATCTTCGGCCAGTTCTCCTGCATCGCCCGCAACTCGCCGGCGTATTCGAGCAGCACACACGCGGCGTCGACGGCATCGAGCGCGACGCGGTGGTCGTTGGCGTCGATGAAGCGCTTGAGACTCCTTCTCACCGCCATCGGCCTCGTCGCAGGTCACCCAGCGCGCCACGTTGTAGCGGGCCGGCATCACGCGGGCCTTGACCCCGTACTCATGCTCCAGCCGGTGCGCGACGACTTCAAACTGCAGTTGCCCCACCGCGCCGAGCAGCAGCACGCTGCCCGCCACCGGGCGGAACACCTGGATCGCGCCTTCTTCGCCCAGCTGCGTGAGGCCGGCGCGCAGCTGCTTGGTCTTGAGCGGGTCGGCCACTTCGACGCTTCTGAACATTTCCGGCGCGAAGAACGGCAGGCCGGTGTACTGCAAGGTCTCGCCTTCGGTGATGGTGTCGCCCAGCTGCAGCACGCCGTGGTTGGGGATGCCGATGATGTCGCCGGCAAAGGCCTCGTCGAGCAGCTCGCGCTTCTGGCTCATGAAGGTGACCACGGTGTTGGGCCGCAGCGTCTTGCCCGAGCGCACCACCTTCAGGTTCATGCCACGCTCGAAGCGGCCCGAGGCCACGCGCACGAAGGCGATGCGGTCGCGGTGCGCCGGGTCCATGTTGGCCTGGATCTTGAACACGACGCCGGTGAACTTCTTCTCGTCGGGTTGCACCACACGCTGGATGGCGGCGCGCTCGCTCGGCGGCGGCGCGAGGTCGACCAGCGCGTCGAGCACCTCGCGCACGCCGAAGTTGTTGACCGCCGAGCCGAAGAACATCGGCGTCTGGTGGCCGGCGAGGAACTGCGCTTCGTCGAACGAAGGCGCGGCCTCCTGCACCAGCTCGATCTCGCCACGCGCCTGCTCGAACTGCATGCCGAAGCGCTCGGCGTAGGCGGGGTTGTCGAGGCCGGGCAGGATCTCGTCGTCGGCGCCCTTGCGGTCTTCGCCGGGGCTGAACACGCGCATCTGCTTTTCGCGCAGGTCCATCACGCCATGGAACTGCTTGCCCATGCCCACCGGCCAGGTGAAGGGCACGACACTCATGCCCAGCTCGCGCTCGATCTCGTCCATCAGCGTGAGCGGCTCCTGCACCTCGCGGTCCATCTTGTTGACGAAGGTGAGGATGGGCGTGTTGCGGGCGCGGCAGACCTGCAGCAGCCGGCGGGTCTGCGGCTCCACGCCGTTGGCCGCGTCGATCACCATCAGCGCCGCGTCGACCGCGGTGAGCACGCGGTAGGTGTCTTCCGAGAAGTCCTGGTGGCCCGGGGTGTCGAGCAGGTTGATGACGCAGTCGCGGTATTCCATCTGCATCACCGATGACGCGACCGAGATGCCGCGCTGCTTTTCGATTTCCATCCAGTCGGAGGTGGCGTGGCGTGTGGCCTTGCGCGCCTTCACGCTGCCCGCGATCTGGATCGCGCCGGAGAACAGCAGCAGCTTCTCGGTGAGCGTGGTCTTGCCCGCGTCGGGGTGGGAAATGATGGCGAAGGTGCGACGGCGGCGCACCTGGGGGGTCAGGTCGGACATGGGGTTGCGGCGCTGCTGAAACCTGCGCCGCCTCGTGGAAACCCGTGATTATCGGGGCCGGCGGATTTCCGTGACACTCGATCCCATGCCGGAGCTGCCTGATATCACGGTCTACGTCGACCGCCTGGCCGACAAGGTCCAGGGCCAGGTGCTCAGACGCGTGCGCGTGCTCAACCCCTTCCTGCTGCGTACCGCGCTGCCGCCGCTGGCCGAAGCCGAAGGCCGCACCGTCATTGGCGTGGAACGCCTCGGCAAGCGCGTGGTGCTGGCGCTCGACAACGGCCGCTTCCTCGTCATCCACCTGATGATCGCCGGCCGCCTGCGCTGGCTGCTGCCGGGTGGTAAGCCGCCGGGCAAGATCTCGCTCGCCGTCTTCGAGTTCGACGACGGCAGCGTCGTGCTGACCGAAGCGGGCAGCAAGCGGCGCGCCTCGCTGCACGTGCTCGCCGACCGCGCCGCGCTGCAGGCGATGGACCCGGGCGGCCTCGACGTACTGGGCGCCTCGCTCGCCGACTTTAGCGCGCGCCTCACGCGCGAGAACCACACGCTCAAGCGCCAGCTGACCGACCCGCGGCTCTTCAGCGGCATCGGCAACACGTATTCGGACGAGATCCTCTTTCGCGCGCAGCTCTCGCCGATCCAGCTGTCGCAGAAGCTCGATGCGCAGCAGATCGAGCGGCTGTACCACGCGACGCAGGGCGTGCTGCAGGAGTGGATCACCCGCCTCGGCGAAGAAGCCGGCGAGTGGCCGGAGAAGGTCACCGCCTTCCACCCGCAGATGGCGGTGCACGGCAAATACAACCAGCCCTGCCCCGCGTGCGGCACGCCGGTGCAGCGCATCGTCTACGCCGACAACGAGACGAACTACTGCGCCCGCTGCCAGACCGGCGGCAAGCTGCTCGCCGACTGCGCGCTGTCGACGCTGCTGCACAAGAGCTGGCCGAAGAACATCGACGAACTGGGCTGACGAGGCCCGAGGAGACCGCCATGAGCCACCCCATCAGCCGCTACCCGGTGCCCGAGATCGCCGACCTGCCGGAGGACATCCGCACCCGCATCCTCGAGGTGCAGGCGAAGACCGGCTTCATCCCCAACGTCTTCCTCGGCTTCGCGCACCGGCCCGACGAGGCGCGTGCCTTCTTCGCGTACCACGACGCGCTGTTGCTGAAGGAAGGCGGCAATCTCACCAAGGGCGAGCGCGAGATGATCATCGTCGCCACCTCGGGTGCGAACCGCTGCCTCTACTGCGTGGTGGCACACGGGGCGATCCTGCGCATCTACGAGAAGAAGCCGCAGATCGCCGACCAGGTGGCGGTGAACCACCGCAAGGCCGACATCACCGAGCGACAGAAGGCGATGCTCGATTTCGCGATGAAGGTGTGCAAGGCGGCCGACGAGATCGGCGAGGCCGACTTCGAGGCGCTGCGGGCCCACGGCTTCGACGACGAGGACATCTGGGACATCGGGGCGATCACCGCCCTTTTTGGACTGTCCAACCGCATGGCCAACCTCATCAATCTGCGGCCAAACGAGGAGTTCTACCTGCTGGGGCGGCTGCCGCGCGACAAGAAAGGTGCCTGAGCCCGGACAATCCGCGCTGGCACCCACGGTGCCGTCGCCCCCTTCCTGCCCCTGTCCCGCGCTGTACCGGGAATGCATCGTTCGTCCTCCCTGCCTTTCCCCTTCAGCCCTTGGTGGCTGGCGTGCCTGACGTGGTGCCTGCTGCTGGCCAGCGCCCACGCGGCACCGCTTCGCCTGGACACCCAGCGTGTGGCGCAGGCCTGGCCAGCCGTGACGATGCTGGTCGACGCGAGCCGCACGCTCACCCTCGAGCAGGTGCTCGCGCAGCGCGAGCGTTTTGCGGCACCCCCGTCGGCACACGCGACACTCGGCGTGCGGGACGAGGCGGTGTGGCTGCGGATACCCATCGAGTCGTCGACGCGGACGACGCCGCGCTGGGTGCTCGACATCGACTACCCGGCCCTGCACCGCGTCGACGCCTACCTGCTGGTGCAGGACCGGGTGGTGCGCCAGGCGACACTCGGCAGCCACCAGCCGTACTCGCAGCGGCCGCTGGCCAGCCGATCGCACGCGATGCCCATCGAACTCGCGCCCGGCAGCACCGGCGAGCTGCTGCTGCGGGTGCAGACCGGCGGCGCGATGATCCTGCCGATCACGCTCAACACGCCGCAGGCCTTCCACGAACGCGCGCTCGCCGAGCAGACGCTGCAGGGTGCGCTCGGCGGCCTGGGGCTCGCGCTGCTGGTCTACAGCCTGGGGCGCTTCGTCACGCTGCGCGAGACGCTGTCGCTCAAGTACGCGCTGCTGGCCGCGGGCAGCATCTTCTTTTCGCTGTTCCAGTTCGGCATCGGGGCGCAGTACCTCTGGCGCGACTGGATCTGGATGGAGCAGCACGCCGGCGGCCTGTTCTCGCTGACGGCCTTGTGCGGCTCCTTCCTCTTCATCGAGCACGCGCTGACACGGCCGATCAACGGCCGCAGCGCGCTGACGGCGCAGAGCCGCTACACCGGCCGCGGCTTCAGCCGGCTGATGCACGCCGGCGCGGTGCTCGTCGCCGTGCTGGCGGCGGCTTATGCGCTGGGGCTCTTCAACACCCGCGTCGTCACCGCCATCGTGAGCGTGCTCGGGCCGGTGCCCGCGCTGCTGGGCCTGCCGGGCGCGCTGTCACGCGCACGCCAGCGCGACCCCGTGGGCTGGGGCTTCCTGCTCGCCTGGGGCATCTACGCGATCGCCACGGCCACGCTGATCGGCGTGATCAACGGCATGCTGCCGGTGAACTTCCTCACGCTGCACTCCTTCGAGTTCGGCGCCACCGTCGACATGCTCTTCTACCTGCGGGTGCTGAGCCTGAGCACGCAGGCCATGCACGCCAACGCGCTGCATGCGAGCCGTGAACGCGACGTGTTCCGCCTGCTCGCCAACAGCGACCCGCTCACCGGGCTGCACAACCGGCGCGGGCTGCTGGGGCAGATCAAGTCGGCGCTGCACAAGCGCGGACCCGACAACCTGGTGGCGCTCTACCTGCTCGACCTCGACGGCTTCAAGCCGGTCAACGACCAGCATGGCCACGAGGTCGGCGACCAGTTGCTGCTGTTGATGTCGCGCCGCCTGCAGGCGGCCACCCGCGCGCAAGACACCGTGGCCCGCCTGGGCGGCGACGAGTTCGTGGTCCTGACCACCGGCCTCGCCGGCCCCGAGCAGGCCGACGCACTCGCGCACAAGCTGCTGGAGACCGTGCACGAGCCCTTCCAGGTCGGCCCGCACCGCTGCGAGATCAGCCTCACCATCGGCTACACCCTCGCACCGCCCGACGGCGACGACCCGGACGAGCTGATCCGCCACGCCGATGCCGCGATGTACCTCGGCAAGCAGATGGGCAAGGGCGTGGCGCGACGCTGGTCGGCCTGAGGCCCTCGTCGTTTCAACAGGCCTTACGTCGCCAGCACCGCCGCCATCGCCACCGCGGTGGCTTCGACGTTCGACGAGTTCAAACCCGCCACGCACATGCGGCCCGAGCGCACGAGGTAGACCGCATGCTCTTCGCGCAGCCGGTCGACCTGCTCGGCCGTGAGGCCGGTGTAGCTGAACATGCCACGCTGGGTGAGGAAGTAGTCGAAGTTGCGGCCGGGCAGCTTGGCGCTGATCACCGCATGCAGCTTCTGGCGCATGGCCTGGATGCGGGTGCGCATCGCGTTGAGTTCATCGGCCCACTGCTGGCGCAGCTCGGGCGTGCCGAGCACGCGGGCGACGATCTGGCCGCCGTGCGTCGGCGGGCTGCTGTAGTTCTTGCGCACCGTCGCCTTCATCTGGCCCAGCACCAGCTCGGCCTGCGCCTTGTCGGGGCAGACGATCGACAGCCCCCCGCAGCGCTCGCCGTAGAGCGAGAAGCTTTTGGAGAAGCTGCTCGCGCAGAAGAAGCTCACGCCGGCATCGGCCAGCGCGCGCACAGCCCAGGCGTCTTCGTCGATGCCGTCGCCAAAGCCCTGGTAGGCGATGTCGACGTACGGGATGAGCTTGCGTTGCTTCAGCACCGGGATCAGCTCGCCCCACTGCGCACGCGACAGGTCGACCCCCGTCGGGTTGTGGCAGCAGGCGTGCAGCAGCACGATGCTCTTTTCCGGCAGCGCCTGGATCGCGTCCAGCATCTCGGGGAAGCGCAGGCCGCCGGTCTTGGCGTCGTAGTACGGGTAGGTGTTCACCGTGAAGCCGGCGCCTTCGAACATGGCGCGGTGGTTGTCCCAGGTGGGGTCGCTGACCCAGACGTTGCTCGTCGGGAAGTAGCGCTTGAGGAAATCGCCGCCGACCTTCAGGCCGCCCGAGCCGCCGAGCGTCTGCACGGTGGCGATGCGGCCGCTCTTCACGGCTTCGTGGTCGGCCCCGAACAGCAGGTGCTGCACCGCCTGGCGGTAGTTGGGCGCGCCTTCCATCGGCTGGTAGGGGCGTGCGCCGACGGTCTGCAGCATGGCCGACTCGGCGGTCTTCACGGCCTTCATCACCGGCAGGTTGCCGGCGTCGTCGAAGTAGATGCCGATGGAAAGGTTGATCTTGTTCGGCCGCGGGTCCTTGCCGAAGGATTCGTTGAGGGTGAGGATGGGGTCGCCAGCGTAGGCGTCAACGTGCTCGAACATGAGGGGCTCCTGCAGGGGAGCCGCGATTATCCGGCCAGCCTACCGGGCCAGCCATTCGGCCCAGCGCCCGTGGCCATGCGAGCGCGCCAGGGCCTCGAAGCGGGGCTCGCCATCGACGCGATGGCACAGCGTCCAGACGCTCTGGGCCTTCGGCAGCTCCGGTCGCGGCGCCGGCAACTCGACGGGGCCGATCGTGAGGGTGCTCGCCTCGGCCGACAACCACATCGCCCCGGTGCGGCGCACGAGGTCGGTCACGGTCTCGATGTGGCGCTGCAGCGCGGGCCGCTCGAAATAGGTCAGCACCCAGCTGTTGAAGATCACCGGCTGCACCCCCGCCGGCAGCGCGGCGAGCCAGGGTTCGATGGCGGCGGTGCAGTCGGCGATCTCCCGCACCGGCCAGCGGCGGTCACGCGCGATCTGCACTGCCTGCTCGAAGCGCTCGGCGCGGGCCGCATCGCTCGGCCACAGGCAGGCCCGCAACCAGCGCACGGCCACGGCGTCGTCGACCGCCACCGGCGCCGGGTCGATGCCACAGCGCTGCACGATCTGCGGCGTCGGTGCGGCCGGGGCGCGCAGCGGGCCATGCCAGGTGCAGGGCAGCAAGGGCACGCCGCGGCGCGTGTCGGCCGCGTCGTAGCGGTAGACATCGACGCCGAGGTTGAGGCCGGCGCTCGTGCCCACGTCGAGCAGCGCGAGGCGCGTGGTGCCGCTGCGTACCACCACCGCGTGCAGGGCCGGCCACAGCACGGCGCAGCGGCCGATCTCGTTGGTCTGCGTCGTGTGGGTGCGCATGCAGTCGCGTAACTCGGCCGCGTGCTGCGCCACGAAGTCGCGCAGGCAGCCGGCGAGGGCGTCGTCGGGCGCCCGGTGGCCGCCGCAGCTTGGGTAATAGGCCGCGAGCGGGTGCGCCACGCCCGCGAGCAGCCGGTCGTGCACCGCGGCCAGCCAGAGGTTGGGGCGCTGCTGCTCGGGGCTGGCGCCGGCCAGCAGATCCAGCAGCGCCAGGTCGTCGGCGACGAGGCGGCACAGCGCTTCGTAGAGCGGTTCCTCCGGGCATTCCATGTCGGCGAAGCGACGGAACAGCGCGGCAAGGCGGTCGAGGTCGGCAGGGGTGAGCGTGAGGTCCATGCCGGCAGTGTGGTGCGGCGGGCGCGCAAGAATTGTCGGGTGCCCGACAATCAGGCCATGCGAGACGACGTCGCCCGCGTGCTGACCGCCAGCCTGCCCGAAGCTCACCCTCACGGCCGCGCACTGGCAGGGCCTGCTGCCGCTGTGCCGCCTGCACCGCCTCACGCGCGGCCAGGTGCTGCTCACGCAGGGAGAGCCGACGCCAGCGCTCTTCGGCCTGGCCGGCGGCGAGATGGAGATCCGCTTCCTCACCGTCGACGGCGAGGTTTCGGTGATCGAGCGGGTGCCGCCGGGGCGGCTCTTCGGGCTGTCGTCGTTTGCGAGCGGCCAGCCGTCGACCTTCGAGGTGCTGGCGGCCAAGGGCTCGCGGGTGGTCGCCTTCGGCCCCGCCGCCTACGAATTCCTGATGGACCAGGTGCCCGGCTTCGCCCGCTCACTGATGCGCGAGTACGCGCGGCGCTACCACGGCACCTTGCGCATGCTCGAGGCCTCGCGCCACCGCAGCGCCGACGAGCGGCTGCGCCTGGCCCTGGAGCAGCTGGCCCGCACCGAACGCGCCGGCCCGCCCGACGCGCAGGGCTGGCGCCACATCCGCACCACCCAGGCCGAGCTGGCGGCGCTGGCCAGCCTGTCGCGCCAGACGGTCAACGAGCTCGTGCAGCAACTTGCCGCGCAGAAGCGGCTGCGGGTGGTCTACGGCGGGCTCTGGGTGCCCGCCGGCTGAACATCAGGCCGCCAGGGCCGCCTCGATGTCTTTCGTGATCGACTCCGGCGAATCGTTGGGCGCGTAGCGCTTGATCACCTGGCCGTCTTTCCCGACGAGGAACTTGGTGAAGTTCCACTTGATGCCCTTGGTGCCGAGGATGCCCGGGGCTTCGGCGGTGAGCCACTTCCACAGCGGGTGGGCCTCGGCGCCGTTGACCTTCACCTTCTCCATCATCGGGAAGCTCACGCCGTAGTTGAGCTGGCAGAAGGAGGCGATCTCGTCGTTCGAACCGGGGTCTTGCCCGCCGAACTCGTTGCTCGGGAAGCCCACGACCACCAGGCCCTTGTCGCGGTAGGTCTCCCACAGCTTTTCCAGCCCGGCGAACTGGGGCGTGAAGCCGCAGGCGCTGGCGGTGTTGACGATCAAGAGCACCTTGCCGCGCTGGGTGGACAAGTGGGCGGGCTTGCCGTCGATGGAAACAGCTTCGTAGTCGTAGACACTGGCCATGGACGCTCCTGAAGGGGTGGTGTAACAAAGTCGACCCCGGATCGTAGCGCCGACGCCCGCCCGGCGCCGCGCAGGGTTGACGCCCCAACGTCCGGCGCCGAACATCGGCCACCGCCACGACGAAAGTCCCCATGTCCGAGCGCATCCCCATGCGCTACACCGTCGCGCTGCAAGGCTTCAGCGACTTCGAGCGCAACACGCTGGCCTCCTTCTTCCGCCTCGGCCAGCACCGGGCGCCGGCCTACGTGCAGGGCACCTCGGCCACCGAGAGCGACTTCGTCATCGCCGATGCCGACAGCCCGGCCGCGCTCAACGCCGTCAACGACGCCCATCGGGTGCAGGACACCATCTTCATCGGCGCCTACGCGCCGGCCGGCGCCGCCGCCCACCTGCCGCGGCCGATCGAGCCCAACCGCATCCTGCGCGAGCTCGACCTGCTGCTGGAGGCGCGCTTGGCGCTCCTCGACGAGCCACCGCCCACCGACTGGGTCGTCTCTTCGCCGGACGACCTGCAAGGCGGCGACGGCCTGCCCGCGCTCGACGTGCTGGTGCTCGACGACAGCCGCATCGCGCTCAAGTTCCTGCAGGCACGGCTGCAGGGCCTGGGCTACCGCGTGCATGCGGTGCAAACGGCCGACGAGGCGATGGCCTTGCTCGCCACGCAGCCGTTTTCGCTGGTCTTTGTCGACATCGACCTCGGCGGCGACGGCACGCTCGACGGCCTGGGCGTGTGCCAGCACCTGAAGCAGCGGCGCGAGCACCCCGGCGGCCTCGCGCCCAAGGTGGTGGTTGTCACCGGCAGCACCAGTTCGAGCGACCGGGTGCGCGGCGACCTCGCCGGCTGCGACGCCTACCTGACCAAACCGCTGATGGAAGACGAATTCCTGGCGGCCCTCGTCCAGCTCGACCCGACGCGCAAGCGCTGACGCCGCGGCGCGGCCTCAGTGCGCACTGCCACTGTCGAGCGTCGACAGCAGCGCCGCCAGCAGGATCAGCCCCCCGCCCATCGCCAGCGCCGGCGTCATCGTGCCGCCACCCAGCAGCAGCGCCGACACCGAGGCGAACAGCACCTCGGTCAACATCACCACCGAAGCCACGTTGGCCGGCAGCCGGGCGGCGCCGTACTGCAGGGCCACGTTGCTGACCAGGAAAAAGCCGCTCAGCACCAGCGCGAGCGGCACCCAGTCGAGCGCCGGCGCGGGCGGCCACGCCACCTCGCCCTGCCAGGCGAGCGTGGCGGCGAGGGTGCCGGCCACCAGCACGCCGCCGAGGAACATCGCCATCGCGCGGCTCTCTTCCGGCTGCTGCGCTTCACGCCGCAGCATCACGTTGTTGAGCGCAAACGAGAACCCGCCGCACACCCCGAGCCAGTCGGGCAGCGAGCGTGGCACGGGGGACGAGCCGCCGCCCTCGGGCCACAGCACGATGGCCGCCCCGCCGAGTGCGAGCAGCACACGCACGCCGGCCAGCCAGGTGAGCTTCTCGTGCAGCAGCACGCGGGCAAGCAGCACCACCCACAGCGGCATCAGGTAGAAGAGCAGCACGACCCGCACCACGTCGCCGATGGACACGCCCCAGTTGAAGGCCGCATTGGTGCTGCCCGAGGCGAATACCAGCACCCACAACACCGGGCGACGCAGCACCTGGCCGATGGCGTGGGGCCGCGCCACGGCGATCACCGCCACCGCGACGAGGTAGACCAGCACCGTGGCCCACAGCGGGTGCAGGCCGGCCGACTGGAGCTGGCGGAACGGCCACCACGACACGCCCCACACGAAGGCGTTGACCATCAGGGCCAGGGCCGGCCACAGGCGAGACGGGGACCGCATGGCGGTCAATGCTTGTCGCTACGCGCCAAGGCCAGCAGGTGATCGACTTCGTCCTTGTAGCGCACGCAGTTGCTGGCGTGCCAGCGCCGGATCACCCACATCGAGCCGGCGACCACGAGGCCGAAGACGGTGATGGCGGTGAACGCGGACAGGCCGAACTTGGTCATGCCGGTGTAGAACGCGCCGAGCGCGAGGATGCAGGCCTGCTCGTTGAAGTTCTGCACGGCGATCGAGCGGCCGGCGCCCATCAGGTTGTGGCCGCGGTGCTGCAGGAGCGCGTTCATCGGCACCACCATGTAGCCGCCGATGGCACCGAGCACCAGCAGGAAGGGAGCCGCGGTCCAGACGTTGCTGATGAAGTTCATCGCGATCACGAGCAGGCCCATCGCGATGCCCATCGGGATCACCTTGGTGGCCTGGTCGAGTCGCATGCGCATCGAGGCGACGACCGCCCCGACGGCGGTGCCGATCGCGACCACGCCGACCAGGGCCGACGCCTGCGTGGTGCCGTAGCCGAGCGCGGCCGCGGCCCAGGCGAGCACGATGTAGCGGAAGTTGCCCGACACGCCCCAGATCAGCGTCGTCGTGCCGAGCGAGATCTGGCCGAGCTTGTCGCCCCACAGGCGGGCGTTGCAGCTGGAGAAGTCGCGCACCAGCGCCACCACGCTGCCGGTCATCGGCTGCAGCGGCGCTTCGGTGCGCGGGATCTTGAGGTTGAAGAGCGCCGCGATCGCATACAGCGCGATCAGCGACACGATGGCGGCTTCGGGCGCGGTGTCGATGCCGGTGTCGAGCATGGGCATGTCGACGCCGAGCATCATGCGCGAGACCGCCTGGCCGACCAGCTGGCCGCCCAGCAGCACGCCGAGGATGATGGATGCGATGGTGAGGCCCTCGATCCACCCATTGGCCTTGACCAGCTGCGAGTTGGGCAGCAACTCGGTGAGGATGCCGTACTTGGCCGGCGAGTAGGCCGCCGCGCCCAGGCCGACGACCGCGTACGAAATGAGCGGGTGCACGCCGAACAGCATCATCAGGCAGCCGGCCACCTTGATGAGGTTGGAGACGAACATCACCCGCCCCTTGGGCACGGCATCGGCAAACGCGCCGACCAGCGGCGCAAGGATGACGTAGAACAGCGCGAACATCGGCACCAGGGCGGCGCGCTGCCACTCGGGTTGACCGGAGGTTCTCAGCAGTTCGACGGCGGCGACGAAGAGCGCGTTGTCAGCCAGCGAGCTGAAGAACTGCGCCGACATGATCGTGTAGAAGCCTTTTTTCATTCGGCGGGAGCGAGTCGTACTGCGAGGGGCCCGTGGGGTGCGGCGGGGTTATAGCACGCAGTCACGACAGGCCCCGCTGGCAGAATCCCCGCCATGCCGCGCCCCATCGAAGCCTGGGTCCACGCCGATGCGCTGGCCCACAACCTGAATTGCGCCCGCCGCCATGCTCCCGACGCCAAGGTCTGGGCGGTGGTCAAGGCCAACGCCTACGGCCATGGCATCGAGCGCGCCTACCCCGGCCTGCAGTCGGCCGACGGCTTCGCGCTGCTCGATCTGGCCGAGGCCGAACGCATCCGCGCACTGGGCTGGCGCGGGCCCATCCTGCTGCTCGAAGGCTGCTTCGAAGCACGCGACCTCGAACTCTGCTCGCGCCTGAACCTGTGGCACACGGTGCACCACGAGGCGCAGATCGACTGGCTGGCCACCCACAAGACCACCTGGCCGCACCACGTCTACCTGAAGATGAACAGCGGCATGAACCGGCTCGGCTTCACGCCGTCGGCCTTCCGCCACGCATGGCAGCGGCTGTCGGGCCTGACCCAGGTGGAGTCGATCACGCTGACCACGCACCTGTCGGACGCCGATGCCGCCCCCGGCTCGGCACGCGGCATCGCCCACCAGCTCGCCGTCTTCGATGCGGCCACGCACGACCTGGCCGGCGAGCGCTCGCTGTGCAACAGCGCTGCCACCCTGCGCTACGCACCCGACCAGGCCACGCTGCGCGGTGACTGGGTGCGCCCGGGGATCATGCTCTACGGCTCGTCGCCCGACTTTCCGCACCACACCATCTCGCAATGGGCGCTGCAGCCGACGATGACGCTGCGCTCGCAACTGATCGCCACGCAGCAGCTGCAGGCAGGCGACACCGTGGGCTACGGCAGCAGCTTCGTCGCCGACGGCCCGATGCGCATCGGCATCGTGGCCTGCGGTTATGCCGACGGCTACCCGCGCCATGCGGGCACCGGCACGCCGGTGCTGGTGAACGGCGTGCGCACCCGCACGGTGGGCCGGGTGTCGATGGACATGCTCGCCGCCGACCTGACGCCGGTGCCCGAGGCCGGCATCGGCAGCGAGGTCACGCTGTGGGGGCGCGGGCCGCATGGTGCGGTGATGCCGATCGACGAGGTGGCCCAGGCGGCCGGCACCATCGGCTATGAGCTGATGTGTGCGGTGGCGCCGCGGGTGCCGATGCATTCGGCATGAGCCTGAGGGAGCTGCACCCGCGCACGCGGCGCCGTTTGCGTTGGCACGGCTGGTTGCTGACGATCTGGTGCCTGCTGGTCGGGCTCGCGAGCAGCTGGACGTTGCTGCACCTGTTCGACGTCACCCTGCCCGCCGCGCGCTACGCGATGACCGCGCTCCTGATGTACGCGCTAGGGCTGGTGCTCGGCGTGCAGGTGTGGCTCAAACATTTCGCAGCCTCGGTGCGCGACGACCCGACGCTCGCCGAACGCGGCGCGGCCGCCGAGCCGGTGCGCCGCAGCGACGCAGCGCAGAAATCCTTCGACTGGGGCGACATCCTCGGCAGCGCGGCCGACCTGCTGAGCTTCGACGAAGCGGGTCTGTTGTTGCTGATCCCGGCGCTGCTGCTCCTGCTCGTGGGCCTGCTCTTCGCCACCGGCCTGCTGCCGGTGATGCTGGTCGACGGCCTTGCGGGCCTGCTCGCCGAGGTGGCGGTGCAGTTCGTCTTCGGCACGCTGATCGCGCGCCGGGTGCTGCGCCCGAAGTCGGAAGACGAGGCCTTCGTGCACATCCTCGGCAAGACCTGGCTGATCGGCGTGCTGATGGTGCTGGCGAGTGCCGCACTCGGCTGGGGCCTGCGCGAGTGGCAGCCGGGGCTGGTGTCGATCACGCAGCTGTGGCGCTGATGCGTGTCCTGCTCGACCCCTCGGAGGTGGAGATCACCGCCATCCGCGCCCAGGGCGCCGGCGGGCAGAACGTCAACAAGGTGTCAAGCGCGGTGCACCTGCGCTTCGACGTGCGCGCCTCGTCGCTGCCCGAGCCGGTGAAGGAGCGCCTGCTCGGCCTGCGCGACCAGCGCATCACCGACGAAGGCGTGGTCGTCATTAAGGCCCAGACCTCGCGCAGCCGCGAGGCCAACCGCGAAGAGGCGCTGCAGCGCCTGCAGGAGATGATCGACAGCGTGGCCACCCCGCCGCGGGTGCGCAAGCCGACCCGGCCGACCTATGCGTCGAAGCAACGGCGCCTGCAGAGCAAGGGCCAGCGCAGCCTGCTCAAGGCAGGGCGCACCAAGCCACACGACGGCTAGTGTCCAGTCACCGTGTGCTGGCCTGATGCGCCGCGCCCTGAACGGTCAGGCCCCGAGCTGCTCGCCGAGCAGCATCAGGCTCTGCAGGTCGCCGGCGGGCAGCTTGCCTGCGCGCAGGAGGGTCGCACTGCGGATCGAGCGCAGGCGGAACAGCAGCTCCTGCTCCACCGCTTCGATCTCGGCCGCGTCCTGCACTGCCACCTCGCCGTCGCTCCACAGGCCGCTCGCGGCCCAGCCCTTGCGCAGGCGGGCGAGCAGCCCTTGCGCGAGCGCCAGCGCATCCATCAGCGCCTGCGACTTGGCGGTCGAGGCGAGCGCCACGATGCCGGCGTGCGCCGTCTGCAGCGCCGCGTCGAGCAGCGCCAGGCGCACACGGATCTCATCGGGCGTGAGGAAGGATTGCAGCGGCGGCTGCTCGCGCGCCGCCTGGGAGATCGGGCCGACGACGCTCAGGTCGAACTCGCCGGGCACCACGCGCAGGGCGACGCTCGCCCGCGCGAGGTCGGGGCAGTCGCTGCGCAGCACGTTGAGCACCGCTTCGGTCACCGCGAGCTGGCGGCCTTGCGGCGACAGCTGTTCGCGCAGCAGGCAGTGCGGATAGCCCGAGCCGTCGAGCCGCTCATGGTGCTCGGCCACCGCCCGCGCCACGCTGGGCGGGTAGTCGGTGAGCTGCTGCAGCAGCAGCTTGCCCACGTGCGGGTGCACCACCAGGTGCTGGTAGCTCTGGAAATCGAGCGTGTGCGCGATGTCGGCCTCGCCATGCTCGGGGGCGATGTACATCTCGCCGAGGTCGTGCAGCAGGCCGCAGAGCATCGCGATGCGCACGTCGCCGCGGCTCGCGCCGTGGGCGATGGCCAGGGCCCCGTTGAGCGCCATCGCCTGCACCGCATGGTCAAAGGATTCGGCCCGCGAGGCCTGGCTCGCGGTCAACAAGAGCTGCGCCACCGGATGCAGCGGCAGGTGCGGCACCTCGCGCAGCAGCTTCGCGGCGTGCGGCATCAGCACCGGCGAGAGCGCCGAGTCGCGCGAGAGCAGGGCTTCGAAGGCATGCACCAGCGAGTGCGCGGTCACGCCGTCTTCGGCGAGCAGGCAGGCTTCGAGCGGGTGGCGCAGCTGGCGGTCCATCAGCTTGCGCTGCAGCGCCTGCGACACCGGTTGCTCGCGCGCCCACAGCTTGGTGCCGGCGACATCGAAGATGTCGCGCGACGCGATGATCGAGCGCGTCTGGCTGGCCTCCAGGATGACGGCCAGCGCGTGCGGGTTGGCGGTCTGGAAGACGGAGGAAGTGGCGGGTGCGTTCATGGAAGCTCCGACAGGCCGTGGCTACGGTTTGTTGTCGGCTGAACGTGGCCCCACTGAAGGAGCAGGTTGTGACCAGTCGTGTCAGCAGGCCGAGCGCCGGGCCGCTCCCAAGCCGGCCCGCGTCCCCTCGGGGGATCGCCCGATGTACCCGTCGGGCGAGGGGCTCACATCAGGCCCGCTTGACGAACGCGAGCATGCCGCCAGCCGCCACGAAGAGGCTGCCGAAGGTGCGGTTCATCAGCCGGATCTGGCGTGCGGATCGGAGCAGGCGCAGCACTCGCGCGGCGAGGAGCGTGTACACACCCATCACCACCAGGTCGGTGAAGCCGAGCGTGGCGGCGATCACGCCGTACTGCAGGGCGAGCGGCTGGGCGAGGTCGAGGAATTGCGGCACGACGGCAAGCAGGAAGACCGTGCCCTTGGGGTTGACCGCATTCACCATCCAGCCGCGCAGCACCAGGGTGCGGCGCTTCACGCTGCCGACCCCACCCTCCACCTCGGCCACCATGGGCTCGGCGGGCGCCCGCCATTGTTTGATGCCCAGGTAGACGAGGTAACCCACGCCCAGCCACTTGACGATGGCAAACGCGAGGCTCGAGGTGGCGATCACCGCGCCCAGGCCGAGGCCCACCACCAGCACCTGCGTCCAGATGCCAAGCACGAGGCCCAGCGTCATGAAATAGCCTCGTGCGACGCCATGGTTGAGCCCGGCGCTCATCGCGGCCACCGCACCCGCGCCTGGCGAAATGCTGATGGCCCAGGAAGCGGCGAAGAAGGCGAGCCAGGTGGCGAGTTCCATGGGGTCTTTCGTTGAACGTGTCAGGTGGCGTGTCAGGCGGCGGCCCGGCCGCGCTCGGCCTCTTCGGCCACGATCTGGCCCAGGCGGCGGATGTGCGCCTCGTGCCGCGGCGACCAGGGGTCACCGTAGTGCAGGCGCAGGAAGTGGTTGAAGCGGGTGCTGTTGCTGAAGGTGGCGCCGGGCGCGCAGCCGATGTGCTCGTGGCGCGCCCGCTCGAAGACCTTGCGCGAGTCGACGTTGCGCGGCATCTCGATCCACAGCATCAGCCCGCCCTGCGGCCGGCTCATCTTGCAACCCGCCGGGAAGTGGCGCGCCACCGCATCGACCATCTGCTCGCACTGCAGCTTGAGTGCCGCGCGCAGCTTGCGCATGTGGTGGTCGTAGCCGCCATCGCGGATGAACTCGGCGATCACCTCCTGCGGCAGCATCGCGCCGGTGATGGAGGTGTGGAACTTGTGCGACTGCGCGGTCTTGAAGTGGCGGCCGGGTGCGATCCAGCCGACACGGTAGCCCGGCGCGACCGTCTTGGTGAAGGCCGAGCAGAGGATCACGTCGTCATGCGTGTCGAAGGACTTGAGCACCGGCGGACGTTCTTCGCCGAAGTAGGTCTCGCCGTAGATGTCGGTCTCGATCAGCGTGAAGCCGCGTTCGCGGGCGAGTGCCACCAGCCTGCGCTTGTTGTCGAGCGGCATCAGGCTGCCGAGCGGGTTGTGGAAGTTGGGCACCACGACGCAGGCCCGCACCGCGCCGGCCCGCTGTGTGGCCAGGTCAAGCGCTTCGACCGAGATGCCTTCGCGCGGGTGCGTGGGGATCTCGATCGACTTCATGCCGAGCGTGCGGATGATCTCCAGCAGCATCCAGTAGGTCGGCGATTCGAGTGCCACCGTGTCGCCCGCCTGCGCGGCCGAGCGCAGCGCGAGGAACACCGCCTCGCTGCCGCCGTTGGTGAGGATGATTTCCTCCGGCCGCAGCCGCACGCCGGCGCTCACGCTGCGGCGCGCGATCTCCTGGCGCAGATTGAGGCTGCCGGTGATGCTGTAGCGCGAGGCGTATTCAGGATGCAGGCGGTTGAGCTTGGCGGTGAGCTGGCGCAGCTTGGCCTCGGGCAGGATCTCGCGCGCCGGCAGCGGGCAGAACGAGGGCGCGGCCTCGGGGTCGTCGTTGCCGAAGAGGAACTGGCGCGTGAGGTCGTCGGGCGTCACGAAGCCGGCGCCGCTCATGCGGGTGTCGAGTTCGGGCTCGGGCAGCGGCGCGTGGCGTGCGGCGACGAAGTAGCCCGACTTCGGCCGGGCCTCGACCAGCCGCTGGTTCTCCAGCCAGCGGTAGGCCTGCGTCACGGTGGACGGGCTCACGCCGTGCTGCTGGCAGAGCTGGCGCACCGACGGCAGCCGGTCACCGGTGCGCAGGCTGCCGGCCTGGATGGCCTGCGCCAGCTCGCCCGCGACGCGGGTGTAGAGCGGCAATCCGGGGTCGGCGGGAGCGTTCATGGGGCCATTCTGACGATTGGCCCAGGGACGTGACAGATACAGAGCCCTCTTCTTGTCACCAATACAGATGCGCCAGCGTGCATCTGTGCTGCCGAAGTTCGTTCAGCGCTGGATATGGCGGGGCGCGGCACGGCTGCGCACACTGAATGCCCACGAGACAGGAGAACGCCATGGTCCGCTTCACACCCCCGGTCACCCTCCGCCTGCAAGCCGGCGACGTCATGGCTTGGCAACAGGCCCCGGCCCGAGTGCGTGTGGTCGGCGGCGGCCGTGTCTGGATCACGCAGCAGCACGACCCCGCGGACCACTTTCTCTTCCACGGCGAGTGCTTCGAGCTGCGCCGCGAGCGGCACACGGTGATCGAAGCCGAGCAGGAGGTGTGGCTGCGCTTCGAGCGCGACCCCGCCTGGCACCAGCGGCTCAGCGGCCTGCTGCGGCGGGGCCTGCGCAGGCTCACGAGACGAGCCACCCGGGCGGCTACAGTGCCCGGGTGAGCAAACCCAAGTCGATCTACACCTGCAGCGAATGCGGCGGCACCAGCCCCAAGTGGCTGGGCAAGTGCCCGCATTGCAACGCCTGGAACACGCTGGTCGAAGGCGTGGCCGAGGGCGCATCCAAACAACACCGCTTCCAGTCGCTGGCCGCGCCGCAGCCCGTCGCGACCTTGAGCGAGATCGAGGCGACCGACGTCGACCGGCGCGCCACCGGCATCGAGGAGCTCGACCGGGTGCTCGGCGGCGGCATCGTCTCCGGCGGCGTGGTGCTGATCGGGGGGGATCCCGGCATCGGCAAGTCCACGCTCCTGCTGCAGGCGCTCGATGCGCTCTCGAAGACGGTGCCCACGCTTTACGTGACCGGCGAAGAATCAGGCGCGCAGGTGGCGCTGCGCTCGCGCCGCCTCGGGCTCGACGGCTCGCAGGTGCGCGTGGTGGCCGAGATCAACCTGGAGAAGATCAGTGCCACCCTCGAGGCCGAGCAACCCGCCGTCTGTGTGATCGACTCGATCCAGACCATGTACAGCGAGGAGCTGACCTCCGCCCCCGGCTCGGTGGCGCAGGTGCGCGAATGCGCCGCGCAGCTCACGCGCATCGCCAAGAGCAGCGGCACGGCCATCGTGCTCGTCGGCCATGTGACGAAGGAAGGCGCGCTTGCCGGCCCGCGCGTGCTGGAGCACATCGTCGACACGGTGCTCTATTTCGAGGGCGACACGCATTCGAGCTTCCGCTTGGTGCGCGCCATCAAGAACCGCTTCGGCGCGGTCAACGAGATCGGCGTCTTCGCGATGACCGAGAAGGGGCTGAAGGGTGTGGCCAACCCGAGCGCGATCTTTTTGTCGACGCACGGCGAGCCGGTCGCAGGCTCCTGCGTGCTGGTCACGCTCGAAGGCACGCGCCCGATGCTGGTGGAGATCCAGGCGCTGGTCGATTCCGGCGGGCCGAGCCCACGGCGCCTGTCCGTTGGCCTCGACCGCGACCGCCTGGCGATGATGCTGGCGGTGATGCACCGCCACGCGGGTGTCGCCTTCATGGACCAGGACGTCTTCGTCAACGCGGTCGGCGGCGTGCGCATCAGCGAGCCGGCAGCCGACCTCGCGGTGATGCTCGCCATCCAGAGCAGCCTGCGTGGCAAGCCCTTGCCGCGCGGCTTCATCACCTTCGGCGAAGTCGGCTTGGCCGGCGAGGTGCGGCCGGCGCCGCGGGGTCAGGAGCGCCTGAAGGAAGCCGCCAAGCTCGGCTTTTCCGTCGCCATCGTGCCCAAGGCCAACGCGCCGAAGAAGCCGATCGAGGGGCTGACGGTGCATGCGGTCGAGCGCATCGAGCAGGCGCTCGACTTGGTGCGGACCCTCTGACAGCCCGTCATCGTGGCGCGGCAGAATTGCCGCGGCCTCCCCAGGGAGGCGTCATCACGCACAACAATCTTTCGGGAGGAACCATGAAGATCATCCGCCTCTGCGCGGCGCTGCTGGTCGCAAGCCAGCTCGCCGCCTGCGCGTCCGCGCCATTCACCATCGCCCCCATGCCGCCCGCCAAGTACCAGGTGCTCGGCAAGGCCGAAGGCAAGGCCTGCGGGTCGCTCGGCTTTCTGTCCACTGCCTACTACGCCGTGCCCATCGGCCTCAACACCCGCGTGGAGCGGGCCTACCAAGAGGCGCTCGCCAGCGTGCCGGGTGCCACCAGCCTGGTGAACGTGAACATCGTCGAAGACTGGCAATGGTTGCTGCTCGTGACCATGCGCTGCACCACCATCACCGGCGACGCCGTCAAGGAGGCCGCATGAAGACGCCGCGTTTCATCAAACCCCTGACCACAGCGCTTCTCGCCGCCTCGCTGCTGGCCGGCTGCCAGGGTGTGCCGCTGGACCTGTCCAAGCGCACCATCTCCGACCGCAGCCAGGTCGACCCCTTCAAGGGCCGCCGCATCGCGGGCGAGGCCACCGGCTTCCAGCTGATGCTGTTCATCCCGATCGCAATCAACGGCCGCTACCGGAACGCCTACCAGAACCTGCTTGAACAAGCCGGCGACGACCTGCTGAGCGACGTGACCGTCACCGAGTCGTGGCAATGGGCCTTCGTCGGCACGCTGTACACAACCCGGATCGAGGCGACGGCCTACCCGCGCAAGAAGGCGGACACCCCTGCCCCGACCGCCGCAGCGGCCCCCGCACCCTTGGAAGACGGCGGCGCGAAACGCCCATAAGCTCGGGCGATGAAGTTCGCCGTCCTCAGCGACATCCACGGCAACCTGCCCGCGCTCGACGCGGTGATCGCCGACGCGCACGCGCAGGCGGTGGACGGCTTTCTCAACCTGGGCGACATCGTCAGCGGCCCGCTGTGGCCGGCCGAGACCGCCGAGCGGCTGATGCCGCTTGGCTGGCCCACGATCGCCGGCAACCATGAGCGGCAGCTGCTGACGCAGCCGGTCGACCGCATGAGCGCGACCGACCGCCACACCGCGCCACGGCTTACCGCTGCGCACCGGGCCTGGCTCGCGTCATGGCCACCCACGAACCGGCTGCGCGACGACCTGCTGCTGTGCCACGGCACGCCGTCGAGCGACCTGCACTACCTGATGGAAACGGTGACGCCCAGCCACGTGCGCGGTGGCGATCCCGGCGTGCGTGCGGCCACGCGCGACGAACTGCTGCAGCGCCTCGGTGACGTGCTGCTCGGCGTGCCCGGCGCACTCATCCTCTGCGGCCACACCCACCGCCCGCGCTGCGAACGCCTCGCCGACGGCCGCATGGTGGTCAACCCCGGCAGCGTGGGTCTGCCGGCGTATGACGACACCCATCCGCATCCCCATGTGATCGAAAGCGGCTCGCCGCACGCGCGCTACGCCATCGTCATCCGCAACAACGAGGGCTGGGGCGTGAAGCTGCGCAAGGTTGCCTACGACCACGAGGCGGCTGCCCGACAGGCCGAGCAGCACGGCCGCGGCGACTGGGCCGACGCACTGCGCAGCGGCCGCATGGGGCGCTACGAGGCCGATCTCCCGACCCTCGGACCCTCTTTCTAGATAAGATCGATTATCATTTGCATCTCGCTTTCTCGCGGATGCCGTGATGCCTTCTCTCCGCCTGTCCGACCTGCCCAACGGGGCCCGCAGCACCGTCACGGCCCTGAGTCCGCACGCCCCCCAGGCCGACGAGGCGATGCTGCGCCGACTGGCCGAGCTGGGCTTTCTGCCCGGCGAACCGGTCGAAGTGCTGCGCCGCGGGCCAGGTGGCCGTGAGCCTCTGGCGGTGCAGGTCGGCGAGACCTTGTTTGCCTTGCGCCTGGCCGAAGCGCAGTGCGTGGAGGTGGCGGCACCATGAGCGACGCCGCCGCAATCAAGGTCGCGCTGGTCGGCAACCCCAACTGCGGCAAGACCGCACTTTTCAATCTGCTGACGGGGGCCCGCCAGAAAGTCGCCAACTACGCCGGCGTGACGGTCGAGCGCAAGGTCGGCACCGCCACGCTCAAGAGCGGGCGCACTGTCTCGGTGGTCGACCTGCCCGGCGCCTACAGCCTCACGCCATCGACGCCCGACGAAGCGGTGACGCGCGACGTGGTGCTCGGCCGGCGCCGCGACGAAGCGGCCCCCGATGCAATCGTCGCCGTGGTCGACGCGACCAACCTGCCGATGAACCTGCGCCTGGTGCTCGAACTCAAGCGCCTGGGCCGGCCGATGCTGCTCTCGCTCAACATGGCCGACGTGGCGCGCGACCGTGGCCTGCGGATCGACGTGGCCCGGCTCTCCGCCGAGCTGGGCATGCCGGTGGTGGAAACCGTGGCGGTGCAGAGCCAGGGCCATGCCGCCCTGCTGGCGCAGCTTGAACGACAGGCGCAATGGCCCGTGGCCGTCGCGACGTCCGGCACCACCCCGAGCCCGGCGGAGCTGCAGCGCGAGGTGCGGCGCATCCTCGCCCTCGCCGCCCCTGGCGCGATGGGCTTCAAGCGCTTCAACCACAAGCTCGATGCGGTCGTGATGCACCCGGTGGCCGGCTTGCTGCTGCTCGCGTTGCTGCTCTTCCTCGTCTTCCAGGCGGTGTTCGCCTGGGCGGCGGTGCCGATGGACGCGATCGAGGGCAGCGTCGCCTGGATCGGCGAGCAGATCAAGTCGAACATGGCCGACGGCCCGCTGCGCAGCCTGCTCGTCGACGGCATCGTGGCGGGTGCGGGCGGTGTGATCGTCTTCCTGCCGCAGATCTTGATCCTCTTCTTCTTCATCCTCGTGCTCGAGGATTCGGGCTACCTGCCGCGCGCCGCCTTCCTGCTCGACAACGTGATGGGCAAGGTGGGCCTCTCGGGCCGCGCCTTCATCCCGCTGCTGTCGAGCTTCGCGTGTGCGATCCCCGGGATCATGGCGGCGCGCACCATCCCGAACTGGCGCGACCGGCTGGCCACCATCATGGTGGCGCCACTGATGACCTGCTCGGCACGGTTGCCGGTCTACGCGCTTTTGATCGGCGCCTTCATTCCGGCGCGCAGCGTCGGCCCGTTCAACTTGCAGGGGCTGACGCTTTTCGGGCTCTACGTGGCCGGCGTGCTGTCGGCGATGGGCGTGGCCTGGTTCCTCAAGCGGGTGTGGAGCAAGTCCAGCTACCAGCCGCTGATGCTGGAGCTGCCGCCCTACCGTTGGCCGAGCCTGCGCAACCTGGCGATCGGGCTGTGGGAGCGGGCGGCGATCTTCCTCAAGCGCGTGGGCGGCATCATCTTCGCGCTCACCGTGCTGCTGTGGTTTCTGGCGAGCTACCCCGAAGCGCCGGCGGGCGCCGCCGGTGCCGCCATCGAGCACAGCTACGCCGGCATGCTGGGCCGCGCGCTGCAGACAGTGTTCGAGCCCATCGGCTTCAACTGGCAGATCTCGATCGCGCTGGTGCCGGGCCTGGCGGCGCGTGAGGTGGCCGTGGGTGCGCTCGGCACGGTCTATGCCCTGTCGGTGCCGGAAGACCAGCTCGCCGACAGCCTGATGCCCGTGATCGCGCAGACCTGGTCGCTGGCCACGGCCTACGCGCTCGTCGCCTGGTTCGTATTCGCGCCCCAGTGCCTGGCCACGCTCGCCGTGGTCAAGCGCGAGACCAACTCGTGGCGCTACCCGCTCCTGATGGCGGCCTACCTCTTCGGCTTGGCCTACACCGCCTCTTTCGTCACCTACCGCACGGTGCTGTGGCTGGGGGGCTGAACATGCAGAACACCCTCGTCGGCCTGATCGTCATCGCCTGTGCCGTCTACGCGGTGTGGACGTTGATGCCTTCGGCGCTGCGGCGCGCGCTCGCCGGGCGCCTGCAGCACGGCCCCTGGCCGCAGCCGCTCGCCCGCGCCCTGCGCCGCGCCGCGCAACGAGCCCCGGGCTGTGGATGCGCTGCGGGGTGCAGCGCCCAGGCCATGCCGCCCTCGGCCCCGCAGCCGA
Source organism: Rhizobacter sp. J219 (assembly GCF_024700055.1). Classification (GTDB taxonomy): domain Bacteria; phylum Pseudomonadota; class Gammaproteobacteria; order Burkholderiales; family Burkholderiaceae_C; genus Rhizobacter. Next base: position 3,569,403 of record NZ_JAJOND010000001.1, read on the forward strand.
TCCGGATCCACACTCGCCCGAAGAAGGGCTGACGGCCCTTTGCGGATTGCGGGAACCACGCAGGGCGCCGGCCAGACGCGGCCTCTACCATCGCCGGCATGAATCCGATCGTGGGGTGGGGCCTGGCCTTCGTGGCCCTGGTGGCCGGCTGGTTCAGCTATGGCTGGCAAGGGGTTGTGATGGTCGTTTCGGCCATCGTGTTCTGGCTGCTGCTGCAGTTCAGCCGCGCGCTGCGGGTGATGAGAGACGCCGCGCAGGCACCCAAGGGCGAGGTCGGCAGCACCGTGATGCTCAACGCCAAGCTGAAAGCCGGCATGACGCTGATGCAGGTGATCACGCTCACCCGCAGCCTGGGTGACCGTGTGAGCGAAACGCCCGAGACCTGGGCCTGGCGCGATGCCGGCGACAGCCGCGTGACGCTGGTGTTCGAACGCGGCCGGCTGACCCGCTGGGAGCTCACCCGCCCGGTGCAGACCGACGCGTGATCGTGCGGGGCCGCGCCCCGCTCAGCCCGAGCGCCGCCGAAGCAGCATGAGCCCGATCAGCACCAGGCCGGCGACGGTCAGCGCAAAGGTCGACGGCTCGCCGGAGACCTGCGCCGGCTCGTGTGCGTTGGACGCGTCGGCCGTGCGCTCACCACGCTCGCGCGCAGCGGCAACGGGCATCACGGCCGCAGTCGCGGTGGCGGCCTGCGTGCGGGACACCGCCGTCGGCACGCCCGCGTCGGCGCCCATCTGCGACAGCACACGGTGCGAAGGCGCCGCCAGGGCCACGGCGGCCTCACCACGCCCCTGGGCTGCCACCGGCAAGATTGAAAAGGCCAGCACCACCGAGGCCGACCATGCTGCAAACGAGAACTTCATGGCATCACCTGTGAACAACCGCCGCGCCCTCCCGAGTGCCACGGCCACGCATGGGAAGGACTATAGGAATCTGCCTCGCATCGCGCGCCCCCGAGAGCCGGGGGTGCGAAGGCCCGCTCGTAGAATCGGGGGCATTGCCCAACACTGAGGATGAGCTCCATGTCCATGGAAGACCGCGACGGAAAAATCTGGATGGACGGCCAGTTGATCGACTGGCGCGACGCCAGGATCCACGTGCTGTCGCACACGTTGCACTACGGCTGCGGCGCCTTTGAAGGAGTGCGCGCTTACGACACGGTGAACGGCACCGCGATCTTCCGTTTGCGCGAGCACACCGAGCGCCTCTTCAACAGCGCCAAGATCCTGCGCATGAAGATTCCCTTCTCGTTCGACGAGGTGGTGGAAGCGCAGCGCGCGGTGGTGAAAGCCAACAACCTCAAGAGCTGCTATCTGCGCCCGCTGACCTGGATCGGCTCCGAGAAGCTGGGCGTGTCTCCGAAGGGCAACAAGATCCACCTGATGGTCGCCGCCTGGTCCTGGGGCGCCTACCTCGGTGAAGAAGGCTTGAAGCGCGGCATCCGCGTGAAGACCTCGAGCTACACCCGCCACCACGTCAATATCACGATGACGCAGGCCAAAGCGGTGAGCAACTACACCAACTCCATCCTCGCCAACATGGAAGCCACCGACGATGGCTACGACGAGGCCCTGCTGCTCGACGCGAGCGGCTTCGTCTCCGAAGGCGCCGGCGAGAACCTCTTCGTCATCAAGAACGGCGTGGTCTACACGCCCGACCTGTCGGCCGGCGCGCTCAACGGCATCACCCGCAACACGGTGTTCGCGATCTGCAAGGACCTTGGCCTGGAGCTGAAGGAAAAGCGCATCACCCGCGACGAGGTCTACATCTGCGACGAGGCCTTCTTCACCGGCACCGCCGCCGAAGTCACGCCCATCCGCGAACTCGACCGCGTGCAGATTGGCCAGGGCTCGCGCGGCCCCATCACCGAGAAGATCCAGAGCGCGTTCTTCGACATCGTGAACGGCCGCAATCCGAAGTACGCCGAGTGGCTGACCGCCGTCTGAAGAGGCCTGACATGAGCAACACGCAAGCTCCCGTCGAACTGGCTGCCGCGGACCTGCAAGGCCCCGGCGTCATCGCCTGCCCCAATCCGAAGATGACGCTGTGGAGCGGGCACCCCAAGGTCTTCATCGACGTGGCCACCACGGGCGAGGGCAAGTGCCCGTACTGCGGCACGGTCTATCGCCTGAAAGCCGGCGAGAAGCTGCACAGCCACCACTGACATGACGCGGGCCGAGCGCCGGGCCGCTCCCAAGCCGGCCCGCGCGAGCCGCGAGACGCGGCTCGCACTCCGGCCGTCCATGCCCGCGCAGGCGGGCCTGGAGCCGCGGCCTATGTTCCCCTCGGGGGATCGGTCGACGTACGCGGCGGCCGAGGGGCTGACATGAGATCTTTGGTCATCGCGCCGCAGTGGATCGGCGACGCGGTGATGTCGGAGCCGCTGCTGCGCACCCTCGCCGCTCGCGGCGAACGGCTGACGGTGGCGGCCCTTCCCTGGGTCGCGCCGGTCTACCACGCGATGCCGCAGGTGGCCGGGGTGCTCGAGCTGCCGTTTGCGCACGGCCGGCTCGATTGGTCGGGCCGGCGGCGTGTCGCGCGAGAGCTGCGCGGCCGTTTCGACACCGCCTACGTGCTGCCCAACTCGCTGAAGGCCGCGCTGATTCCCTTCTTCGCGCGCATTCCTCGCCGCATCGGCTACCACGGCGAAGGCCGCTACTGGCTGCTCAACGAGCGCTGGCCCAACCCTGGCGGGCGCCCGCCGATGGTGGCGTTCTACCGCGCACTCAGCGGCGAGCCGGCCGCGACCGAAGAGCCACACCTGAGTTTCCCGCCCGAACAACTGCAGGCGGTCACCGCTGCACTTGGCCTTGCGCCGACAGGCTACTGGGTTTTCGCACCCGGGGCCGAGTACGGCCCGGCCAAGATCTGGCCCGCCAGCCACTACGCGGAGCTCGCCCGCGAGCTGCACGCCCGCCACGGCCAGCCGGTCGTGCTGCTCGGCTCCGGCAAGGAAGCCGCGCTGTGCGACGAGATCGCCAGCGCCGCCCCCGGCGCCTGCCGCGTGCTCGCCGGCAAGACGCGACTGATCGACGCCATGGTGCTCATCGCAGGCAGCCGCGGCGTGGTCAGCAACGACTCGGGCCTGATGCACGTGGCCGCAGCGTTCCGCATTCCGCAGGTGGCGGTGTTCGGCTCGACCAGCCCCGAGCACACACCTCCCCTCAGCCCCAACGCCCGCGTGCTGTGGCTGAAAAACGAACTGCAGCTCGACTGCATGCCCTGCTTCGAGCGCACCTGCCGCTACGGCCACTACCGCTGTCTCACCGGCGTGCCGGCCGCGCGGGTGGCGGCCGCACTGGACGACGCGCTGCTGAAGGCCTGAGCCGCCGATGGAGACCGATCCGCACAAGCTCATGAGCGAGGCGCTCGTCGGCGCCGGCACCTCGGTGTGGGCCTGGGACCTCGCCAACGACGTGCTGACCGGCATGGACGGCAGCGTTGCCCTGCTCGGCTACCAGCCCGGCGACATGCCCGCCACCCAGCAGGCCTGGGACCAGGTCATCCACCCCGAGGACCTGGGCGCCAACGACGCCGCCTACCAGGCCCACGCCGCCGGCAAGACCCCCGCCTACGAAAGCGAATACCGCGCGCTCGCCAAAGACGGCAGCTGGCGCTGGCTCGCCGAGCGCGGGCGCATCGTCGAATGGTCGCCCGACGGCACGCCGCGCCGCATGGTGGGCACGCTCACCGACGTCACGCTGCGCAAGCAGGCCGAACTGGCCACCGCCGAACGCGACGAGCGACTGCGCCAGATCACCCGCCACGTGCCGGGCCTGCTCTATCAATTCCGCCTGCCGCGCGACGGGCACGGCGTCTTCCCCTACGTCAGCGAACGCTGCCGTGACGTGCTCGGCCTCGACCCGCAGGCCCTGATGCTCGACGCCAGCCTGCTGTTCAACCGCGTCGACCCGGCCGACCGCGAGCGGACCAACCGCGCCCTCGAGGATTGGACGAACAGCCAGGTGGCGCGCCGCATCGAGTTCCGCTACCTGCACCCCAACGGCCACCTGCGCTGGATGCTCGGCGTGTCATCGCCGCGCGTCGAGCCCGACGGCGCCATCGTCTGGCACGGCTACCTGGAAGACATCACCGAGTACCGCGAACTCGAACGTGCCCGCGAGCTGGCCGCCGCCGCTGAAGCAGCCAACCGTGCCAAGACCGAATTCCTCTCGCGCATGAGCCACGAGCTGCGCACGCCGCTCAACGCGGTGCTCGGCTTCTCGCAGCTTCTGGAGCTCGACCAGAGCGACCCGCTGAGCCCCGGCCAGCGCCACCGCCTGGGCCTGGTGCGGGAATCGGGCGAGCACCTGCTGCGCATGATCAGCGACCTGCTCGACCACTCGCGCATCGAAGCCGGCCAGCTGTCGATCGACCTCGACGACGTGCCGCTGCCCACGCTCTTGCGAGAGTGCGCCGACATGCTGCACCCCGCCGCCCAGGCCGCCGGCGTGAGCCTGCACTGGGGCCGCATCGACGACCCGCTGCTGGTACGCGCCGACCCCACCCGCCTGCGCCAGGTCGTGCTCAACCTGCTCAGCAACGCCATCAAGTACAACCGTCGCGGCGGCGAAGTGCGGCTGGAGGCGCAGCACGAAGAAGGCCGCATGGTGGTGCTGCGCGTGATCGACACCGGCGTGGGCATCGCGCCGGCGCACCTGCCGAGCCTCTTCGAGCCCTTCAACCGGCTCGGCCAAAAGCGCAGCGGCATCGAGGGCACCGGCATCGGCCTCGCGATCACACGCGGCCTCGTCACGCTGATGCACGGCCGCATCGACGTCAACAGCGTGCTCGACAAGGGCTCGACCTTCAGCGTGGTGCTGCCCGACGCCACGCCGGCGTCGGCTCAGGACGTCAGCTTGCCGATGTAGAGGATGGGCCCGGTGGGCGCGCCGGTGGGCGAGCCGCCCGGCGGCTCCAGGCTCACCGCGAAAGCCGCGGTGTTGTCGAGCACCTGGCCGCGCTGCACCACCGTCGCGCCCTGCGCCGAGATCAAGCCGAGCGAGCGTGGCGCGCCTTGCGGCGGCACGGCCCACAGCTCCAAGGCCTTGTCGGCCTGCAGCGCCACCTGCTGGATCGGCTTGGTGACGAGTGCACGCCCGTCGGCGCTGATGCTGGCGACGAAGGACGCCGGCACCACGCCGCCTGCCCCCGGCGTACCGCCCGCCGCCGACAGCACGACGACGATCGGCGGCTGCGCCGGCTGCGGAAGCGCCAGCAGCACTGCGAGCGTCACCGCCGCCATCGTGGCCACGCCGGTCAAGGCACGCCACACCGCGAGCCGGCCCCACCACCCCGGCGGGGTTGCCGCGCCAGCCGAGGCCGCCACCGGCGCGATGCGCCGCTCGATGGCCTGCCACACCTGCGGCGGCGGCGCCACCGGTTCGACCGCGGCCGTGAGCGGCATCAGCCGCGCTTCCCAGTCGCGCACGGCCTGGCGCAGCGTCGGGTGCACACGCGTCAACGCGACGAAGCGACGGCGCGCCGCACCGCGCAGCGTGCCGGCCACGTAGGCGGCGGCAAGGCGGTCGGCGAGGTCGGGGCGGCTGTAGTCCATCAGTGCATCACTCCGCCTGCAGATCGCGCACGACGGCGCCATCGAGGCAAGTCTTCAAGGCCAGCAGCGCACGCCGCACCCACGACTTCACCGTGCCCAGCGGCTGGCGCATCTGCTCGGCCACCTCGGCATGGCTCAGCCCGTCGTAGAACGCGAGCGCCACGCTCTGCCGCTGCTGCGCACTCAAGCCCTGCATGCAGCGACCGAGCGCGCGTGCATCCGAAGCCTGGCTCAGCAGCGCCAGCGGCCCGGGGGTGGTATCGGCGACATCGTCGTACACGTCACGGTCCTCGTCGCCCTCGCTCGACAACGGCGCGGACTGGGTTTGCGGCTCCGCCTGACGGCGGCGCAGGCTGTCGATCGCCCGGTTGCGCGCGATGCTGGTGAGCCACGTCAAGGGCTGGCTCTGCGCCGCATCGAAGGACTGCGCGGCACGCCAAACGTTGACATAGACCTCCTGCAGCACGTCTTCGGCCTGGGCCCTGTCACGGTTGATACGCAGCACCACCCCGAACAGATGCGCGCTGGTGCGCTCGTAGAGCTGCGCGAAGGCCGCACGGTCGCCAAGGCCACTCTTGGCCAAGAGGTGGGACAGCTCGCGGCTGCGTTCGGTCCAGGCGTTGGGGTCAGTGCGCATGATGGACATTCGATGAGGTGGGGATGATGCCGGCGTCTTGCGTGCAAAGCGAGGCCCGTCCGTACAATTCCGCGCCATGCCGTCGTCCACTGCACCGCGCTCGCGCGAATTCGTCCTCACGCTGTCGTGCCGCGATGCCAAAGGCATCGTCTACGCCGTCTCGGGCCTGCTCTACCAGGCGGGTTGCAACATCGTCGACTCGCAGCAGTTCGGCGACCTGCCCGACCAGAGCAGCGCACACGCCACCGGCCTCTTCTTCATGCGGGTGCACTTCGAAGCGCCGCCGCACCTGGCCGACACCGACACGCTCACCAAGCTCTTCACCAGCGTGCGCGAGCAGTTCGGCATGGAAGCGCAGTTCCACAGCCTCGCGCGCAAGCCGCGACTCCTGCTGATGGTGAGCCAGCACGGCCACTGCCTCAACGACCTGCTGTATCGCTGGCATTCGGGGCAGCTCGACGTGGACATCCCGGCAGTCGTCTCCAACCACTCGGTCTTCGCCGAGCTGGCTGGGCGCTACGGCATCCCCTTCCACCACCTGCCGCTGGCCGCGGGCGCCTCGGCCGAGGCCAAGCGGGCGCAGGAGCAGCAGGTGGAGGCGCTGGTCACGCAGCACGGCATCGACCTCGTGGTGCTTGCACGCTACATGCAGATCCTGAGCCCCGAGTTCTGCGCCTTCCTCAAGGGCCGCGCGATCAACATCCACCACAGCTTCCTGCCGAGCTTCAAGGGCGCCAAGCCCTACTACCAGGCCCATGACCGGGGCGTGAAGCTGATCGGCGCCACCGCGCACTACGTGACGCCCGAAGCCGACGAAGGCCCCATCCTCGAACAAGACGTCGCCCGCGTGGACCACTCGCTCAGCGCCGAAGATTTCACCGCCGTCGGCCGCGACGTCGAGTGCATGGTGCTGGCCCGCGCGGTGCGCTGGCACGTGGAACACCGTGTGCTTTTGAACGGCCAGAAAACCGTCGTCTTTCACTGAGACCTCCTCCCATGCCGCGTCCGCCCAAGCCGCCCGAGATCGCCCTGATGAAACCGTCCGACGACGCCGAGGCGCAGTTCTACGAAGCCCTGCAGCGGGCCGACATCGAGAAGCTGATGGCGGTGTGGTCCGACGAGGACGACATCTGCTGCGTGCACCCCAACGGGCCGCGCATGATCGGCCCGGGCGCCATCCGCACCGCGTTCGAGGCGATGTTCGGCAACGGTGCGATCGACGCCCGCCCCGAGCGTGTGCGGCGCGTGCAGACGCACGACAGCGCGGTGCACAGCGTGGTCGAGCGCATCCAGGTGCTCACCGACGAAGGGCCGCAGATGGCCTGGGTGCTGGCAACCAACGTGTATGTGAAAACCTCGCTCGGCTGGCGCCTGGTGGCACACCATGCCAGCCCGGGCACGGCCCAGGAGTTGCCGGAGGTCGGCGAGACGCCATCCGTGCTGCATTGAAGAATGATGGACTACCGCGCTCCGCGCTGGCTCGCGGGCGATGGCCCGTGGGGCGGCAACCTGCAGACGATCTGGCCGGCGCTCTTTGCGCGCAGCCACCAGGGGCCGCGGCCGGTCTACCGGCGCGAGCGCTGGACGACGCCGGACCAGGATTTCATCGACGTCGACTTTCAAGTCACGCCCGACGACGACGGCCGCGTGCGCCCACTGCTCGTGCTCTTCCACGGGCTCGAAGGCTCGTCGGACAGCCACTACGCGCGCGCCTTCGCCCACTGGGCCCGGCAAAACGGCTGGCGCTACGCGGTGCCGCACTTTCGCGGCTGCTCGGGCGAGATCAACCTCGCGCCCCGCGCCTACCACTCGGGTGACTTCGAAGAGATCGGCTGGGTGCTTGAGCGCCTGCGCGCGGGCCACACCGGTCCGATGGTCGCGGTGGGTGTGTCGCTCGGCGGCAATGCGCTGATGCGCTGGGCCGAAGAGGCCGGCGACACCGCCTCGCAGACGGTGAGCGCGGTGTGCTCGGTCTGCTCGCCGCTCGACCTGGCCGCCGGCGGAGAAGCCATCGGCCGCGGCTTCAACCGTCAGGTCTACACCCGCATGTTCCTGCGCACCATGGTGCCCAAGGCGCTGCTGAAGCTTGCGCAGCACCCGGGCCTCTTCGACGGCCGCGCGCTGCAGCGCGCCCGCGACCTGTACGACTTCGACAACATCTTCACCGCCCCGCTGCACGGCTTTCGCAATACCGACGACTATTGGGCACGCGGCTCGGCCAAGCCGCATCTGCATCGCATCCGCATCCCGGCGCTGGCGATCAACGCGCGCAATGACCCTTTCATCCCCGCAGCCAGCTTGCCGAAGCAGCGCGAGGTCGGCTCGTTCGTGACACTGTGGCAACCTGAGCACGGTGGTCACGTGGGCTTCCCGCACGGCCGCTGGCCCGGCCACGTGCTCACGCTTCCGGAACAAGTCATGGACTGGATGACCCAGCACACAGGAGTCACGCATGGATGACATCGTCAAAGCCGCTTTGAAGAAGTGGCCCAACGTGCCGGCCTGCTACGGCTGGCTTGCGCTCGATGCGCGTGGCGACTGGTACATGCGCGACGACCGCATCCAGGCCGCAGGCCCCTTCCCCATGGTGAAGGGCAGCCGCATCAACCACGACAAGCTGCGCGAATTCATCGAGCGCAACTACGACCGCGACGAACACGGCGACTGGTACTTCCAGAACGGGCCGCAGCGCGTCTACGTCGAGCTCGAATCGGCCCCCTGGATCTGGCGCCTCGAGGCCCGCCCCGGCAGCGCGCCGGGCATCCGCTCGCACACCGGGCGAGAGGCCCGTTTCGAGGCGGCCCTCGTCGACGAAACCGGCCGGCTCTACCTCGCCACCGACCTCGGCCTCGGCATCGTGCACACGCTCGACATGGAAACCGCGGCCGACGCAATCGAAGCCGGCCACTGGCGCACCGAAGAGTGCGCCGCGGCCGCGCTGCCCCGCCGCTACGGCCACCGCCTGAGCCCTCAGCGTGAGCGTGGCGCCGCGGCCACCGCTCATCACATCCCGTAGAACACGTAGTCGGCCGCGTAGGCCACCTGCTGGCGCTGGCCCTTCGCCGCCGCCGTGCAGGCGGCGCTCGGCGCCACGCCGCCCTTGGTGTTCAGGCGCTGGATGTAGGCCACGCCCTGCATCGCACCGGTCCCCATCGCCGGGTCAGCCTTCACCAGCTGCAGCGGGATGTTGCCGGCCCCCCGGGCGCCACGGCCACCTGCTTGCCGGTCACCTTGGAGCCGTCGTTCGACTCCCAGGTGGGGCCGGCGTAGTACTTGCCGACGACCTTGTCGCCGGGGCCGTAGAGCGTGGCCACCGGGCCGACGAAGGCCCACTCGAACTGGCCCGCCATGTCCTTCTTCTCGCGGCACTCGTAGGTGAGTTCGCCGCGGCCCACGGTCCACATCGTCTGCTTGGTGCCGGCGGGGGCGCGCACGGCGTCGGGCAGCGCCATGTTGTCGACCTTCATCGGGGCGGGGGTGGTGGAACAGGCCGAAACGACAGCGGCCAGGCCGGCGAGCAAGAGGGTGTTCTTCATGGTCATCTCCAGGCGATCGGTGAACGAGGTTGCGGCGGCCGAACGGCCGCCTCAGCCCCTCTACGCAACCGATGCACAACTGGATGCATGCGCCTCTCTCGCAGGCACAAAAAAGCCGACCCTCGGGTCGGCTTTCTTGCAGCGCGCGGAAAGCGCTCAGTTGGCGGCCGAGGCCGGTGCAGCCGGCGCCTTGGGCTCGGCCAGCTTGCCGCCGGACTTATTGCCCAGGAAGACCACCGCACGGGCGATCTCGAAGTCGCTGAAGTCGCCGCCGCCTTGCGGGCCCATGGCGCCCTTGCCCTTGAGGGCGCTGTTGAGCAGCGTGTCGAAGCCCTGGGCCAGGCGCGGCGCCCAGGCGGCGTTGTCGCCCACCTTCGGCGCGCCAGCAGCGCCAGGGGTGTGGCAGGCCGAGCACTGGGCGGTGAAGACCTGTTCGCCGCTCTTGAGCGAGGCGAGGTCGGAGGCGTCTTTCACTTCCACAGTGGCCACCGGCTGGATGCGGCGGGCCACGGACTCGGGCTTCAGGCTGTCGCTGCCGGCCCCGGCACGGGTGTCGGCGCCGACGCGGCTGACCAGCAGCACGATGACGGCGATCGGCACGATGAAGGCGAAGATCACCGCGGCGATGAGCTGCTTGACGTTCTTGATCGGCCCTTCGTGCGGGGCGTCATCGTGTTCGGTGGCGTGGTGGTGGTCGCTCATGAAGTCCTCGGAGGCTGGCCGCTTCAGTGGTGGGCGTAAGGGGCGTGGCGCAAAACCGCGGGATTATAGACGGGCGACCCCACGCGACCAGGGCGTGAAAAAGGCCCGCTGTAGAATCGCCGCCCACGCGTCCGTAGCTCAATGGATAGAGTACTGCCCTCCGAAGGCAGGGGTTGCTGGTTCGATCCCAGCCGGACGCGCCAAGGTCTCAGCGCCCCCATGACGCCGCACCGCCCGGCTCCCCAGCGCCACCCCGAGCGCGAAGCCCGCATACACCCACACCAGCCCCCGCAGCGACAGGCGCTTCTCGAAGCCCGGGGTGAAGCGCTTGGGCGTCATCACGAAGTCGACCGTCGCGGCCGCGGCCGTGGCCACTGCCGCATCGCGCAGGTCGGCGTGCCGGCCTTCTTCGGTCTCGTCATCGTGTTCTATCTGATGGTCGCGAAGCCCGTGTGATCTCGCGGCAGCGCTGCCACTCCTGAAGAAACGGCAGCACGACCGCCAGCGCCGCCCCAGCGAGCACCGCCGCCTTGGCCTCGGCAGGCACCGGCGGATCGCGCAGGCGCAAGCCCCAGTCGACCGCCTCGCCACCCAGGCCGAGGATGGCGAGCGCCTGGCCACGGTAGGCGATGCACAGCGTCAGCAGGCCCAGCCACGGCAGGCCCATCTGCAGGCCGTGCACCCACTGCTCGATCGGCGGGATCACGCGCTTCGTGCTCGCATAGGTGAGGGTCGCACCACAGCGTGATCTCGTGCAGCACGCACGCCGCCAGCACGAGCAGCAACACCGTCGCGGTGACCTGCCACCAGAGCAGCAAGACCACCGCGAGGCCCAGCTCGCCGATCATCAGCAGGTGCAGCGCCGATTCGTGCCAGCCCGCACTGGCCTCGATGCGCTCGCGGCGATGGCAGGCCCAGTCGGCCAGGCCGGCCAGCATCCACACCGGCAGCAGCGCGCCCAGCAACAGGCGCTCGAGCAGGTGCGCCGTCGCGTCCAAGGGCGAGGGACATCTAGCGCGGCCGGCGCACGGCCTGCGCCCCCAGCCACAAGGCCCCGCCGAGCGCCGCCCACATCCACCAGCGGCAGGGCGTCGTGCTGTGGCGGAAGCCGCCGTCGATCGCGTTGCCGATCGACGGTGCGTAAAGATTGCCGTCGCCCTTGGGCGCGGTGTCGGCCTGCCGCAGGTATCGCTCGACCACACGGGCGCCGATCCAGCTCGACAGCAGCGGCGACACCGCATGCCCGGCGCGCAAGGCCGTGGCGGCGGCACCGACGGTGACCGTCGCACGCGGCGCGCGCGCCAGCGACACGATCGCCTCGGCGGCCAGCCGCGGGTCGTACAGCGGCGGTGCCGGCTTGAGGCGGCGCCCGGTGTAGTTGGCTGCGTGGGCCATGCCGGGGGTGTCCATGAAGGCGGGGTAGACGTCGCACACGTGGATGTCGGGCCAGCCCGACATCTCGCCACGCAGCGCTTCGCTGAAGCCGCGCAGGCCGAACTTGCTCGCCGAGTAGGCCGCCGCGTACGGCGCCGCAGCCCACGCACCGAGCGAGATCATGTTGATCAGCACACCCTGCTTGCGCGCCATGAAGTGCCGCAGCACCGCATGCGCGCCGTGGAAGTGGCCTAGCAGGTTGGCCTCGATCACGCGCCGGTGCGCTTCAATCGGCGTCTCGGTGAACGAGCCGACCGCACCCACGCCGACGTTGTTGACCCAGACATCGATCGCGCTGAAGCGCTCAACGGCCGCGGCCGCGAGCGCACGCACCTGGTCGGCCTGGGTCACGTCGGTCGGCACCACCAGGGCCTGCGCGCCGACGGCACGGCACTGCTCGGCCACGTCCTCCAGCGGCGCGGCGTTGCGCGCCGCCAGCACCAGGTGCGCACCGGCATCGGCAAACGCCAGCGCGGTGGCGCGGCCGATGCCGCTGCTGGCGCCCGTCAGGACGACGGTGCGGCCGCGCAGCTGGCGGCGCTTCACTGGCTGGCGGCCGAGGCCGACGGCACGGGCGTGGTGGGGCTCATGCTGCCGGGGGTGCCGGTGCTCTCGCTCGGTATCGTGCTCGGCGTCGTGGTCGTGCCCGGGCCGGCGCCGGTCGGTGCCATGTCGTCGCGCTTGTCGCAGCCGGCGAGCGTCAGGCCGCCTGCCGCGAGCAGGGCGAGTGTGAGCGTGGTGAATCGGGTCATCGGGATCTCCTTCAGGGTTGTTTCGACAAGCGCGCTTGCCGGCACGGGTAGGTTTTGCCGAAAAACGCATCGCGAGGCCTCGCCCTGGGAACGAAACGAGTCCACGGCGAAGTCAGCGGCAAGCGATGTGCCGCGCCCACGCCGGTGAAGGCCTTCAGCGCACCCCGGGCCAGACGCCGGGCCGCACGCTCGACGCGGTGATGAGCCCGTAGGCCGCAATGCCGAGCGCCACGCCGATGAAGTGGCCTTCGAGCCCGAGGCCCAGGCCGTTGGCGAGCCACCAGCCGCCGCCCACCGCGAGGGTGATGCGCGACAGGCCCGCCACCACCGGCCAGACCATGCGGCCGGCGCCCATGCAGGCGAAATACATCGCCATGCCGAGGCCGAAGCCGCCGAACGCGAGCCCCGTGAATTGCAGGCCGCGCGCCGCGATGCTGGCCACCTGCAGGTCGTCGGTGAAGAAGAGCGCGAACTGCAGGGGCCACATCGCCACCGCCAGCCCCACCGCGCCCGAGACGATCAGCGACACCACCCCGCCCACCCACGCGGTGCGCCGCGCCGTGGCCCAGTCGCCCGCGCCCACCGCCCGGCCGACCAGCGCCGTGAGTGCCGAGCCCACGCCGAAAGCCAGCGGCACGATGAGGAATTCGAGCCGCGCCGCGATGCCGTAGGCCGCCACAGCCGCCACGCCGTAGCCCTTGAGCTGCGCCGTGACGAGGACGGTGGTGAGGTTGGCCACCGCCGCCAGCGTGCAGGCGATCGCCCCGACCGCGAGGATGCGCTTGAAGAGCCCCCACGAGACCCGTACCCGCAAGCTCGGCACGAAACCGGCGCCGCCGCGGAACACCACCCACGCCATCGCCCCTGCCGCCACGCACTGCACCAGCGCCTGCGCCGCGCCCACTCCGGCCAGGCCGAAGCCAAGCGGCTCGGCCAGCCCATACGCGAGCACCGGGAAGGCCAGGGCCGTCAGCAGCAGCGTGCGCGCCGCGACCAGATGCTTTCCGCCCCCACGCAGCACCGACGCCAGCGTGTTCGACAACCAGGCCGGAATCGCGCCGAGGCCGAACAGCCAGAACGCGTAGACCACCGCCGCATCGGCCGCTTCGGCACCGGCCACCGCCGTCAGCATCGGCCGCGCGAACAGCATGAGGCCGAGCGCGAACACGAGGCCGAAGCCCACCGCGATGATGAGCGCATGCAGCACGAGCGCCGACGCTTCGTCGCGCTTGCCGGCCCCGAGCGTGCGCGCCACCGCCGAGACCACGCCCCCGCCCATCGCGCCGGCCGACATCTGCTGCAGCAAGAGCGCAAACGGCAGCAACACCGCCCACCCCGCCAGCGCCGCGGTGCCCTGGCGGGCCGCGAGCCACGTCTCCACCAGCTGCGCGCCCACCTGAAGCAGCGCCAGCAGCGTGGTCGGCGCCGCGAGCGCCATCACCTGCTTGAGCAAGGCCCGCGGCGGGGCGACGCCAGCGGCCAGCGCCGCCGTCATGCCAGCCTCCGCCGACGGAAGATGATGCTCATCATCTGACCATCGTAGCGGCCTCCAGGGCTTCGTGCTGACGCGACGGTGACGGCGCAAGGCTGTCGATCACACCGGCCACCAGCCGGCCGGCCTGCACCCGGCCACCGCCGCGCTCGTGCGTGAGCCCGAAGCGCACGATCACGAGGTCGGCGCTCGGCACGACGATCAGGTACTGGCCGAGGTAGCCGTAGCCGAAATAGGCATCGGCCGGCGCGCCCGGCAGCCCCCAGGGAAAGCCGAGCGGGTGCTGGCTCGTCGCCGGCAGGTTGAGCCAGAAGCCGCTGCCGTAGCCCACGTCGAGCGTCTGCGTCGCTGCTTCGCGCGCCCAGTTCACGGGCAGCAGGCGCTCGCCTCCGACCTCGCCGTGGTTGAGGTACAGCAGGCCCAGCTTGGCCCAGTCGCGCGCCGTGCCGTAGAAATGGCTCGCCCCCACCGGCGTGCCAGCGGCGTCGAACTCCATCACCACCGAGCGCATGCCCAGCGGGCCGAAGAGTTCGGTGTGCGCGAAGCGCTGCACGTCGGCCGCGGTGCCACCGACCGCATCGCGGATCGCTTTCGACACCCGCATGTAGCCTGGGTCGGAGTAGTCCCACCGGGTGCCGGGCGGCACCTCCTGCGGGCGCGCCTCGGCGTACGCTGCCATGTCGGGCTCGAGCGACCACATGCGCGTCGCATCGTCGAAGCCGGTGTAGCCGCGAAAGCGCGCCTTGCCTTCGGTCATGCGCAAGAGCGGGTCGAGCGGTCGGGGGTCGAGCCGGCCTTGCCGCGCGAGGATGCCCACCATCGCATGCGTGGCCGACTTGCTGATGGAGTGGGCATGCCAGGCGGTGTCCAACGTCACGTCGGGTGCATAACGCTCGGCCACGACGCGCCCGCGGTGCAGCACGACCACCGCCTTGGTGGCCTCCCACGACGGGTCGAACGCCGCATCGACAGCGGCCCTGAGCTTCGGGTGGGCGGCCGCCACCGGCTGCGGGCCGGCGATCTCGGGCAGCCGCGGTGGGGGTTGCACGCTGGCATCGGCGGGCGTGGGCGGCGGCAGGCGCCCGTTGTCGACCTGGCAGCCCATGCCCTCGCGGTAGACGGAACGGCTGGCGAAGCCCCCGGCGACGGTGGTGCGCACCTCGCGTTTCCGGGGGTCCAGCTCGTAGTGCAGCGCCCAGTCGATCATCCACATGCCGCCTTGCGGTCGCATCTCTTCGCGGTAGGCCTGGTCGATGTCACGGCGCGAGACGAAGACCGCCGAACACAGCGCCTGGCTGACGCCGGCGGTGGCCACCTTGAGGTTGCGGCCCGGCGGCAGGCTGGTGCAGCCGCCGAGCGCGCCCGCCACCACGCTTGCGGCGAACAGCCCGCCGAGACGGGGAAGAAAAGTCATCATGAAAGCTCCTTGCAGGTTCGGAGCGTTCAGGATGCAAAACGGCCGCGTGGGTGTCTTGCCGATGCCGGAATCGACTCGCCGATTCCTGAAATCGGCCAGCGAAACCGCGTCGATCAGGCCAGCGCCGCCTTGCGGAACTCGGTCGGCGTCTGGCCGGTGGCGGCCTTGAAGGCGCGGTTGAAGGGCCCGAGCGACTGGAAGCCGGCGTCGAGCGCGATGGTCAGCACCGGCACCGGCGCCTGGGCCGGATCGGCCAGCGCGGCCTTGGCCTCGTCGAGCCGGTAGCGGTTGAGGAACACGTTGAAGTTGCGATACCCCAGGCCCTGGTTGATGGCGCGGCGCAGCTTGTACTCGGGCACGCCCAGGCGTTCCGCCAGCCGGGCGATGGTCAGCCCTTCTTCGCGGTAGACCCGCTGCTCGGTCATCAGGCACTCCAGCGCGGTGATCAGCGCCGGGTCGACCGGCGGCTCGGAGATGGCCCCGGGCTCCGGGCGTGCGTCGGCCGCCGGGGCTGGCGGCACGCGGGCCGACCCGAGCACCCCGTCGGCCGGCACGCCGATCAGCCGCCACGACACCACGCCTGCGATCACCGACAGCATCGCCATGTCGGCCAGCGCCGCCACCGGCCCGGCCGGCTCGGCCGAGCCCAGCCGCTGCGCGACCTGCACCACGGTGTACAGCGTGCCGGCGCCGACGATGAAGACACGCAGCCGGCGCCGCCGCTCCACCAGGTCGGCACGCCAGGAGGCGAGCGTCTGCGCCACCGCGAGCAGCGCAAAGCCGAGCGTGGCCAGGGTGATCGCAAGCCCGAGCCACAGCCGGGGCCCGAACACGCACATCACCAGCGCCAGGCCCGCCAGCAGCGCCCAGGCGAGGCCATGCAAGGGGTGCCAGCGAAAGTCGTCGTCGAACAGTGAGCGTGCAAAGAGCCAGAACATCACCGCATTGCCGGTCGACAGCATCGCCACCGGGGCACGCCACAGCGGCGGCCAGCTCGAGAAGCCGCTCGCCGACTGCAGCGCATACGCCGCCACCCCAAGCGCCACCAGCGCGCCCGGTTTGTACGCAGGCGAACGTGCGTCGCGCCACAGCACGGCGGCCACGAAAAGCATCAGCGTGACCAGGCCGGCGCGCAGCGCGAAGTCGAGCGTGTGCAGGGCGGATGCGTCCATGTCGGCACGCATCGTAGCCGGCCGTGGCACCATCGCCGCTCATCCTGAATTCGCCCCGACCGATGAAAGCACTGAGCCTCCTGGCCGCACTCGGCGCCGCCACCGCCACCCACGCCGCCCCGGTCACCTACACCGTCGACCCGACGCACACCTACCCGAGCTTCGAGGCCGATCACATGGGCATGTCGATGTGGCGCGGAAAGATCAACAAGAACGCCGGCACCATCACGCTCGACAAGGCAGCGGGCAGCGGCAGCGTCGACATCACGATGGACATGGCGAGCATCGACTTCGGCCTCGACATCATGAACAGCAAGGCGCGCGAACCCGATCTCTTCGACACCGCGAAGTACCCGCAGGCCCGCTACACCGGGCGGCTCGAAGGCTTCAGGAACGGTGCGCCCTCGCGGGTGGTGGGCGAGCTGACGCTGCACGGGGTGACCCGGCCGGTCACGCTCACCATCAACACCTTCAAGTGCATGCCGCACCCGATGTTCAAGCGCGACTGGTGCGGCGCCGACGCGTCGGCCACGATCAACCGCGCCGACTTCGGCATCGACGCCGGCAAGGATTGGGGCTTCAAGATGGACGTCGGCCTGCGCATCTCGGTCGAGGCGGTGCAGGCCGAGTAGGCGCGGTTCCGCAGCCTGACGACAGGCAGACGGCAGGATGTCCTACAGGCAAGCGACGCGAGTTTCGAGACGATGGCGGCAACGCTGTTCCCCACCTCTCGGAGTTCTCATGTCGCTAGCCCAGCCCTACGCCCAACACCACCCCGCCGCGGCCCATGCCGGCCTGACCCGCCACGAAGTGCTGCGAGACGCCCTGCTGGACACCGTCGACCTGCTGCAGCGCCGCCGCGCCGACCTGGTCGACGAGACCTTCATCGACAACTATGTGGCGCTCGGTTGGCTCGAATGGCATGGCGGCCAGCTGCGCGTGAGCGCGCTCGGCAGCACCATCTGCCAGCAGATGTCGGAGCGGCTGTCACCGCTCGACTCCTGAGCGATCGTGTCGCCGTCAGGCCGCGGCCGTCGACGCGGCCGGCTCGGGGAAGGGGAAGAAGGTGAGGAACCGCCTGGCCCACGCCTTGTCGCCCTCGAGGGCCAGATCGCCCGCCTTCAGCGCATCGCTGAGCTTGCGCCCGCCGTAGATCACCTCGGCCAGCGCGGGCGTGCTGCCGGCCAGCCGGGCATCGGGCGCCTCGGCCTCGCCACGCGCAAGCACCAGGCCGTCCGCGCCGACGCTCGCGTGGAAGCGCTCCTCTCCCAGCTCGAAACCGACCGTGCCCACGGCATCGCCGGCCCGCTCGGCGTTGAACATCGCCTGCAGCGACATCATCAGCGACGCGGTCGACACTGGCAGCCCTTCCGCCAGCAGGGGTGAGCGTGCCCCCCAGCGCCCGAGCGCCAGGAGAATCGGCACGAGACTCGCGCCCCCAGTCGGTGAGTTCGTAGACCGAGGTGGCCGCCGGCGGCAGCAGGCGGCGGCGGCGCAACACCGAAGCCTGCTCCAGCTCTTCGAGGCGCAGCGTCAGCACGTTGGGGCTGATGCCAGGCAGCCCGGCGCGCAGGTCGGTGAAGCGCTTGGCTCCAAACACCAGCTCGCGCACGATCAGGAGCGCCCAGCGCTCGCCCACCAGGTCGAGGGCATGCGCCGCCGCACACCCGTCTTCGTAACTGCGCTTGAAGCTCATGGGAGCAGTCTACCGTCAGATCCTGACTTGCAACTTGTCAGTTGTTTTTCAGGAGTAAGCTGCTTAGACTGCCCCTCCCTTCACCCACAGGAGCGCAGCATGAGCACACCCACCCTCGATCCCTATCTGAACTTCGACGGCAACTGCGCGGCGGCGATGCGCTTCTACGAGAAGACGCTCGGCGGCACGCTGGAGATGATGATGAAGTTCTCGGAGTCGCCGGACCCGGCGATGGCCCCGCCCCCGGGCTCGCCGGCCGAGGTGGCCGATCGCATCCTGCATGCTTCGCTGCTCCTCGGGCAGCAGCGCATCCTCGCCTCCGACACCATGCCCGGCCAGCCCTACGAGGGGCAGAAAGGCGTGGCGCTGACGCTGGGCTACGAAACCGTCGACGAGGCGCGCAAGGTGTTCGACACGCTGGCCACCGGCGGCCGTGTCGACATGCCGCTCGCCGAGACCTTCTGGGCCAAAACCTTCGGCGCGGTCGTCGACCGGTTCGGCACCTGCTGGCTGATCAACGGCGGCCCCAAACAGATGGGCTGATCGAGGAAGCGCATGACGACTCACACCTTCGACGACAAGAAACGCTGGACGGCACTCGCGGTGCTGTGCATCGGCGTGCTGATGATCGTGCTCGACACGACCATCGTGAACGTCGCCCTGCCCTCGATCCGCGCCGACCTCGGCTTCACCGAAACGTCGCTCGTGTGGGTGGTCAACGCCTACATGCTGACCTTCGGCGGCTTCCTGCTGCTCGGCGGCCGGCTCGGCGACCTGTACGGGCACCGCCGGATGTTCCTGATGGGCATCGTGCTCTTCACGCTGGCCTCGGCGGCCTGCGGTCTGGCGCAGAGCCAGGCGGTGCTGATCGTCGCGCGTGCGGTGCAGGGCGTCGGCGGCGCGGTGGTGTCGGCGGTGTCGCTCTCCTTGATCATGAACCTCTTCACCGAGCCGGCCGACCGCGCGAAGGCGATGGGCGTCTACGGCTTCGTGTGCGCCGGCGGCGGCAGCGTGGGCGTGCTGCTCGGCGGCCTGCTCACCGAGAGCTTCAACTGGCACTGGATCTTCCTCGTCAACCTGCCGATCGGCGTGCTGGTCTATGCGCTGAGCGCGAGCCTCTTCCCCAAGGCGCGCGGGCAGGCCCACGGCGAGAAGCTCGACGTGGCCGGCGCCTTCACCGTGACGGCGGCGATGCTGCTCGCGGTGTATGCGGTGGTCAACGGCAACCAGGCCGGCTGGCGCTCCACGCAGACGCTAGGCCTGCTCGGTGCGGCCGTCGCGCTGCTCGCGGTGTTCATCGCGATCGAAGCGCGTGTGCAGCACCCGCTGATGCCGCTCAAGCTCTTCCGCTCGCGCAACCTCGCGACCTCCAACGTGGTGGGCGTGCTGTGGGCGGCCGGCATGTTCGCGTGGTTCTTCATCTCGGCGCTCTACTTGCAGCTGGTGCTCAACTACACGCCGATGCAGGTCGGCCTCGCCTTCCTGCCGGCCAACATCATCATGGCCGTGTTCTCGCTCGGCCTCTCGGCCAAGCTCGTGATGCGCTTCGGCCTGCGCGCACCGCTGGGCGTGGGCCTGCTGATGGCAGCCGTCGGCCTCGCGCTCTTCGCGCGTGCGCCGGTGAACGGCAACTTCTGGCTCGACGTGCTGCCCGGTATGACGCTGCTGGGCCTGGGCGCCGGCATCGCCTTCAACCCGGTGCTGCTGGCGGCGATGAGCGACGTGTCACCCGCCGATTCGGGCCTGGCCTCGGGCATCGTCAACACCTCTTTCATGATGGGCGGCTCGCTCGGCTTGGCGGTGCTGGCGAGCCTGGCCGATGCGCGGCGCGACGCGTTGCTGGCCGCGGGCGCCAGCACGCCCGTCGCACTGAGCGGCGGTTATGCGATCGCCTTCATCGTCGGCGCAGGCTTCGCGGCCACGGCCGGCTTGATCGGTGCGGGCCTGCTGCGTGTCTCGGCCCCTGTTGCGCAGAACCCTGATGCGATAGGCTCGGCTGCGGTCTGACCGACCGCATCAGGAGGAGGACACCATGCTCAAGAAGATCCTGCTCGGCCTCGTCGTCATCGTCGCCGCCGTGCTGCTGTTTGCATTGACCAAGCCCGACAGCTTCAGCGTCGAGCGCAGCGCCACCATCAAGGCTCCACCCGAGAAGATCTATCCGCTGATCAGCGACTTCCACCAGTGGCCGCAATGGTCACCATGGGAAAAGCTCGACCCCAACATGAAGCGCAGCCTGTCGGGTGCGCCGCAGGGTGTGGGCGCTGTGTACGCGTGGACCGGCAACGACGACGTGGGTGAAGGCCGGATGGAAATCACCGGGGCCACGCCACCGACTCAGGTCAACATCAAGCTCGACTTCATCAAGCCCTTCGCCTCGCAGAACACCACCGTCTTCACACTCACGCCGCAAGGCGACGGCACGCGTGTGAAGTGGGTGATGCAGGGGCCGGCGCCGTACATCACCAAGCTCATGACGGTGTTCGTGAGCATGGACAAGATGGTGGGGTCGGATTTCGAGAAGGGTTTGTCGAACATGAAGGCTGCGGCGGAGCGCTAGAGCTTTCGCTCGTTGGTCGGCGCGAGATCGTGCCGACGGGGTGCCCTGCTCCGCTCATGTCCCCCGCAAGAGATCACTCCCGTGATCTCTTGCTCCTCCTTGACTTCGCTGCGCAGGGCACCCCGTCGACACGATCCAGCACCACCGCGGCATGCCTTGTCTTTCTTCGCACGCCGCGGCGGTAGCTGCCTGGGCCGATGGGCACCGGGCGGAGCGAAGTAAAGGAGGAGAAGAAAACCGCGAGAGCGGTTTTCTTCGGGGGACATGAGCGCAGCCCGGTGCCCATCGGCCCAGGCCGCTCAGAACCCGGGAGAGCGAGACCTCAGGAACTCAGCAGCTTGTCAAACGCCGCCATCTCCAGCGGCCGGCCAAAGAGATAGCCCTGCGCCAGATGGCACCCAGCGTTCTTCAGGTACTCGGCCTGCTCGACTGTTTCCACACCCTCGGCCACCAGCGCCATGTTGAGCGAGCGCCCCACCGACACGATGGCCTTCACGAGCTCCGCACTCTTGCCGTTGTGCGGCAGCTCCGAGACGAAGCTGCGGTCGATCTTGAGCGTCTGCACCGGCAAGCGCGTGAGGTAACCCAACGCCGAGTAGCCGGTGCCGAAATCGTCGATCGCGATGGTGATGCCCATCGCGGCCAGCGCCTCCAGGCTCTGGCGCACGCCTTCGCTGCCATCGAGCAGCAGGCTTTCGGTGATTTCCAACTCCAGCCATTCCGGCTCGCACGCACTGGCGGTCAACGCACCCTGCACCGCTTCGACCAGGTTGTGCCCTTCGGCAAACTGGCGTGCCGAGAGGTTGACGGCGATCTTCAAGGGGTCGTTCGCACGCTCGCGGTTCCAGCTCGACACCGCATGACACGACTCGTGCAGCGCCCAGGTGCCCATGCGCACGATGAGGCCGGTCTCTTCGGCCAGCGGGATGAAGCTCATCGGCGACACCATGCCGCGCTGCGGCTGGCACCAGCGCATCAGCGCTTCGGCGCCCACGAGCTTCTGCGTCGTGAGGTCGAACTTGGGCTGGTAGTGCAGCAAAACCCCTGCCGCTCCACACCACGGCGCAGCTCGCTCTCGAGCATCAGGCGATGCGACGCCTGCGCCGTGAGTTGCGGCGAATAGAACTGCACGTTGTTGCGGCCGCGCCCCTTGGCGTGCGAGAGCGCGGCGTCGGCGTGCTGCAGCAGCGCTTCGGCGCTGTTGCCATCGCTCGGGTAAAGCGCCGCACCGATGCTGGCGGTGACGAAAACATCGGTGCCGTTCAAGTCGAACGGAGCCGAGAGGGCCTGCAGCAGCTTGCTCGCCACCCGCGCCAGCGCATCGGCCTGGCGCACTTCGGGCGCGAGGATGGCAAACGCATCGCCGGTCAGGCGCGCCACCACGTCGGTCTCGCGCATCGAATGCGACAGGCGCGCACCCACCAGCTTCAAGAGTTCGTCGCCGGCCGAGTGGCCGAGCGAATCGTTGACCTTCTTGAACTGGTCGAGGCCCAGCATCAGCATGCCGAACTCGATCGGGTGGCCCTGCGTTCCCTGCGACAAGGCCTGGTGCATGCGCTCGATCAGCCAGCTACGGTTGGGCAGCGCGGTCACCGGGTCGAAGAATGCGAGTGAATGCACTTGCCGGCGGTAGTCGCGCAGCTCGGTCACGTCCTGGATGGTGCCGAGCATGCGGCGCAGCTTGCCGTGGCCGTCGTAGACGAGCTTGGCGCGGCCGTGCAGCTCGCGGCGCTGGCCGCTTGCATCGGCCACGTGGTAGTCGTAGCGCAGCGTGGGCAGGCGGTCGCGCACGGCACGCTTGAACATCTCGATCACCGCCTCGCGCTGCTCGCTCGGGATGAGCGCGGCCGCCTGGTCGAGGCCCGACGAGACAGTGGCGCCGTTGGTCATGCCGGTGATGCGCAGGGCCTCGGCGGAATAGATCGCCTGGTTGCGCTGGAAGTCCCACTCCCAGGAGCCGAAGTCGGCCATCTGCTGGGCTTCTTCCAGGCGACCCTCGGCGGCGGTGAGCGCCATCGAGAGGCCTTGGGCGAGTGTCACGTCCTGCAGGGCGGCGACCACCTGGCGCACCTTGCCGTGGGCGGTGTATTCGACGACCGCGATGGTGCGCACATGGCGCAACGCACCGCTGGCCAGCACACACGGCAGTTCCATCTCGATGCGACGCTGGCGGTGGGCCACCGCCTCGGTCCATGCGGCCATCAGCGCGGCCTGGCGGCTGCGCCGCACCATCGCGAGAAGACCGCGCACGGAGGGCGCCTCGCTCGCGCGCAGACCGAGGATGGCGAGCGCCGCGGGTGTGGCGTGCATGGCGCCGCTCGCGTCCCAGCTCAGGTGGCCGATCGGGTCGAGCCCCTGCGCCGCTTCCTCGTACAAAGCATCGAGGGCGCGTACGGGCAGCAACGCGTCCAGTGCTTGTGGTTCGGGGTGCATGGTCACTTGGAATTGGGTGGTGAGGCCGAGCGCATGGGTAGCTATGGTCGCGGCGACGCCTGACTTACGCCAGCCTTTCAGCATGGGTGTGCAAACAGAAAGAGGGGTCGCGTGAGTTGGGTCACGGCAGGCGATGTCGCCCGCACGACACCCCTCACTCTGGAAGTCCTTGAGTGACACATCGTGTCAAACGCCGCACCATGGTCAGTGCCTGTTCACTCCAATTGGCTGTGCCCAAGATGTCACGACTGCAGCAAGCTTTGACACTGCGCGGCTTGACGCTGCCCAACCGCATCGTCATCGCGCCGATGTGCACGTACTCCGCCACCGACGGCGTCGCGAGCGACTTCCATCTCGTGCACCTCGGGCGCTACGCGCTCGGTGGGGCGGGCCTCGTGTTCGTGGAGGCGACCGCCGTGCAGCCCGAAGGCCGCATCACGCACGGCGACCTCGGGCTGTGGCACGACGGCCAGATCGAGCCGCTCGCACGCATCGCACGTTTCCTGAAGGGCCACGGCGCCACACCGGCGATCCAGATCGCACACGCCGGCCGCAAGGCGAGCATGCAGAGGCCCTGGCATGGCAATGGCCCGATGGACGCGAGCGACCAAGCGCGCGGCGAACAGGCCTGGCAGGTGATCGCCCCCACCGCGATGGCCGTCGAACCGGGCTGGCTGATGCCGCGCGAGATGAGTCTCGATGACATCGCCAAGCTCAAGCACGACTTTCGCAGCGCCGCCGAGCGTGCGCTGCGCGCCGGCTTCGAGGTGCTGGAGATGCACAACGCACACGGCTACCTGCTGCACTCCTTTCTCTCGCCCATCACCAACCAGCGCACCGATGCCTACGGCGGCAGCCTCGCGGGCCGCATGCGCCTGCCGCTGGAAGTGGCCGCGCTGTTGCGCCAGGCGTGGCCGCAGCACCTGCCGCTCTTCGTGCGCATCTCGTCGGTCGACGCGGTGGAGAACGGCTGGTCGATCGACGACAGCGTGGCCTACGCGTCAGAACTGAAGGCCCTCGGCGTCGACGTGATCGACTGTTCTTCGGGCGGCATCACCACCTCGCCCACTGCAGCGGCGGTGCCGCGCGAGTACGGCTTCCAGCTGCCGTATGCGAAGGCGGTGCGCCAGGGCGCCGGCATCGCGACGATGGCCGTCGGGCTGATCGTCGACCCCCACCAGGCCGAACGTGCGCTCGAAGACGGCAGCGCCGATCTCGTCGCCATCGCACGCCAGGCGCTCGAAGACCCAAACTGGCCCGCCAAGGCGCTGACCACGCTGGCGGCCGACACACCCGCGCTCGAGCGCTACACCCATTGGCTCAGCCCCTACGGCTGGTGGCTCGCGCGGCGCGCCAAGCTGATCGACCGGCTCGGCGCCTGGCGCGGCTGAGCCCGACCCATCACGACACCCACAGGAGACACCCCATGCTGATGAAAGCCATATCGATTGCCGCGATGACCCTGGCCGCTTCGGGCGCGATGGCGCAGGCCTACCCCGACAAGCCCATCCACATCGTCGTCACCTTCACCACCGGCGGTGCGCCCGACATCATCGCGCGCCTCATCGGCGAAAAGCTCACCGCCGCCTGGGGCCAGCCGACCATCATCGACAACAAGCCCGGCGCCGGCGGCAACACCGGCGCCGACGCGGTGGCCAAGGCCCCACCCGACGGCTACACGGTTGTCGTGGGCACGGTGGGCACCCACTCGATCAACGGTGCGCTCTACAAGAAGATGCCCTACGACATGGTGAAGGACTTCACCCCCATCACCCTGCTCGCCACCACGCCCAACATGCTGGTCGTGAACAACGACGTGCCGGCGAAGAACGTGAAGGAGCTCATCGCCCACGGCAAGAAAGACGGCAAGCTGACCTTCGCCTCGTCGGGCGCGGGCACCTCGATCCACGTGTCGGGCGAGCTTCTTCAAGAGCATGACCGGCATGCCGATGGAACACATCCCCTACAAGGGCCGCGCCGGTGCCATCCCCGACCTGCTCGGCGGGCGAGTGACGATGATGTTCGACAACATGCCCTCCAGCCTGCCGCTGGTGAAAGAGGGCAAGCTGCGCGCGATCGGCGTGACGAGCGCGAAGCGTTCGGCCGCCGCCCCCGACATTCCGACCATCGCCGAACAGGGGCTGCCGGGCTTCGAGGCGGTCTCGTGGTTCGCGCTCTTCGGCCCGGCCAACATGCCGAAGGCGGTGACCGACAAGCTCTCCGCCGAGGTCGGCAAGATCATGAAGTCGCCCGAGGTCAGCAAGAAGCTGCTCGACATCGGCCTCGAACCCTCACCCGGTACCCCGGCCGAGCTGGCCGCCTACCAGCAGCGCGAGATCACCAAGTGGGCCAAGGTGGTGAAGGACTCGGGGGCGACGGTCGACTGACGCCTCAGGCCGGCAACACCGATGGCGTGGGGTCGCCGGTCGTGTCATCGCCCGTGGCCGGCTCGGGCGCGAGGCGTGACACCACCCGGTTGCGCCCGCTTTCCTTGGCGGCATAGAGCGCCTCGTCGGCACGCCGCAGCAGCGAGCTGAGCGTGTCGCCGGCCACGAGCCGGGTCACGCCGATGCTGATGGTCACGCGGCGCCCCGGCGTGTGGCGCGACACGTCGAGGGCCGCCACACGTTCGCGGAAACGCTCCGCCGCCCGCAGCGCTTCGTCGAGCGGCACCTTGGGCAGCACCGCGATGAACTCCTCGCCGCCGAAGCGTGCGAGGCAGGCGCTGCGGCCCGCGACGTCGCCGCCGATGGCGCGCACCGCCTCGGCCACCACGCGCAGGATCTGGTCGCCGGCCAGGTGGCCGTGGTTGTCGTTGATGGCCTTGAAGAGGTCGATGTCGGCGAGCAGCAGCGCGCAGTCCGGCTCGCCACGCGCCATCTGCGCTTCGAGTTCGGTGAGTGCGGCGCGGCGGTTGGGCAGACCGGTCAGCTCGTCGGTCATCGCGAGGCCGCGCATCGCCGCGCTCGTGCGCCGGTGCCGCCACAGCAGCACGCCCAGCACGACGAGCAGGATGGCGGCGAGCACGATCACCGCGCTCAGCAGGCGGCCGGCCAGGCGCTCCTGCGCCAGTGCATGCTCGGTGACCTTCTGCGACTGCTGCAGCAGCGCCATCTCGCGATCGCGCGCGGCGTTGTCGTACTCGACCTTGAGGGTGGCGAAGCGCTCGTCGAGCTGGCGCGTGAGCACTTGGTCGTTGGCCGCCTTGAAGTGGCTCTGCTGCTCGAAGGCGCCGCGCCAGTCGCCCATCTCCGCGAGGGTCTGCGACAGCGCGCCGTGCGTGGCGGCCTGCTCGGCGAGCGACTCGCCGCCGGCGAAGACCTTGAGCGCATCGTTGAGCGCCGCCGCACTTTCCTGCAGGCGGTGCAGCTGGCGCAGCGCGATGCCCCGCTGCAGCTGGATCTGCGCCCGCAGGCGTTCGTCGGGCAGGGTCTTCTGCACCTCGCTCGCCTGGTCGAGCAGCGCCAGCGCCGCATCGGGTTGCCGGCGTGCGTTCTGCACCGCCGCCTGGCCGCGCAGCGCGTAGGCGATACCGCGCGGGTAGCTGAGTTCGCGGCTCAGCCTGAGCACCCGGTCGAAGGCCTCCTGTGCGGCGTCCCACTCGCGCAGGTTCTCCAGCGAACGGCCGAGGTTGTACTGCGTGACCGCCTGCTCGCGCTGCAGACCGGCGGCAGCCTGCGCCTTCAGCGCCGACTCGTAGTAGTGGCGCGCCTGCACATGGTCGCCCATGCGGTTGTAGAGGATGGCAATCGTGTTCTCGACCGTGAGCGTGTGGAACGGCATCTGCAGCCGTTCGAACATCGCACGGGCGCGCTTCAGGTCGGCCAGGCCGCTGGCGAATTCGCCGCGCACGCCGCGCAGGTGGCCGCGGTTGAAGAGCCCATCGGCGAGCATCTCGTCGTCCTGCGCCTGTTCGGCCAGCACGACCTCTTCTTCGTAGAGCGCCAGGGCCCGCATGTTGTCGCCGGTGCCTTCGTGCAGGGTGCCTTCGCAGCCAAGCAGCCCCGCCGCCAGGCCACGCCGCTTGAGCTGCGGCACCAGCGCGCGCGCTTCGGCCACATGCCGCTCGGCGCTCGCACGGTCACGCTCGGAGTGGTAGTCGCACAGCAGCAAGTGGGCACGAACCTGCAGGTCTGCGTCGGGCCGCGCGGCGAGTTGCTGCAGGGCCTGCTCGGCGAGCTTGCGGCTGCGCTCGGGGTCGACCTTGACCTGCGCCTGGCTTTGTTCGACGAGCGCGCGCAGGTCTGCCGCCGCATCATCCGCCGCCCACACGCACGGCGACAGGACCGACCACACCACCCACACTGAGACGACGCGACGCACGACCACTCGCAAGGCAACCACAACCGGCAAGGCGACAAAGTCCGCATTGTCGCTTTGCCGCGGCTGGACCAGAATCACCGGCCATGATCACCGAAAGCGACATCAGCCTGGCCGTGCCGGACGACGCGGTGGCCATCGCTGCGCTGTCGCGCCGGACGATCGAACACGGCCTGCAGTGGCGCTGGACGCCCCCGCGCGTGCTGGCCAGCATGGCCGATGCCGACACCAACGTCGTGGTCGCACGCCGCGGCACCGACCTGCTGGGCTTCGCCGTCATGAAGTACGGCGACGACGACGCCCACCTGCTGCTGCTCGCCACGCAGCCGCGCTGCCGCCGCCAGGGCGTGGGCAGCATGCTGCTGGCCTGGCTGGAAGACACGCTGGCGGTGGCCGGCATCCGCACGCTCAAGCTCGAAACCCGCAGCGGCAATGCCGGCGCGCAGGCCTTCTACCGGCACCACGGCTTCGTCGAGGTGAACCGGCGCGGCGGCTACTACCAGGGCGTGGAAGACGCGGTGAACTACCTCAAGCAGCTGGGGCTGCCGAGCGCCTGAGCAGTTCGCCGAAGCGCTCGGCATCGATGTTGGAGCCGCAGACGATCAGCGCCACCCGTTTCCCATCCAGCCGCTCGCGCAGCGGGCCGAGCAATGCCGCCGTCGCCGCCGCGGCGGCCGGTTCGGCCGCGAGCTTCATGTCGAGGAAGAGGTGGTGCATCGCCGCCACCAGCGCGGCGTCGTCGACCCGCACGATCTCGTCGATGAAGCGCCGGCACACGCCGAAGCTGTAGGCGAGCGCATACGGCGCGCTCAGGCTGTCGGCCACGGTGTCGAC
Organism: Rhizobacter sp. J219; assembly: GCF_024700055.1. Classification (GTDB taxonomy): domain Bacteria; phylum Pseudomonadota; class Gammaproteobacteria; order Burkholderiales; family Burkholderiaceae_C; genus Rhizobacter. The sequence continues at coordinate 3,597,945 of NZ_JAJOND010000001.1, forward strand.
GCCGCCCAGGCGCACCGGCTGGCCGGCCCGGAAGCTGCGGCTCATCGCATCGGCACCCTGCGGTTCGACCCCGAACACCTGGCAGCGCGGGTTGATCTGCTTGACGATGGCCGAGATGCCGGCGGCCAGGCCGCCGCCGCCCACCGGCACCACCACCGCGTCGAGCCCGCGCACCTGGCGCATCAGCTCCAGCGCGATGGTGCCGGTGCCTTCGGCGGTGCGCGGGCCGTCGAAGGGGTGGACCATGCTGCGGCCTTCGTCGGCGGCGATGCGGTCGGCCAGCGCAAAGGCCTCGGCCAGTGTCTCGGTGAGCCGCAGCTCGGCGCCGTAGCCACGGCAGGCGTCGAGCCGCACCGGGCTCGCCGACTTCGGCATCACGAGCGTGGCGGGTGAGCCGACGGCGCGCGCCGCGCAGGCCACCGACACCGCATGGTTGCCGGCACTCGCCGCCACCACGCCGCGCCGACGCTCGTCGTCGCTCAGCGACTGCACGCTGTTGAGCGCGCCACGCAGCTTGAAGCTGCCGGTCTGCTGGAAGAGTTCGAGCTTGAGCCAGACCTCGGTGAGCGGGTTGAAACGGCGGGCGATGACACCCGTCTGCCAGCGCCACACGGGCGTGGGCATGATCTGGCCGGCCAGGCGCAAGGCCACACGCTCGACTTCATGCAGACGGGGAAAGGGCAACTCGGCCTTGGGAGAGGAACGGGGCGACGACACCGGCGCGGCGGCGCCGTCTTGAAGCAATGCGGACATGGGGAACTCCATTCGGTGCAAGGGGCGCGCGGCGCTCGCAACGGAGCACGCGCACACGGCGGCAGACATGCGGGACCGCCAAGCACCGGCCGAGGCCGCAGCTCAACGGTCCAGTTGAATTCGAATGGAGATCGAGGTGGGAGCCGGTGTGACGACCAAGCTCGCCGAGCGGCGCAGCACCACGCTCGCAAGGTGCGAGACGTGTTGAGGGTGTGCGGGCAGCCGGGTCACGGGGCGGATGATGTCACAGGGCTTGCGGCGTGTGCAAGCACCGCATCGTTCGGCCCTTCGGCCACCACGCTGCGCTGGCGCCCGCCTTCCTTGGCGCGGTAGAGCGCGGCGTCGGCCCGCTCGATGGCCGCATGCAAGGCCTCGCCCGCACCGCAGGCCGCGATGCCGGCCGAGAAGCTCACGCCCCGGGCACCGCCCGCACAGGCGAAGCTCAACTCGCGCATGCGCGCATGCACCCGATCGAGCACGCAGGCGGCGCCGGCCGCATCGGTCTCGGGCAGCACGACCATGAACTCCTCGCCGCCCCAGCGGCCGAGCACGTCGGTGTCGCGCAGGGTCGCGCCGACGGTGAGCGCGAAGGTCTTGAGCACCTCGTCGCCCTGTGCGTGGCCGCAGCTGTCGTTGATGCGCTTGAAGTGGTCGATGTCGAGCAGGGCGATCGACATCGGCCGTCCGCTGCGCTCGGCGCGCTGCACTTCCTTGTGCATCAGTGCCAACACGTGGCGGCGGTTGTAGAGGCCGGTGAGTTCGTCGCGGATGGCGAGCTGCCGGTTGTGTTCGAGCGCCCGTTCGAGGTCGAGCCGGTGCTGGCGCAGCTTGTGGCGCATGGTGCTCAGCTGGCCGGCCAGCACCGCGATGGTCGGCAGCACCACCGCGATCATCATGAAGTGCAGCGCCTCTTCGGCGATCGGGAAACGCTCGGGCCACCTGAGGTGCGCCCCGATCATGGTGGTGCCCAGCAGCAGCACCGAAAAGACGCTCAGCCGCTGCACCTGGCCCGGCTTGAGCGCGAACATGCCGCACACGAGCGTGATCGCCATCGCCAAGAGGCTTGCCCCGCGCGCCGGCCCGCAGATGAGGTAGGCCGCGACGGTGGAGAAGATGCTGAACACGCCCTGCGGCAGCGTGAGCGCCGGGTCGGCGGTCGACAGGCGCAGGTTCCAGCCGCTGCGGATGACGGCATAGAAGGCGAGCACCCCCACCAGTGTGAGGGCCGACCAGCCGAACGCCATGCGCGGGTCGATCAGGCCGGCCCACGCACCGAAGGCGCACACGAACGACAGCAGCACATCGACCAGCACCACCATCAAGGCCTGCGACGCACGCAGGCGCTGCCGCGCCTCCTGGCCGAGCAGGAGGGTGGTGAGGCGGGAGGAAAGGGCTGTGCCCATGCCAGCGATATCGGCCGGCCGCGCCGCCGCTTGAGCGCCGTCGGCCGGCGGATCAGCGCGGCGTCGTGGTGCTTTCCGCAACCGCCAGCGCGGCGTCGATCGCCTCGTTGAGCTTGCCGACATGGATCGGCTTGGTGACGTAGCGGAAGAAGCCCGCCTCCAGGCCCTGCGCCCGTGCGCGTGGCATCGCATCGGCGGTGACCGCGATCACCGGGATGTGGCGCGTCACCGGGTCGGCGGCGAGCAGCGCGCGGGCATCGATGCCGCTCAGGCCGGGCAGGTGGATGTCCATCAGGATGAGCTGCGGCAGGTGCGCCCGGGCCAGCTCGATGCCCAGCTGCGCATCGGGGGCCGAGAGCATGCGCAGGTCGCCGCGGAAGGCGACGATCTCCTCCACCAGCCGCAGGTTGGCCGGGTTGTCTTCCACGTAGAGCAGCAGCGGCATGTGCGGCGACGCCTGCGGGTCGCGGGCGGTGAGCGGCGCGCGGTCGGTGTCGGCGGCGAACGCGGCGTCTTGCGAGCGCTTGAGTTCGATCCAGAACTCGCTGCCCACGCCGGGTGTGCTCTTGACGCCGATGCGCCCGCCCATCAGCTCGACCAGGCGTTTGGTCACCACCAGACCGATGCCAGTGCCTTCGACCGTGCTCGCTTCCTGGCCCAGGCGGTTGAAGGGCTGGAACAGGGCAGCCACCTGCTCGGGCCGCAGGCCGGGGCCGGTGTCGCGCACCGTCACCCGCGCCATGCCGCCGGCCACCGGTTCGCACTCGACGACCAACGCGCCTTCGTCGCGGTTGTACTTGATGGCGTTGGACAGCAGGTTGAGCAGCACCTGCTTCAGGCGCGTGCGGTCGGCCACCACGGTGAGCGGCGCATCGAAGGGCATCAGCATGTGCAGCCCGCGCTGCGCCGCCGCCGGCTCCAGCATGGTGTGGCATTCCTTCAGCAGCGTCGCCACCTCCACCGGCTCGGGCGAAAGCATCAGGTTGGCCGACTCGATGCGCGCAAGGTCGAGCACCTCGTTGATGAGGCTCAGCAGGTGGCTGCCGGCCTTGAGGATGTGCTGCGTGAACTCGGCGCGCTTGCCGGCCGACAGCGAGATGCCCTCGGTGGCCAGGAGCTGGCCGAAGCCGAGGATGGCGTTGAGCGGCGTGCGCAGCTCGTGGCTCATGCTGGAGATGAACTCCGACTTGGCGCGGTTGGCGCGCTCGGCGGCGTCGGTCGCCTGGGCGAGCTCGCGGTTCGAGGCCTCGAGCTGGGCGGTGCGCTCCTGCACACGCGCTTCCAGCCGCTCGTTGAGCTGCATCACCTCGTGCTGCGCCTGGCGGCGGTCGTTCACCTCGCGGGCGATCTCGCGCAGCGCGGCTTCGTTCTCATGCACCCGGCGCTCGATCTCGGCCATCATGTCGTTGAACGACTCGGCGAGCGTGCCCACCTCGTCGTCGCTCATCTTCTGCGCGCGGCGCGAGAAATCGCGCTGCTCGACCACCTCGCGCGCCGTCGTCGCGATCGCCAGCACCGGGCGTGTCACCACCCGCTGCAGGCGCAGCGAGATGATCCAGGCGAGGCCCATCGCCGCCACCAGCACCGCCAGCGCAATGCCGGCGTAGCCGACGACCCGCTCGTACAGCGCGTAGTCGGCACGCAGGTGGACGGTGCCGAGCACGCCGCTGTCGTCGACGATGGGCGTGGTGACCCACAGCTCGCGCTGCTCGACGCGCACACCCGGCGCCTCGGGCTCCGGCGCAAACACCCCCGAGGCGGCCGTGGCCGGGTAGACGGCGAAGAGCTGCCCCTTGCCGTCGTAGATGGCCGCGGCGCGCACCTGCGGCCGCGAGCGCAGCAGGGCCAGCGTGTCGCTTGCAACCTTGGCGTCGTCGAAGGAGAGCGCGGTGGCGGTGGTCTGGCCGAGCAGCTCGGCCTGCGCCGCCATGTCACTCACCCACGAGCGGTGGTAGGCCCGCAGGTCGAAGGCGATCATGGCCGCAAGCGCGACCACCAGCGCGACGAGCGTGGTGAGCAGCACCACGCCGACCAGCTTGGCCTGCAGCGACACGGAGGTGCGCCGCGGCGCCGTCATGACGCGCCCTCCACCCGGCGTGCCACACCGAGCAGGCGCGAGCTGATCCTGAAGCTCGTGCGCCTCGGCGCCGCGCAGGGCCACGTCAAAGCGCACACGCTTGTCGACCACCACGAAGTTGATCCTGCTGCCGGGCGGCAGGCCGTCGTCGGCCTCGGTGACGGTGAGCACCGGCTGCTGGGCGGTGGCAGCCAGCAGCGCGGCGCTGCGGCTGGCCGCCGCGCGGCCGATGAAGAGCACGTGCAGGCCCTTCGGCGCCTCGCCCGGCCGCAGCCGGCGCGCCACCACCGGCCGGCTCTCGACACGCCGGCGCGCGATGAGCGCATCGAGTTCGTCGGCCAGGACATCGGCCCCGGCGACACCGATGACGAAGGGGCTCTTCGGCCCTTCGAAGGCCGTCGCCGGCCAGTCGACGAAATCAAGGAACTTGTAGAGGTAGGCCGCCTTGACCTGGTACTCGCCGACGCCGCCCTCCGGCTGCGCCCAAGCTGCCTGCGGCCACAGCCCGGCGACGCCTGCTGCAGCGTGCAGCCCGAGGCACACCGCCGCGCGCCGCTTCACAACGACCACCTCAGCCAGAGGCCGATGCCGCGCCCGACCTCGCTGCGCCCCGGCGCCGCGCCGAATTCGGCGTGCCCGGGGTCAAGCAGGTTCTGCCCGACGAGCGACAGCTCCAGGTCGCGCGAGACGCGCCAGCCGTAGAGCGCGTCGAACGCGGTGTAGGCCGGCACCCCGGCTTGCGGGAGGCTGCCCACACGCCGCAGCGCGAGTTCGAGTTCCTGACCCTCGACCGGGGTGACGGTAGCGCGCAGCGACCACTGGAAAGACGGGTCGTCGCCCAGGTTGGCCGGGCCGACCGGGTCGGTGCTGCCGGGCCGCAGGTCCAGGTCCTTCTGGAGCGTGGTGAAGCCGCCGCTCAGGCGCCAGGCGGGCAGCACCTGCCAGTCGGCCCAGGCTTCGAGGCCATAGGTCCGGCCATCGATCATGTTCTGCACCTGGGCGTTGGGCGGCGGCTGGCCGCTGCGCAGGTGCTTCCAGTCGCTCACGAAGGCGGTGGCCGAGCCGCTCCAGCCGACCGTGAACTGGCCGCGCCAGCCCAGCTCGAACACGTTGGCCACCTCGGAGCGGAAGTCGGGCCCGCCGGCAATGATGTAGGGCGGCGTGGGCGGCAGGCGGATGTCGCGGTCGAGCCGCGCCGGCGCACGCACCGCACGCGACAGCGCCGTCCACACCAGCTGATGGGGCACGGGCCGCCAGGCCAGGCGCAGGTTGGGCAGCGGCTCCAGGCCGGTGAAGTCGTTGTGCTCCAGCTTGAGGCCGAGGGTGAGGCTGAGCGCGTCACCCAGGGTCAGCTCGTCCTGCACGAAGAGGTTGCCCCAACTGAGCGTCTGGCGCTCGGGCACGAAGCCGAAGAAGAGGCCACGCTCCAGCCGGTCTTGCGCACGGCGGTAGCCGCCGCCCCAGACGATCTGGTGGCGACCCTGGCGGAAGGCGTGCTGCGCCTCCAGGTCGGCCAGGTCGACGGTCGGGCGGTAGAGCAGCGCGTCTTCGCGCTCCATGTGGTCGAGGTAGGCCTGGATGCGCAGCTCGCCGCCGTCGCTCAGCCGGCGTGTCCAGCGGCCGAGCAGGTTGGCGCCCGAACCTTCGATCGGCGTCAGCTCGGTGCCGAGCAAGACGCCCCGGTGCTCGGCGCGCGTGCGGTAGATGTCGCCCTGCACGGTGAAGGTGTCGGTGCCGGCCACCCAGTCGGCGCGCAGGCCGGCCTGGTGACGCTCGTTGGCATCGGCCCGGTCGGTGCCGGCCGCCGTCTCGGTGGCCTTCGCCCGGGTGGTCTTACCGTACACCCGCAGGTGCGCACCCTCGCCGAGCGCGACGCCATGGCGCAGCGACAGGCCGCGCTCCAGGGTGCCCGCACCGCCGGCCACGACCGTGCCCTGGGTGTCGGCGCTGGCGCGGGTGAGGATGTTGATGACCCCGTTGACCGCATTGGCCCCCCACAGCGTGGCACCCGGGCCGCTGATGACCTCGATGCGCTCCACGTCGTCGAGCAGCACGTCCTGCTGGTCCCAGAAGACGCCCGAGAAAAACGGCGTGTAGACGGTGCGGCCGTCGATCAGCACCAGCAGCTTGTTGCCGATGGCGTTGTTGAAACCGCGGGCGCTGATGGCGTATTGGGTGGCGTCGATGCGCGCCACCTGCAGGTTGGGCGCGAGGCGCAAGGCCTCCGGCAACGAGCTCACGCCCGCGCGGCGGATCGCATTGGCGGTGATGACGTAGATGGACGCAGGCGCCGCGCGCAGCGGCTCGCCGCGCCGCGACACCGACGTGACTTCCAGCGTGGCCAGCTCTTCGAGCGACAGGTCGGCGAGGTCACGGGCCACCGGCCACGCGGGCGCTGCGACGCACACACACAGCGCCCAGGCCCAGCGTTTCACGCGTCTCGTGTCATGGCTCAGGATGCAAGCTCCTCAAGGCCGGGTCACACCGGCCGCACCGCGACCAAGGTCCGACGATTCGAGCAGGCCGGAAGGTACACCGCCACTGTCAGTCCTGACAGGACCAGGGTTTCAGGACCAGAGCTTGAGCAGAAGTTCTTTGACGAGATCGATCGACTGGTCGATCAGCGGCCCGCGGTGGCGCTGGGCCGAGGTGGCGATCCACAGCGTGGTCGTCATCTTGGGGCGCCGAATGGGCCTGACCGCAAAGCGGTTTTCATGGCCGCTCGCGCGGATGGCGTTGAGCGCGAGCACCGCATGCGCCTGGCCCTGCTGCACCAGGTCGAGGATGGCCGGGATGCTCTCGACTTCGAGCGACACCCGTGCCTTGCGGCCTTCGTTGGCGAGCGCCGTTTCCAGCAGCATGCGGATGGAGTGCGGCAGGCTCGGGATCACCAGCTCGTGCTCGGCCACTTCGGCCAGCGTGACCGGTGGGCCGATCAGCTTGCCGCCCTTCTCGCGCGCCGACACGAGGTAGAGCTGCTCGTCGAGCACCGGCACCAGGTCGATCGCCGCCGAGGGCGCCACGTTGTAGACGACCGCGCAGTCGACACGGCCGATGGCCAGCCACTCCAGCACGTAGGTCGAGAGCCCCTCGACCACGCTCAGCGTGGCCTTGGGAAAGCGGGCGCGGAACGACGCGACGAGCGGCGTGGTGAGCGTGCGGCTCACGCTCGGCGGCAGCGCCAGCACCAGGCGGCCGGTGGCGGCGCCGCGGTGGTCCTCCATGTCGAGCCGGGCCCGCTCGACCTGCTGCAGGATGCCGCGGCCGTGCGCCAGCAGGCGGGTGCCGGCCTCGGTGAGCGTGACGCCGCGGCCGTTGCGTTCGAAGAGCGACTGGCGCAGCTCCACTTCAAGCGCACGCACCTGGCGGCTGAGCGCCGGCTGGGCGATCGACAGGAAGCTCGCCGCACGGGTGAAACTGCCCAGTTCGGCCACGTGCACGAAGTATTCGAGCTGCTTCAGGTCCATGGGAGGCAGTATGCCGGATGGGCATAGCTGCTATGTGGGCTATCTCGTTGCTGCATGAGAAGTGCTGCGCAAGAATCGTTCGCAGATCGCCCCCACGGCGCTCCTCAGCGCACCCGACATGAGCCTCATCATCGACATCCATGGCCACTACACCACCGCCCCCAAGGCGCTGGAAGACTGGCGCAACCGGCAGATCGCCAACCTGAACGACAAGGCCAACCTGCCGAAGGCATCGGAGCTTTCGATCAGCGACGACGAGCTGCGCGAGACCATCGTCTCCAACCAGCTCAAGAAGATGCAGGAGCGCGGCAGCGACCTCACCATCTTCTCGCCGCGCGCGAGCTTCATGGCCCACCACATCGGCGACTTCGAGGTCTCGTCGACCTGGGCCGCGATCTGCAACGAGCTCTGCTACCGCGTGGCCCGGCTCTTCCCCGACAACTTCATCCCCGCGGCGATGCTGCCGCAGTCGCCGGGCGTCGACCCGAAGACCTGCATCCCCGAACTGGAGAAGTGCGTCACCCAATACGGCAACGTGGCGATCAACCTCAACCCCGACCCCTCGGGCGGGCACTGGACGTCGCCGCCGCTGACCGACAAGGCCTGGTACCCGATCTACGAAAAGATGGTGGACCACCGCATCCCCGCGATGATCCACGTGAGCACGAGCTGCAACGCGTGTTTCCACACCACCGGTGCGCACTACATCAACGCCGACACGACGGCGGTGATGCAGCTGATCCAGGGAGATCTCTTCAAGGACTTCCCCGAGCTGAAGTTCATCGTGCCGCACGGCGGCGGCGCCGCGCCCTACCACTGGGGCCGCTACCGGGGCCTGGCGCAGGAGCTGAAGAAGCCCCTCTTGAAGGACCACCTGCTCAACAACCTCTTCTTCGACACCTGCGTCTACCACCAGCCGGGCATCGACCTGCTGACGACGGTGATCCCGGTCGACAACATCCTCTTCGCGAGCGAAATGATCGGTGCGGTGCGTGGCATCGACCCCGAGACCGGGCACTACTACGACGACACCAAGCGCTACATCGAGGCCTCGAAGATCCTCTCGGCCGAAGACAAGCACAAGGTCTACGAGGCGAATGCGCGCCGCGTGTATCCGCGTCTCGACGCGGCTCTGAAGAAGAAGGGGAAGTGAGATGTACGAACTGGGCGTCGTCTACCGCAACATCCAGCGCACCGACTCGGCCGTCGCCGACAAGCTGGCCGCGCTCGGCAGTGCCACGGTCCATGAAGCGATGGGCCGTGTCGGCCTCTTGAAGCCCTACATGCGGCCGATCTACGCCGGCGCGCAGGTGTCGGGCACCGCCGTCACCGTGCTGCTGCATCCGGGCGACAACTGGATGATGCATGTCGTCGCCGAACAGATCCGCCCCGGTGACATCGTCGTCGCGGCGGTCACCGCCGAGTGCACCGACGGCTACTTCGGCGACCTGCTCGCCACCTCCTTCCAGGCGCGGGGCGCCCGCGCCCTCGTCATCGACGCCGGCGTGCGCGATGTGAAGACGCTCGCCGAGATGAAGTTCCCGGTGTGGAGCAAGGCCATCAGCAGCAAGGGCACGATCAAGGCCACGCTCGGCTCGGTCAACATCCCCGTGGTCTGTGCCGGCATGCTGGTGACGCCGGGCGACGTGATCGTGGCCGACGACGACGGCGTGGTGTGCGTGCCGCGTGCCATCGCCGCCAAGACGCTGGAAGCCGCCGTGGCCCGCGAAGCCCTCGAAGGCGAGAAGCGCGAAAAGCTCGCCTCCGGCGTGCTGGGCCTGGACATGTACAAGATGCGTGAGCCGCTCGAAAAAGCCGGCCTCAGGTACATCGACTGACACCGATTCGCTCGGTGACGAAGGAGCGCTCCATGAACACCGATCCCAAGCAGTGGCACGTCGGCCTCGTCGGCTATGGCGAGGTCGGCCGCATCCTGGCCGAAGACCTGCGCAAGCAGGGCGTGAAGGTCAGTGCGCATGACCTGAAGCTGCACAGCGAAGCCGGTTCGCCGCTGCGCCAGCACGCGGCCATTCACGGCGTGAGGCTGTACGAATCACACGCCGAGCTGGCGGAAAACGCCGACTTCATCCTCAGCGCTGTTACCGCCAGCCAGGCTGTGCCGGTGGCCGAAGCCTGCGCGCCGTCGATTCGCCCGAGCGCCTTCTTCCTCGACTTCAACTCCGCCTCGCCGGGCGCCAAGATCCGCGCGGCCGACATCGTCAACCGAAATGGCGGGCGGTATGTCGAAGGGGCGGTGATGACGTCCATTCCGCCCTATCGCATCAAGGTGCCGCTGCTGCTCGGCGGGCCGGATGCCAAGGCGCTGATGCCGCTCCTCAACGCGCTCGGCTTCGACAGCAAGGTGACGAGCGAGAAGCTCGGCGTCGCCTCGGCCACCAAGATGTGCCGCAGCATCATGATCAAGGGGCTGGAGGCGATGGTGATCGAGAGCTTCACCACCGCCCGCGCCTATGGCGTGGAAGACGCGGTGATCGCCTCGCTGGTCGAGACCTTCCCCGGCATCGACTGGGAAAAGCAAGGCGCCTATTTCTTCCAGCGCGTGATCGAACACGGCCGCCGCCGCAGCGAAGAGCTGCGCGAGGTGGCGCAGACGGTGCGCGAGATCGGCCTGGAGCCCTGGTCCGCGAGCGGCACCGCCGAGCGGCAGGCCTGGGTCGCCGACCTGGCCGACGCCGGCCTCTTCGGCCCGAAGGGCACGAAGGAATTCGCCCGCAGCGTCGACTGGCGCACCGAGGCCGACCGCCTGCTCGCCCAATTCAAACCCATCGACTGAACCGTCTCATGCAATTCGAGAAGACCCCCGGCTGGCTCGACTGGTACGCCGGCCCGAGCAAACCCGCCTTCACGCTCCCCGCGGGTGCGGTCGACGCTCACTGCCACGTGTTCGGCCCCGGTGAGGAGTTCCCGTACGCCCCCGAGCGCAAGTACACGCCTTGCGATGCATCAAAGCACCAGCTCTACGCCTTGCGCGACCATCTGGGCTTCGATCGCAACGTGGTCGTGCAGGCCACCTGCCACGGGGCAGACAACCGCGCGATGGTCGATGCGCTCATCCATTCGAAAGGCAAGGCGCGCGGCGTGGCCACGGTCAAGCGTTCGGTGACCGACGACGAGTTGAAGGCGATGAACGAGGCCGGCGTGCGCGGCGTGCGCTTCAACTTCGTCAAGCGCCTGGTCGACTTCACGCCCAAGGACGAGCTGATGGAGATCGCCGCGCGCATCGCCCCGCTCGGCTGGCACGTGGTGATCTATTTCGAGGCGGTCGATCTGCCGGAGCTGTGGGACTTCTTCACCGCCCTGCCGACCACCGTGGTGGTCGACCACATGGGACGGCCCGACGTGAGCAAGCCGGTCGACGGGCCGGAGTTCGAACTGTTCGTGAAGTTCATGCGCGAGTACCCCAACGTGTGGAGCAAGGTCAGTTGTCCGGAGCGTCTTTCGGTCTCGGGCCCGCCCGCCCTGAACGGCGAGCGCCACGCCTACCGCGACGTGATCCCGTTCGCCAGACGCATCGTCGAGTCCTTCCCCGACCGTGTGCTGTGGGGCACTGACTGGCCGCACCCGAACCTCAAGCACCACATGCCCGACGACGGACTGCTGGTCGACTTCATCCCGCACATCGCGACCACCGCCGAGCTGCAGAAGAAACTGCTGGTCGACAACCCGATTCGGCTCTACTGGCCCGAAGAGGCCCGCTGACCCCATGACCCGCTCGCTGCTCTGCATGACCCTGCTCGCCGGCCTCACCGGCTGTGCCTCCACCGGCGTGCTGACGAGCGCCGACCCCAAGGCCGGCTGTGCCTCGCTCGCCGGCACGACGGTCGCGGCCGAGCGCATCGGCCTGCCGAGCGGCGTGGCACGAGTGACCTCCGCCACCTGGGTCCCGGGCAGCAAGCTCGCCGTCGCCGAACGTGGCCCCACCCCGTCGGCCACCATCACGCCGGCCACGCCGGACCACTGCAGGCTGCTCGGCAGCATCGCCCCGCTGGACCCGGCGGCACCGCCGATCCAGTTCCAGCTCAACCTGCCCGAACGCTGGAACGGCCGCTCGGTGCAATACGGCGGCGGCGGCTTCAACGGCACGCTGATCAGCGGCCTCGCGCTGCTGCCCGCCGCGCGCTTCGACGAACCCGCGCCGCTGGCGCGTGGCTACGCCACCGTCGGCACCGACTCCGGCCACCAGACCCACCCCGGCCAGCCGCCGCAGGCCTTTGCGCTCAACGACGAAGCGCTCGTCAACTTCGCCCACGCGTCGTACAAGAAGGTGCGCGACGTGGCGGTCGCGCTGATGCAGTCGGCCTACGGGCGCGGCCCGAGCCGGCTCTATTTCGTGGGCAGCTCCGAAGGCGGCCGCGAAGGCCTCACGATGGCGCAGCGTTACCCCGACGCCTTCGACGGCATCTTCAGCCGTGTGCCGGTGATCCACTGGACGGGCCTGCAGCACGCCGGCCTGCGCGATGGCCTGGCGACCATGGGTGAAGGCTGGATCCGCCCACCGCAGGTGAAGCTGGTGCACGACGCGGTGCTCGCCGCCTGCGATGGGCTCGATGGCCTGGCCGACGGGATCGTCGGCGACCCGGTCGCCTGCAAGACACGCTTCAACGTGGACGCGCTGCGCTGTTCCGGCACCCCGAGCGACGCGTGCCTGAGCGCGGCACAGGTGCAGTCGGTGAAGACGCTGCACGCGCCGCTGCGCTTCGACGTCGACCTCGCCCACGGCGTGCGCGACTACCCCGGCCGCGGCCCGAGCGGCGAAGGCCTCACCTCCTACGGCCCGACCGGCGGCTGGTCAACCTGGTGGCTGGGCAGCGTGCCACCCTCGCTGCCGCCGCAGCCGAGCAACAGCATCGCCTGGTACTACGGTGCGGGGGCGATCCAGTATTTCTACGCCCGCGACCCGGCCTACGACCTGCTGAAGTACAAGCCGGCCGACCATGAGAAGCGCATTCGGGAGGTCTCGGCGCTGATGGATGCGACCAACCCCGACCTGCGTGCCTTCCGTGCGCGCGGCGGCAAGCTGATCGTTCTGGAGAACATGGCCGACTACGCACAGAGCCCGTACGCCGGCATCGCCTACCACCAGTCGGTGGTGCAGGCGATGGGGCAGGCCAGCGTCGACGGCTTCTTCCACCTCTACACCGCGCCTAACGTCGACCACGTGGGCACCGGCGGCCCGGCCAATGTCGACATGCTGGGCGCGCTGACCGACTGGGTGGAGCGCGGCCAGGTGCCCGCCAAGCTGCAGCTGGTGGAGCAAAGCGCCAAACCGCCCTTCACCGTGTCTCGCTCACGCCCGCTGTGCCGCTGGCCGCTCGTGCCGCGCTACCTCGGCAGCGGCAACGTCAACGCGGCCTCGAGTTTTGAATGCCGTCCTTGAGAGGACTCTCCATGTCACTTGAAAAACCGTACCTCGACATCCCTGGCACCACGATCTTCGATGCCGAACAGTCCCGCAAGGGCTTCCACCTCAACCAGTTCTGCATGTCGCTGATGAAGGCCGCGAACCGCGAGCGCTTCAAGGCCAACGAGCGGGCCTACCTCGACGAGTGGCCGATGAGCGAAGAGCAGAAAGAGGCCGTGCTCGCACGCGACCTCAACCGCTGCATCGCGCTCGGCGGCAACATCTATTTCCTCGCCAAGATCGGCGCCACCGACGGCAAGAGCTTCCAGCAGATGGCGGGCTCGATGACCGGGATGACCGAAGAGGAGTACCGCAACATGATGATCGCCGGCGGCCGCTCGGCCGAGGGCAACCGCCGGCTCGGCGAAGACGGCGACGCCCAACCCCACCGCCAGCCGCAAGGCGCCGCTGGCAAGACGAAATGAACTGACATGGCCAAGATCACCGCATCCGTCTACACCTCGCACGTGCCCGCCATCGGCGCGGCGCTCGACCAGGGCAAGACCGGCGAGCCCTACTGGCAGCCCGTCTTCAAGGGCTACGACTTCTCCAAACAATGGATGAAGGACAACACGCCCGACGTGATCTTCCTCGTCTACAACGATCACGCCACGGCCTTCAGCCTGGAGATGATCCCGACCTTCGCCATCGGCTGCGCCGACCGCTACCAGCCGGCCGACGAAGGCTACGGCGCGCGGCCCGTGCCCGTGGTGGAGGGCGACGCCGAGTTCGCCTCGCACATCGCGCACTCGGTCATTCAAGACGACTTCGACCTCACCATCGTCAACAAGATGGACGTGGACCACGGGCTCACCGTGCCGCTGTCGCTGATGTTCGGCCAGCCCGACAAGTGGCCCTGCAAGGTGATCCCGTTCGCGGTCAACGTGGTGCAGTACCCAGTGCCCTCGGGCCAGCGTTGCTACAACCTCGGCAAGGCCATCGGCCGCGCGATCGCGAGCTACGACAAGCCGCTGAACGTGCAGATCTGGGGCACCGGTGGCATGAGCCACCAGCTTCAGGGGCCGCGTGCCGGGCTCATCAACAAAGAGTTCGACAACAACTTCCTCGACCGCCTGATCGCCGACCCCGAAGGCCTGGCCAAGGTGCCGCACATCGACTACGTGCGTGAAGCCGGCAGCGAAGGCATCGAACTCGTGATGTGGCTGATCGCACGTGGCGCCATGAGCGCCAAACCACCCAAGGTGGCCCATCGCTTCTATCACGTGCCCGCGTCGAACACCGCCGTGGGCCATCTGATCCTGGAGAACCAAGCATGACGATCAAGGTAGCACTGGCAGGCGCCGGCGCGTTCGGCATCAAGCACCTCGACGCCATCAAGCTGATCGACGGTGTGGAAGTGGTGTCGCTGATCAGCCGCGACCTCGGCAAGACGCAGGAAGTGGCAGACAAGTACGGCATCCGGCACGTCACCACCGACCTCGCAGACAGCCTCAAGATCAAGGAAGTGGACGCGGTGATCCTGTGCACGCCGACGCAGATGCACGCCGAGCAGTCGATCGCCTGCCTGACCGCGGGCAAGCACGTGCAGGTGGAGATCCCGCTCTGCGACGTGCTGAAAGACGGCGAGAAGGTCGTCGCGCTGCAGAAGGAGACCGGCCTTGTGGCGATGTGCGGCCATACCCGCCGCTTCAACCCCAGCCACCAGTACGTGCACCAGAAGATCGTCGCGGGCGAATTCAACATCCAGCAGATGGATGTGCAGACCTATTTCTTCCGCCGCACCAACATGAACGCGCTCGGCCAGCCGCGCTCATGGACCGACCACCTGCTGTGGCATCACGCCGCGCACACGGTTGACCTCTTCGCCTACCAGTGCGGCTCGCCGATCGTGAAGGCGAATGCGATCCAGGGCCCCATCCATCCGACGCTCGGCATCGCGATGGACATGTCGATCCAGCTGAAGGCGGCCAACGGGGCGATCTGCACGCTCAGCCTGAGCTTCAACAACGAGGGCCCGCTCGGCACCTTCTTCCGCTACATCGGCGACACGGCCACCTACATCGCGCGCTATGACGATCTCTTCAACGGCAAGGACGAGAAGCTCGACGTGAGCAAGGTCGCCGTGAGCATGAACGGCATCGAGCTTCAGGACCGCGAGTTCTTCGCCGCCATCCGCGACAAGCGCGAGCCCAACGCCAGCGTGGCGCAGGTGCTGCCCTGCTACCAGGTGCTGCACCAGCTGGAACAGCAGCTGCAGGCGTGATGCAGCAGCGCCGGCTCGGCCCGTTCACCGTCTCGGCCCTCGGGCTGGGCTGCATGAACCTGAGCCATGCCTATGGCGCGCCGCCCTCGAAACCCGAGGCCGAGGCGCTGCTGCTGCGCGCGCTCGACCTGGGCGTCACGCTCTTCGACACCGCGGCGCTCTATGGTTTCGGCCTCAACGAAACGCTGCTCGGCGAGGTGCTGTCGCCCCACCGGTCAAGGTTCACGCTCGCGAGCAAGGGCGGGCTGCACGGCAACGCGGAAGGCAAGCGCGTGGTCGACGGCCGGCCCGAAACGCTCAAGTGGAGCTGCGAGCAGAGCCTGAAACGCCTGCGCACCGACGTCATCGACCTCTTCTACCTGCACCGCTGGGACAAGCGTGTGCCCATCGAAGACAGCGTGGGCGCAATGGGCGACCTGGTGCGCGAGGGCAAGGTGCGCACGATCGGCCTGTCGGAAGTCTCGGCGGCGACGATCCGGCGCGCACATGCCGTGCACCCGATCACCGCGGTGCAGACCGAATACTCGCTGTGGACGCGCAACCCCGAGATCGCCGTGCTCGACGCCTGCCGCGAAGCTCGGTGCCGCCTTCGTGGCCTTCAGCCCGTTGGCGCGCGGCTTTCTCACCGGCACCCTGCAAGACGTCACGACGCTCGGCGAGCGCGACATCCGCAAGACCATGCCGCGCTTCTCACCCGAGAACTACGCCGCCAACCTCAAGCTGCTCGACGGCTACGCCGCCATCGCGGCGCGCGTCGGCTGCACGCCCTCGCAGCTGGCGCTGGCGTGGCTGCTGCACCGCGCCCCGCACATCATCCCCATCCCCGGCACACGCCGCATCACGCACCTGGAAGACGACCTCCGCGCGGACGCGGTGAGGCTCGATGCCGGTGTGATGCAGCAGCTCGACGCGCTGATCAACCCGCGCACCGTCGCCGGCCCACGCTACGACGCAATGGCGCAGGCGGGCGTCGACACCGAAGAGTTCTCCGCATGAGCGTTGCCGTGCCCCTCGTGCTGCTGCCCGGCCTGCTGTGCGACCGCGCGGTCTGGGCACCGCAGATCGAGGGCCTGCGCCATCTCGCCGAATGCCACGTGGCCCACTATGGCCTGCTCGACAGCCTCGGCGCGATGGCGCGCCATGTGCTCGACACCGTCCCGGCCGAGCGCTTCGCCCTCGCCGGCCACTCGATGGGCGGCCGGGTCGCCTTTGAGGTGTGGCGCCAGGCGCCCGGGCGCGTCACCCACCTGGCGTTGCTCGACACCTCCTACCACCCGCTGGCCCCCGGTGAGGCCGGCGAGAACGAGCGGCTCGGCCGCCACACGCTGCTCGACAAGGCGCGCCGCGAAGGCATGCGCGCGATGGCCGACGAATGGGCCCGCGGCATGGTGCACGAGAGCCGCATCGGCGGCCCGGTCTTCGCGGCCATCCTCGACATGTTCGAGCGCAGCACGCCCGAGGTGTTTGGGGCGCAGATCAAGGCGCTGCTCGATCGGCCCGATGCCGACCCGCTGCTGCCCACCATCACCTGCCCGACGCTCGTGCTGTGCGGGCGCGACGACGCCTGGAGCCCGCCCGCGCGCCACGAACACCTGCAGGCGCGCATCGCCGGTTCGCGGCTGGTGGTCGTCGAGCGCTGCGGCCACATGAGCACGATGGAGCAGCCCGAGGCGGTGACGCAGGCCTTCGCGCGCTGGCTCAGCGCCGACTGAGCGCGACACGCCCAGCCCGCTCGGCGTGGGCTTTTGGGGTGGGATCGCCACAGAGTCGTCGGCGTTTTCCCGTAGCTGAATCCTTTCATCGGACCGGCGCCGACCCTGGTCGCAAGAAGCTTCAAGGACGAATCGCACGCGAGTGCAATATTCCGCGCCACCCTGAACCCGTCAGGGCAACGAGGGCGCAGATGGATGGCGCCCACCATGACAAGGAGACAGAGATGGTTTCGCGCTTCATCCGGGCCGCCGCCCTCACCGCCGCCACCGCCCTGCTGGGCACCGCCGCCTGGGCCGGTGACTTCACCGCCACCTATTCCGCGGGCCTCAGCAGCTACCGCATCAAAGGCACGGAGCCCGCGTCGGGCAAGCACCCCGTGTTCATCTACACCGTGGGCACCACCGAGGACTACGACAACGCCCAGGCGATGGGTGCGGTCGCCGAGATGGCCGCCAAGGGCTTCGTCGCCGCCGCCGTGCAATACGACAGCAGCCTCTTCGGCACCTGCTCGCAGATCCTGTCGAAAGCGCGCTACATCTACAACAGCGGCTCCAGCAGCAGCGCCATCTCGCGGCTGTGCTCGCGTGCCACCGCCGACTGCAGCAAGGGCGTGGTCGTGGCCGGCTTCAGCCAGGGCTCGGTGATCGCGATCAACGCGCGCAACTACGACAGCCGCGTGCGCGCCGCCTACGGCATGGGGTCGCACAACCTGTACACCACCTACGTGATGAACTCGTGCATGAACGCCGGCCGCTACACGCTGAACAAGAACAACGTGCGCATCGTCAACGGCCAGAGCGACATCTTCCCCGGCGGCACCGCGACCACCGTACGGTCGTCGTCGGAAGCCGTTGCCGGCAAGAGCTGCGGTTCGCTCGCCTACGAGTGCCTGAACACCAACGGCAGCGGCTGGATCATGATCCGCGACAGCGCCGTGGGCGACGGCTCGGCCGACCACTGCTACCAGCGCGTCGGAGGCTGCGTGGGCCTGCAGAGCACGACCGACAGCACCTGGCGCAACGGCTCCACCAACTGGGGCCTGAAGGCCAACCTGAACTGGCTCAACGGCTTCGTGACGCACTGAGCCCGACCCACCCGTCGTGACGCGCGCTGCGGCCTCGCCTGGGGCCGCAGCGCCGGCACGTCTTGATCCCCACCCACCACGAGAAAGGTCCGCCGATGGCCGCCTTCTCCACCCCGTTCTGGGCGGCCGTCGCCAGCGTCGCGGCGCTCGCCGCCGGTGTGTCGTACCTGGCGCACCCGTCCGACGAAGGCCACGACCCCGTCCATTCGCTGGGCGCTCCGCCCGACCGCAGCGCGCGCCTGGCCGACGTGATGCTGCCCGCCGAGGCGGACGACACCGCGGCCACACCACCGCCCGCCCTGCGCGCCGGCAGCCCGTTCACCGTCGACGCGCTCGGGCGCCTGGTCGTCAGCGCCAAGACCCTGCCGGTGCTCGACAGCTGGCTGGCACTCGTGGCCCGCGGCCAGCCGCTTGCACCGCTCGAACCGCGCCTGCGCGCCGAACTGCCGCCGCTGGCCGCCGAGCGGGCCTGGCCGCTGCTGCAGCGCTACGCCGCCTACCGCGAGGCCGAGCGCGAGATGCTGCGCGAGCTGAAGGCACACGGCGCCGTGCCGCCACGCGAGCTGCTCGACAAGACCATGGCGCTGCGCCGCCGTCATTTCGACACAGTGACGGTGCAAAAATCTTCGGCGTGCAGGAAGCGCGTGCGCTCTATGCGAGCGAAGTGGCGCGCATCTTTGCCGACACCAGCCTCACCGAGACGCAGCAGGCGCAGCGCCTGTTCGCCCTGCGCATGGGCCTGCCACCCGAAGTGGCCGCGCAGGAGTTCGCCGGCACCGAGTTCTCGGTCGCGATGGAGCGCATCGCCGCGCAGATGCGCGACGAGGGCGAGAGCGACGACGAGGTGGTGTTTCGCCGCCGGCAGTTCGTCGACGTCGAGGGCGCGAAGTCGCCGGTCGAACTCGAGCGCGAGCAGCTCGACACCCGTCGCCAGGCCTGGTCGCTGCGCCACCCCGCCTTCGTGCGCCAGCGCGACGCGCTCTTTGCGGCCCACCCGTTCGACAGCCCCGAGCGCGCGGCCCTGCTCGACGAGCTGCTGCAGCAGCACTTCCAGGGCGAGCAGCTCCACGAAGCCCGCAGCCTGGGCCTGCACTGAGGCGCCCTCGTTCCGTTCACCGCTTTCCCGTTCGACACCCACCAGGAGACAACCAGATGAAGACCTTCGGAAAACGCCTGCTGCAACTCGGCCTCGCCGTGTGTGCCACGTCGCTGAGCGTCAGCGCCTTCGCGCAGAGTTCGTTCACGACCACCTACCGCGGCGGCACCACCAGCCTGTGCGGCAGCACCTACACCGTCAAAGGCTACGAGCCCAGCGCCACGGGCAAGTACCCGGTGTACGTGCACATCGTCGGCACCGGCGAGACCTACGACGGCGAACTCGCGATGACGCAGGTGCAGGCGATGGCCAACAAGGGCTTCGTCGCCGCCACGGTGGAGTACTCGAACGGCAGCTTCGGCTCCTGCTCCAGCATCGGCACCAAGGCGCGCTGCATCTTCAACAGCGGCAGCAGCAACAGCGCGATCGCCAAGCTGTGCGCGCGCAGCAAGGCCGACTGCTCCAAGGGCGTGGTCACCGGCGGCCTGAGCCAGGGTTCGATCATCTCGGTGCTGGCGAAGAACTACGACAGCCGCGTGCGCGCCTCGTACGGCCAGGGCGCCGGCACCAACTACTCGATCTACAACCTCAGCTCGTGCATGAACAACGGCGGCCACACCCAGGCGGCCGACCGCATCCGCCTCGTCAACGGCGAGTCCGACACCTTCGTCGGCCCGACCGCGAGCAACGTGCGCACTGCCAACCAGGCGATCACCGGCCTCTCGTGCGGCAGCAGCGCGTACTCGTGCTTCCGCAGCAACGGCAGCGGCTGGTACATCGTGCGCGGCAGCGAAGTGCAAGACGGCTCGGCCGACCACTGCTACATGATGGTCGGCGGCTGCACCACGCCAAGCGGCATCGACAGCGGCTTCCGCACCGGCAGCGCCGCCTGGCAGATGAACGCCAACCAGAACTGGCTGAAGAGCTTCGTCACGCCCTGACACCTCCGTGGCCTCGCCCTACCTCGTGTGGGGCGGGCCGTCCGCAGCGGTGAGGTGTCTGCCAGAATTTTCGGCATGCACGCCTCACCGCTCGGCGCTCCCATCTCCCTCCGGCTGACCCAGGCCGCGACGGCCTTCCTGCTGGCACTGCTCGCCGCCTGCAGCTCCACCCCCACCCGGGATGGCCCCGAGGCCAAGCCGCCCAGCGGGCTCGACAAGACACCCGATGCGCAGCCCCGGGTCGAGCCCATCCGCAGCGGCGGCCCCAACAAGCCCTACACGGTGAACGGGCGCAGCTACACGCCGGTCACGACCGACAAGCCGATGGCCGAGAAGGGCCTCGCGTCCTGGTATGGCCGCAAGTTCCACGGCCGGCCCACGGCGAGCGGCGAGCGCTACGACATGTATGCGATGAGCGCGGCGCACAAGACCATGCCGCTGCCGAGCTACGCCCGGGTGCGCAACCCGGCCAACGGGCGCGAGGTGATCGTGCGCGTGAACGACCGAGGCCCCTTCCACGCCGACCGGGTGATCGACCTCAGCTACACCGCCGCGCTGCGCCTGGGCGTGCTGAACGGCGTGGCGCCGGTGGAGGTGGAACGGCTCACGCACGAGCAGATCCGAAGCGGCGCCTGGAAAGCCGACGGCCCGCCCGAGGCGGCGGAGCCGGTCGCCACGGCCCGCACCGATGGCAGCGACCGCGCCGAGCCGGTCGCCCCGGGCTTCTGGGTGCAGCTGGGCGCCTTCCGCCAGCGCGACGGGGCCGAACAGTTCCAGCGCCAAGTGGCCGGCGAACTGGACTGGCTGTCGCCTCGCCTGGCGGTCATCGGCGAGCCGCAGCTCTTCCGCCTGCAGGCCGGGCCTTATGGCTCACGCGGCGAAGCCACCGATGCGGCCGCGCGCATCCGCGAGGCCCTGAAGCTCGTGCCGGTGGTCGTGGAACGCCGCTGACCTGCGGCGCGGCGCGCTTCCGTGCCCGGGGTGGCATTCACCCCCACACCCCACAAAACTGCACACCCGACGAATATTGGCCAGCGGAAAGATTGCACAACCGGGCAAAAACCTCAGCAAGCCCTCGCAAACCAAGGGCTTTCCCTGTGTTTTCGGCCAGATGTGACAAGAAGTACACGGCCGGAGGAAAAACCCGGAAGCCTAAGTTGGACTACCGTGCAACATTGACTCCACCCTGAACTGTCTCAGGGCAACAAGAGGGCGGAAGCCAGAGACGCCGCCCGGCACCCACCCAATGGAGATCGTCGTATGCACTCTCGTCTGATCCGCACCGCTGCCACCTTCGTCGGGGCCGCCGCCGCCCTTCTCGGCACCGCCACGGCCTGGGCCGGCGACTTCACCAGCTCCTACTCGGCTGGCCTGTCCACCTACTCGATCAAGGGCACCGAGCCCGCCACGGGCAAGCACCCGGTGTTCATCTACACCGTGGGCACGACCGAAAGCTATGACAACGCCCAGGCCATGGGCGCGGTCGCCGAGATGGCCGCCAAGGGCTTCGTCGCCGCCGCCGTGCAGTACGACAGCTCGCTCTTCGGCACCTGCTCGCAGATCCTCTCGAAGGCGCGCTACATCTACAACAGCGGCTCCTCCAGCAGCGCCATCTCCAAGCTGTGCGCCCGCGCCAGCGCCGACTGTTCCAAGGGCATCGTCGTCGCCGGCTTCAGCCAGGGCTCGGTGATCGCCCTCAACGCGAAGAACTACGACAGCCGCGTGCGTGCCGCCTACGGCATGGGCTCGCACACCTCGTACACGACCTACGTGATGAGCTCGTGCATGACGCCGGGCGGCTACACGATCTCGAAGGACAACGTGCGCGTCGTCAACGGCCAGAGCGACAGCTTCCCGGTCAACAGCGTGCGCTCGTCGTCCGAGTCGGTCGCCGGCCGCAGCTGCGGCTCGCTCGCCTACGAGTGCCTGGCCACCAACGGCAGCGGCTGGATCATGATCCGCGACAGCGCCGTGGGCGACGGCTCGGCCGATCATTGCTACCAGCGCGTCGGCGGCTGCCTGGGCCTGCAGAGCACGACCGACAGCACCTGGCGCAACGGTTCGACCAACTGGGGCCTGAAAGCCAACCTCACCTGGCTCAACGGTTTCGTGACGCACTGAGTCGCCTCGTGACAACGGGCATGCGCCGCAGGGTGCATGCCCGCCGCGAAGCACCCCCGCGAAAGGGCTGACCCATGGCTGCTTTCTCCACCCCGTTCTGGATGGCCACCGCCGGCATCGTCGCCGTCGCGGCGGGCACCGCCTACCTGGCGCGCGCTGACGCGGGCGGGCGCCTGGACAGCTCGGCGCAGGCGCTGGCCCTGCACGAGGGCGCGCGCTACATGCGCCCCGACGCCCCGATCGCCGACGACGACCTCACGCCCAAAGCGCCCACCGACAGCGGCACCGGCGCGGCGCGCGAAGGCCAGCCCTTCACCATCGACACGCTGGGCCGCCTGGTGGTGACCCACAAGACCCTGGCGGTGCTCGACAGCTGGCTGCCGGCCGCCGGCCAGGCGCTCGCGCCGAGCGAGGCGCGCCTGCATGCCAACCTGCCGCCGTTGGCTGCCGAGCGCGCCTGGCGCCTGCTGCGCAGCCACGCGGCCTACCGCGCCGCCGAACGCGAGCTGCTGCAGCAGCTGAAAGCGGCCGGCCCGATCCAGCCGCGCGAGCTGCTCGACCGCAGCATGGCGCTGCGCCGCCGCCACTTCGACTCGGTCTCGGTGCAGGAAGCTCTTCGCCGTGCCCGAAGCCCGCGCGCTCTACGCGTCGGAGGTGGCGCAGATCCTCGCCGACCCACGGCTCAGCGAAGCTCAGCAGGCGCAGCGCCTGATGGCCTTGCGCATGAGCCTGCCGCCCGAGGTGGCGGCGCAGGAGTTCGGCGGCTCGGAGTTTTCGTTTGCGCTGGAAAAGCAGGTCGCGCGCATGCGCGAGCAAGGCGAGAGCGACGCCGAGGTGCTGTACCTGCGCAAGCAGTTCGTCGACGTCGAAGGTGCGCGATCGGTGATCGAGATCGAGCGCGAACAGGCCGAGGTGCAGAAGCAGGCCTGGGAGCTGCGCCACCCCGGCTTCGTGCGCGAACGCAACGCCCTGCTCGCCGCCGAGATCGAGGTGGTCGACAAACAGCAGCGGCTCGAAGCCCTGCTGCGCCAGCACTTCCAGCCCGACGAGATCGGCGCCGCCCGACTCCACAGCGGGCTCTGAGTTTTTCGCCCCAACCGGAACTGGCCTCAGCGCCCGCCCGACACGTCGACCAGCGTGCCGGTGGTGTAGCTGGCCTCGTCGGACAGCAGCCACACGATCGCGCGGGCGATCTCGTCGGCGCGACCCACCCGCTGCATCGGGATCATGTGCATCGACTGCTGGGCCCGATCGGGCATGCCGCCGGAGGCGTGGATCTCGGTGTCGATGATGCCGGGGCGCACGCCATTCACCCGCACGCCCTCGGTCGCCACCTCGCGCGCCAGGCCGACGGTGAAGGTGTCGATCGCCCCCTTGCTCGCCGCGTAGTCGACATACAGGCCGGGCGAGCCCAGCTTGGCCGCCACCGACGAGACGTTGACGATGGCCCCGCCCGCGCCGCCGTGGCGGGTGGACATGCGGCGCACCGCCTCGCGGGCGCAGACCATGCTGCCGATGACGTTGATGCCGAACATGCGCTGCAGGCGCGCCACGCTCATCTCGTCGACGCGCGACTGCAGGTCGACCACGCCGGCGTTGTTGACCAGGCCGACGAGCGGCGGCAGCTCGGCGTCGACGCGGGCGAACATGGCCAGCACCTGCGCCTCGTCGGCCACATCGGCCTGTACCGCGAGGGCCTGGCCGCCGGCCTGGCGGATGGCGGCGCACACCGCGTCGGCGGCGGCCGCATCGCGGGCGTAGTTGACGGCGACCACATGGCCGGCCGCGGCGCACAGGCGCGCGGTGGCCGCGCCGATGCCGCGGCTGGCGCCGGTCACGAGCACGGTGCGGGGGTCACTCTTCGGCATCGTTCTTCCTCGCCTTCGCATCGAGCCGCGTCTGCAGGTCGGCCACGCCCTGCATGAACTGCGGCACCTCCACCGGCTTGGCCACCCGCAGCGCGGGCGGGAACAGGTGGTTCATGTAGAGCTCGCTGCCCAGGCGGTCGGTCGCCTGCACGTTGAACCACAGGCTCAAGCCCAGGCCGGTGAGCGCACTGCCGAGCGCGAAGCCGAGCGTGCGCCGCGGGTGTTGCGGCTCCACCGCCTGCAGGTGGAAGTACAGCATCGCCCCGAGGATGGCGTAGGCCGGCACGAAGTTGAAGTCGGTGAGCCAGGGCCACGAGAAGGCGAAGGCGAGCAGCGCCGTGCCGGCCATCAGCGCCTCCCAGGCCAGCACCGCCAGCAGCATCACCCGCAGGTGCCAGCCGAAGTGGCCCTGGTGGGTGAAGACCTTGGACAGGAGCGTCCACACGCCGGCCCAGCCGAAGCCGATGGCCAGTGCCGAGATCGCAAACGAGGCGAGCGAGCGGGTCAGCAGGTCGGGCTCGCTCTCCAGCCAGGTGTTGAAGCCCAGCACCAGTGCCGAGGCGAGCGCGAGCAGCAGCAGCGTGGGCAGGCCCTGCGTGAGCACCCGCGCGGCGCCCAGCACCTGCTCGGGCGCGAGCACCTGCGTGGCCAGCCGCAGACGCAGCTGCGTGCGGCCGAGCTGCAGCGACACCGGCTTGTCGTGCGGGCCGGCGGGCAGGGCCAGCTGCTGGCCCGCGGTCAGCACACGGCCGTCGCACTGCAGGCCGTTCACGCTCTCCCCCACCGTCAGCGCGAGCTGGCCGTTTTCATCGCGAGCGATGCGCAGGTGCTGCGGCGCGGTGTAGGGGTCGTCGAGCACCAGGTCGTTGTCGAACGCGCGCCCCACGCGCAGCGGCCAGGCCCCCACCTTCAGGCTCTGGCGCACGACGCCGTCGCGGTCGAGCACCTCCAGCACGGCCAGCGTCGAGCCCGCGGCCACCGTCATTTCACCCATGCGTAGGCCTCGATGTAGTGCTGCGCGAGCTTCATCGCGCTGGCATAGCTCACGCCCTGGGCGTCGAAGCGGCCTTGCACGCCGGCCTGCGGCTGGTCGAGCGTGGCCACGAGCACCGCCACGTCATACAGCTTGGGCAGCTTCTTGTAGGCGCGCAGGCAGACCACCGTGCGCAGCGCCAGGCCCTTGCGGTCGACGTAGCCCTCGTGGCACTGCGGCTTGGTCTGGTGCTGCGGGCCGAGGCGGCCGAAGCCTTCGTTGCGGAAGCTCGCGGCGTATTGCTTGGCGAAGCGCATCGTGCCGAGCCGGCTGCCGTCGTAGGCCTCGTGCCGCGTGGCAATGGTGCCGGTGTTGAACTCGCCGACGAAGATGCGCGTGTCCATCACGCAATCGGAGCGCTCGAAGTCGAGCCCGCCGGTGCGCGAGGGTTCGCTGCTGCCCCAGCAGCGCATGAAACGGTCGGGCGGCACCGGCACGCTGTAGCGCGGGTGCGTGCCCGGCTTCCAGCCTTGGGCGATGAAGCGTTCGGTCAGCACGTCCTGGTGCGCCGCCAGCTGCGCCGAGACGATGGGCCAGGCGTTGCCCTTGAGCGGCTCGGCGTCGCGCCCGCGCGCCAGCAGCGCGCTGGCAAACGAGGCCGGCACCAGAAAGCTCACCTGCTCGCCGTCGACCCGCCGCGCGACGTTGATGCCGATCACCCGCCCGGCCTGGTCGAGCGCCGGGCCGCCGCTCATGCCGCCGCTCAGTGAGCCAGCAAAGAAGATCTGCGGGTAGAAGCTGCGCTCGACCAGCCCGTTGTAGTTGCCCTCGATCACCGCGAAGCCCACGTCGAGCGGGTTGCCGAGCGAGTACATGCGCTCGCCCTGGGCGAGCTTGTCGGTGTCGGGGCGGAAGGTGAGCGCATCGAAGCCACTCGCCTTCTTCGGGTCCTGCACCTTGAGCAGCGCCAGGTCGTGCAGCACGTCGAGCATCAGGATCTGCGCCGGCGTCTCGCGGCCGTCGGCCGTCACCAGCACCAGCTCGTGCCGCTCGGGCTTGAGCGCGGCCTCGCTGACGACATGGAAATTGGTGATCAGGTGGCCGTCGCGGCTGACGATGAAGCCCGAGCCCACCGAGGTCTGGCTCGCCTGGCCCTTGAGCACGGTGCGGATCTGCACCAGCTGCGAGCGCGCCTGCTCATAGACCTTGCGCGCCGAAAGCGACACGGGCGCCGACGCGGCGGGGTCGGCGGCAGGGGCCACCACGGGCACCGGCGGCGGCGGTGCGGCCCACGCTGCGGCACCGGCACAGGCCAGCGCGAGCAGCGCGGCCAGGCGCTGGAGTTGGACTCGCATCGCGAAGGATTCTACGGATGCACGCCCATCGGCACGCTTGGTACAAGTGGCCCGGGAACCAGGAGACCCATGTCATGCAACGACGCACCTTCGCGCTGGCCGCACTCGCGCTGCCGGCCCTCGCCCACGGCCAGGCCACCACGCCCGAAAAGCCTCAGCTCAGCATCGCGGTGGGCGGCAAGAACCTGCTCTATTACCTGCCGCTCACCATCGCCGAGAGCCTGGGCTACTTCAAGGCCGAGGGGCTCGACGTCACCGTCGTCGACTTCGCCGGCGGCTCGCGTGCCCTGCAGGCGGTGATCGGCGGCAGCGCCGACGTCGTCTCCGGTGCCTTCGAGCACACGATCAACATGCAGGCCAAGGGCCAGAAGCTGCGCGCCTTCGTGCTGCAGGGCCGCGCGCCGCAGATCGTGCTGGGCGTGAACCCGAAGACGATGCCGGGCTTCAAGACCGTGGCCGACCTGAAGGGCAAGAAGATCGGCGTCACCGCGCCGGGCTCCAGCACCAACGTGATGGTGAACTTCGTGCTCGCCAAGGCCGGGCTGAAGCCAGGCGACGTGTCCATCATCGGCGTGGGGGCGGCCAACGGCGCCGTGGCCGCGATGCGCTCGGGCCAGATCGACGCCCTTTCCAACCTCGACCCGGTGATCACGCTCCTGCAGCGCAGCGGCGACCTGAAGATCGTGTCAGACACACGCGTGGTCGCCGAGGCCGACCGGGTGTTCGGCGGGCCGATGCCGGCCGGCTGCCTGTACGCGCCGCAGGCCTTCATCGACAAGCATCCGCGCACCGTGCAGGCGCTGACGAATGCGATCGTGCGCGCCGACAAATGGATCCAGTCCGCCGGGCCGAGCGAAATCGTGAAGGCCGTACCCGAGAGCTACCTGCTCGGCGACCGCGCGGTCTACATCGACGCCTTCCTCGCCAGCAAGGGCGCGCTCTCGCCCGACGGCATGGTGCCGGACGCCGGCGCGACCACGGCACTGCGTGCGCTGCTCAGCGTGGACGAAAGCCTGAAGAGCGTGGCCTTCGACCTGGGCGCGGTCTACACCAACGACTTCGCGAAGAAGGCCAACGCGAAATACCCCAAGGGATGAGCACGCCCGCGCTGTCGCTTGAAGGGGTGGGCTGCACCTTCGTCTCGCGCGACGACGCTTCGCAGCGCTACACCGCCGTGAAGGACGTGTCGCTCACCGTCGGCGCCGGCGAGTTCGTCTCGGTGGTCGGGCCCACCGGCTGCGGCAAGAGCACGCTGCTCAACGTGGCCGCAGGCCTGCTGGCGCCGAGCACGGGCACGGTACGCGTGTTCGGCGAGCCGCTCGCGGGCCTCAACCGCCGCGCGGGCTACATGTTCCAGACCGAATCGCTGATGCCCTGGCGCACCGCACGGGCCAACGTGATGGCGGGGCTCGAATTCCGCGGCGTGGCCGATGCGCGGGCGCAGGCCGACGAGTGGCTGAAGCGCGTCGGGCTCGGCGGCTTCGGCGACCGGTATCCGCACCAGCTCTCGGGCGGCATGAGGAAGCGCGTGAGCCTTGCACAAACGCTCGTGGTCGACCCCGACATCATCCTGATGGACGAGCCCTTCTCGGCGCTCGACGTCCAGACGCGCCAGCTCATGGAGAACGAGGTGCTCGCGCTGTGGGCTGCCAAGAAGAAGGCCGTGTTGTTCATCACGCACGACCTCGATGAAGCCATCGCCATGAGCGACCGGGTCGTCGTGCTGAGCGCCGGCCCGGCGTCGCACCCGATCGGTGAGTTCCACATCGACCTGCCGCGTCCGCGCGACGTGGCCGAGGTGCGCGTGACGCCGCGCTTCGTCGAGCTGCACCAGGCCATCTGGTCGGTGCTGCGCGACGAGGTGTTGAAGGGCTACCGGCAGCAGCTGGCCGCATGAAAAACACCCTCGCGCTGCGCCTCGCCCAGCTCGCCCTGCTGGTGGCGGTGTTCGTGCTGTGGCACCTGCTCACCACGCCCGGGCTCCTGCCACCCTTCCTCTTCGCCGACGACCGCCAGGCGGCCTTCTTCTTCGGCGAGCCGGTGAAGATCTTCGCCCGCATCTGGAGCTGGTTCGTCGTCAACGCCGACATCTACCAGCACCTCGGCGTGACGCTGCTGGAGACGGTGCTCGCCTTCGGCATCGGCACCGTGCTCGGCCTCGCCTGCGGCATGTGGCTGGCGCTGAGCCCGCTCGCCGCCGCCATCTGCGACCCCTACATCAAGGCGCTGAACTCGATGCCGCGCGTGATCCTCGCGCCGATCTTCGCGGTGTGGTTCGGGCTCGGCGTCGCGAGCAAGGTGGCGCTCGGCGTCACGCTGGTCTTCTTCATCGTCTTCTTCAACGTCTACCAGGGCGTGAAGGAGGTGAGCCCGGTCGTGCTCGCCAACGCACGCATGCTGGGCGCGAGCCAGCGCCAGCTGCTGCGCCACGTGTACCTGCCGAGTGCGACGAGCTGGGTCTTCAGCTCGCTGCATACGAGCGTGGGTCTTGCCTTCGTGGGCGCAGTGGTGGGCGAGTACCTCGGCTCGGCGCGCGGCGTGGGCTACCTGATCCTGCAGGCCGAGGGCGCCTTCGACATCAACACGGTGATGGCGGGCATCCTCGTGCTGACCGCGTTTGCGCTGCTGCTGGACATGCTCGTCGGCCAGGTGGAGCGCCGGCTCATGAAATGGCAGCCGAAGAGCGGCGAGACGGAAAAGCTCTGATCAGGTGATGCGGAAGTAGTCGAGCACCACCAGCCGCGCCTCGCGACGGCCGGACGCGATGGCCATCGTCTTGTTGAGGTGCCACCACGCGGCCGCGCCGGTCTGGAAGCGAATCAGGGTACGGAAGAAATAATCCTTCGGGTCGACCGGCTCGCCACGCGCCAGGCGCTCCATCACGGGCGGCTCGGCGTGGCGCATGCCGACGCTCGTGACCTCGATCAGCGCCCCATCGTCGGCCTGGATCACATAGTGGGCCGAGATGTCGAGCACGCCGTCGCCGCGGTTGATCTGCCAGTCGACGCCACCGTCGACCAGCCGGCCGTTGAGTTCCGGGCCCTGCACCGTGCCGCCCTTGAGCGGGATATAGCGACGCTCGCCGTAGGGGCCACCGCCCAGGCTGACGAGCTTCTCCACCTCGCAGCGGACCTGGCACATGGGGACGAGGGCGGGCGGCGGGGCGATGTCGGGCATGGCAGCGGAGTCGAGGCGGGAGGATGGCTTGACGATACGCGCGCGCTGGCGTTCACCCAGTCATCCCAGAAGATGACGCCGCCGTGTCGTCCTCACGGATGACACACGATCGCAGCCGGCCGGCCCACACTCCGCCACCAAGGAGACCCACACCCATGCGCCACACCCGCCGTGCCCTGATCGCTGCCGCCAGCCTTGCTGCCTTGGCCCTGCCCACCCTGAGCCACGCCCAGGCCTACCCGAGCCAGGCGGTGAAGCTGATCGTGGGCTTTCCGCCGGGCACCGCCCCCGACACCGTGACGCGCCTCGTCGGCCAGAAGCTGGAGTCCGGGCTCAAGCAATCGGTGGTGGTCGACAACCGCGCCGGTGCCGGCGGCCAGATCGCCACGCAGGCGGTCGCCAAGAGCGCCCCCGACGGCTACACGCTGCTGATCGGCGAAGTCGGCTCGATCAGCATCGCGCCGGCCGCCTTCAGCAAGCTGCCCTACGACCCGGCCAAGGAGCTGGCGGTCGTCGCGGAGATCGTGCGCTCCGACTTCGTGCTGGTGATCCCGGCCTCGTCGCCGCACAAGACCCTGGCCGACCTGCTGAAAGCGGCCAAGGCGAGCAAGGATCGCGTCAATTTCGCCACCTTCGGCGCCGGCACGCCCGGCCACTTCGGCGCGGACATCCTGGCCGACCAGGCGGGCTTCAAGGTGGAGCCGATCCACTACCGCGCCACCGGCGATGCGGTGACCGCGATTGCCAACGGAGACGTCGCCGCCGCGTTCGTGTCGACCGGCTTCGCCTCGGCCCAGCTCAAGGGCGGCAAAATGCGCGCCCTGGCGACAACGGCCTCGGCCCGCTCGCCGCTGCTGCCCGACGTGCCCACCTTCGCCGAGAGCGGCCTGCCCAAGATCGACTTCTCGGCCTGGTTCGCCCTCTTTGCGCCGGCCGGCACGCCGGCGGCGGTGCTCGACACCCTGAACAAGCAGGCGGTGGCCGCGGTGCAGGCGCCCGAGGTCAAGCAAAAGCTCACCGACGCCGGCTTCACCGTCACCGGCACCTCGCGCGCCGACGCGGAAAAGCTCGTTAAAACGGAAGCCCCGCGCTGGGCTGCGATCGTCAAGCAGAGCGGGTTCAAGGGCGACTGATCGGCGACCGATGGGCGGGTTGACTTTCGGCGGGTGCGCGCGGGTCACAGATTGACAATCATCGGACGGCGCAGCTGAACTATGCTGCGCCATCCTTGTCCCATGTCTTTCGGAGCCGCACGATGAAGCCCATCCGCCTCACCCCCCTCGCCCTCGCCCTTGCCCTGGCCCTCGGCGTGGCCGCCGCGCCCGCCTCGGCCAGCTCGACCGCCGCCTCGTCCGCATCCGAAGGTGTCTCCGCCTCGGTCGGCAGCGTCTCCACCTCGTTCGAGAAATCGAGCGACGCCTCGTCGAAGAAGGACAAGACCGCCGCCGGCGACTACAAGGTGACCGAGGTCGCCGAAGTGGCCGAGCGCCCCGGCACCGTGCGCCTGGCCTTGCAGCCCGTGGCGGCCGATGCCAAGGCCGACGACAGCTTCTACCTCTACGTGCCGGCGCAGGTCGTCGCCCGCGACCCGGTCGCCGCCGGCCAGGTGATCACCGCCAAGCCGCGCCCCTACGGCGTGGAGTTCGCCCGCGCCGACACCGGCCGTGCCTTCTTCCTCGTGATGCACGACGCCTGGCACCGCGAGCTGCAGTCGAACGCCGTCACGCTTTGATTCCTCGCTGGATCGCCCGGGCGGCCGTGCTGCTCGGGCTGTGCGGCGCCACGCTCGTGGCGCACGCGGGCAGCTACCGCTTCTGCGACCAGCCGCTCGAACTCAACGCCGAGCAGAAAGACCGCCTGTTCCGCCTGGGCGGCGTCATCAAGGACGCGCTGGAGCAGCACGCCCCCCACGGCGTCGCGCTGATGTCGCGCTCGGGCCTGGACCTGGCCCGCTTCGGCCACCGTTTCTCGCATGCCGGCGTGAGCCTGAAGGCCAACAGCGACACCCCCTGGGCGGTGCGACAGCTCTACTACGCCTGCGACGAAAAACGGCCGCGCCTCTACGACCAGGGCATCTCGGGCTTCCTGCTCGGCACCGAAGACCCGAAGGAGGGTTACGTCTCGGTGGTGTTCCTGCCCGAAACAGCCGCCCGCCGGCTGGAGGCGGCGGCCCTCGACAGGCGCGGTGCGCTGACGCTGCTGTCGGGCGTCTACAGCGCGAATGCGTTTGCGTTCAGCGAGCGTTACCAGAACTGCAACCAGTGGGTTGCCGAGCTGCTCGCGAGTGCGTGGTCCGACACGCCCGTCACCTCGCGCACCGACGCCCAGGCGTGGCTGGTGCAGCACGGCTACCGACCGAGCAGCTTCGACATCCACCACCGCTGGCTGCTGTCGCTCGCGATGGTCTTCGTGCCCTGGCTGCACCGAGATGACCACCCGATCGAAGACCTGCACGACGCGAGGCTGCGCATCAGCATGCCGGTCTCGATCGAGGCCTTCGTGCGCGAGCAGGTGCCGGGTGCGACACGCATGGAGTTCTGCCACAACGAGCGGCACATGGTGGTGCGCCGCGGCTGGGAGCCGATCGCCGAGGGCTGCACGCCCGGCGAGGGCGACACCGTGATCCCGTACTAGCTAGCGCGCCGGCCGAGCGCCGCGCCGCCCCAAGCCGGCCGGCATCCCCTCGGGGGATCGGCCGTGTACCCACGGCCGAGGGGCTGTCATCACTTGGAAGTGGGCATCACGAACTCGGCGCCCTTGCCGATGCTCGCGGGCCAGCGCTGCATGACGCTCTTCTGCTTGGTGTAGAAACGCACGCCTTCTTCGCCATAGGCGTGCATGTCGCCGAAGAGGCTCTTCTTCCAGCCGCCGAAGCCGTGCCACGCCATCGGCACCGGGATGGGCACGTTGATGCCCACCATGCCGACCTGGATGCGCCGCGCAAACTCGCGCGCCACGTTGCCGTCGCTGGTGAAGCACGAGACGCCATTGCCGAACTCGTGCTCGTTGATGAGCTGCACGGCCGAGGCGAAATCGGGCACACGCACCACGCCGAGCACCGGGCCGAAGATCTCTTCCCGGTAGATCTTCATCTGCGGCGTCACATGGTCGAAGAGCGTGCCACCGAGCCAGAAGCCCTGTTCGTGGCCCGGCACCTTGAAGCCTCGCCCGTCGACGACGAGCTTCGCGCCTTCCTTCACGCCGTGGTCGATGTAGCCGGTGATGCGGTCGAGCGCCTGCGCGGTCACGATCGGGCCCATCTCGGCGTCGAGCCCATGCCGTTCTTGATCTTGAGCGTCTTCGCGCGCGCGGCGAGGGCCGGCACCAGCTTGTCAGCCACGTCGCCCACCGCCACTGCGACGCTGATCGCCATGCAGCGCTCGCCGGCCGAGCCGTAGCCGGCACCGATGAGCGCGTCCACCGCCTGGTCGAGGTCGGCATCGGGCATCACCACCATGTGGTTCTTCGCGCCGCCCAGTGCCTGCACACGCTTGCCGTGGTGGGCGCCGGTCTCGTAGATGTACTGCGCGATCGGTGTCGAGCCGACGAAGCTGATGGCCTTCACATCAGGGTGCGTGAGCAGCGTGTCGACGGCAAGCTTGTCACCCTGCACGACGTTGAACACCCCATCGGGGAGCCCGGCTTCCTTGAGCAGCTGCGCCATGAAGATCGAGGGCGACGGATCGCGCTCGCTCGGCTTCAGCACGAAGCTGTTGCCTGCCGCGATGGCGACCGGAAACATCCAGCACGGCACCATGCACGGGAAGTTGAACGGCGTGATGCCGGCCACCACGCCGAGCGGCTGGCGCAGCGTCCAGTTGTCGATGCCGGTGGAGACCTGCTCGGTGTAGTCACCCTTCAGCAGCTGCGGGATGCCGCAGGCGAACTCGATGATGTCGATGCCGCGGCTCACCTCGCCCTGCGCATCGGTGAACACCTTGCCGTGTTCGGCGGTGATCATCGCGGCCAGCGTGTCGCGGTGCTGGTTCATGAGTTCGAGGAACTTGAACATCACCCGCGCACGCCGCAGCGGCGGGGTGTCGGCCCAGGGCGCAAAGGCCGCCTGCGCCGCCGCCACCGCGGCCTTCACCTCGTCGGCACCGGCCAGCGCCACCTGCCGCGCCACCTGGCCGGTGGCCGGGTTGTAGACCGCCTGGCGCCGGCCGCTGCTACCAGCGACCAGGGTGCCGCCGATGAAGTGGCCCACGTCGTGGGGGGTGGTGAAAGCCTCGGGTGCGCCCATGACGGTCTCCTGCAAATCGTGTGTGCTGAAACCAGTCTAGGCGCCGGCCCTTCGCTTGCCAATGCGCTTCGCCTGACTTCATTGTTCGATAAACTGAACAGCCATGGCGACCCTTGATCCCCGCGTCGACCTGCTCTGGCCGCAGGTGCACACGCTCGTGCTGCTGGCCCAGACCGCGAGCTACACGCAGGTCGCGCAGCGGCTGGGCCTGTCGAAGGCGGCGGTGAGCCAGCGCATCAGCGACCTCGAACGTGCGGTGGGGCAGACGCTCGTCCAGCGCACCACACGCTCGGTGCGTCTCACCGAAGCCGGCCAGCGCCTGGCCGAGCAGACCACCGAGAGCTTTGCGCTCATCGCGCGCAGCGTGAGCGAAGCGCGCGACCTCGCCTCGCAACCGCGCGGCCTGGTGCGCCTGACCGCGCCGGTGGCCCTGGGTCGCCAGCACCTTGCGCCGCAGATCGAGCGCTTCTTGCGCGAGCAGCCCGAGATCCGCGTCGAGCTGGATCTCTCCGACCGGCTCGCCACCCTCGCCCACGAGGGCTACGACCTCGCCGTGCGCCACACGAGCGCACCGCCCGACAACCATGTGGCGTGGAAGCTGTGCCCGTCGCGCGCCTTGCTGGTGGCCAGCGCCGCCTATTTGAAGCGCCACGGCACGCCCCAGCTCCCGAGCGATCTGGCGCAGCACGCGTGTCTCGCCTACCTGCGCCCGGGCCCCACGGTGTGGCAGTTTGAGCGTGCCACGCGCAGCGGCCCCGAGCGTTTGAGCGTCACCGTGCAAGGCGCGCTGCGCGCCAGCAACAGCGAGGTGCTGCGCGACGCGGCGCTCTCGGGCCTGGGCATCGCGCTCGTGCCTGACTTCAGCGCCGCCGCGGCCGTGCGCGCGAAGCGCCTGCGCGTCGTGTTGCCCGCGTGGCGGCCGGTGGGGGCGTTCGGCGATGCCATCTATGCGCTGCACCCCTGGAGCCCGACGACCCCGAAGGCGGTGCAGGCCCTGGTGAGCCATCTGAAGCACGGATTCAGTGCCGGCTTTCCAGTCGATTGACACCCAGCGCGGCGCGGCCAAAAAAAAGCCCACCCGGTGAAGGGTGGGCCGTTCAAGTCCTCTAGAGGACGTCGTTGGGACCGTTGCGGGTTCTCTCGCTTCTGCGTCGCGTTGTTTTTCTTGGGCGCTCTGTCGAGTGGAACCGTGTACGTGGTGGTCAAAAGACCCCGTGTGACAGCACGGAGGGCACTGTAGTCGTGGCCCTCCAGGGCCCCCATCCCCAATACGAGGGACGAATCACACGGCTTTGTAGCAAGCCATTTCCTCTCACCCTCTTTTGGGGGGCGCGACAATCACCGCCTCTTCATCCACGCGCCCAGGGCCTTTCACGTGAACGTCACATCGCCTCTCCACGAGAAAGAGATCGACGAGTTGCAGACGCTGCTCGACCGTGTGCCCGCACCGCTGGAGCCGCTGGACGTGAGCATGCTCGACGGCTACCTCTGCGGCGTGCTCGTGCAGCCGGTGCGTGTGCCGCCCAGCCGCTGGATGCCGCACATCACCGATGCCGATGGCCGCGCGTTGCCGGCGGGCTTCGACGCCAGTCGACTGCATGCGCTGGCGCAGCGCCGGCATGCGGAGCTCAACGATGCGATTGCGCGTCGCCAGTGGTTCGACCCGTGGGTGTTCGAACTGGAAACGGATGACGACGACGAGCCCGCGGCGCCCGATGCGGTCTACCCGTGGGTGGCCGGCTTCGCGCTGGCGATGGAATGTTTTCCCGAGCTGATGCAGCGTGATGCGCACGCGCTCACCGAGCCCCTCGCGCTGCTCTACCGCCACCTCGACCCCGACGACCTGGAAGATGCCGACGAGCTGCTCGCCGAGATCGACACCCTGGAGCCGCCCGAGGACCTGACCGCCGCGGTGGAAGAACTGGTGCGGGCCACGCTGCTGCTGGCCGACATCGGCCGGCCGCTGCCGGCGCCGCCCAAGCCCACGAGCCGGCCCAGACGCCCCGGCCCGCCGCCGCGCCGACGTCACTGAGAGGCGGCTCGGGCCGCGTCAGCGCACGCGTTCGAACCAGCGCTGCGCGTAGAGCGCAAGCCCGGTCGCGACACTCGCAAACCGATCGCCACGCACCGCCCGCGCCTGCGGGAAGGCCGCCGCGATCTGCTGCGCGAGCAGGCGCAGGCCGGTGGACCCACCGGTGAAATAGAGCGCATCCACCTGTGACGGCTGCAGCCCCGCCTGGGCCACCGTCACCCGTGCCGCCTCGACGATGCGCGCGAGATCGCCCTCGATCGCGGCCACCGCCTGCGGCTCGCTCAATGTCGACGCCAGCCGGTGCTCGACGTGGCCGAGGTCGATGCGCACCTCGCCACCTTCGGCCACCGCGATCTTGGCCTCTTCGGCGCGCGACGCGAGTTCGTGGCCGAGGCGCTCGGTCACCACCGTCATCAGGCGCTGGTGGTGTTTCGGCTCGGCGTAGAAGCTGCGCATCTGCCGCAGCTCGGCCACGCGCGCCGGGTTGTAGACGGTGTTGATCAGGTGCCAGGTGGCGAGGTCGAAGTACACGCCGCTCGGCACCTCGCGCGCCGGAGCGCCGTTGACGCTCGGGCCGTAGGCGCCGTAGCCGAACTCGCCGAGGATGCTCGCCAGCTCGATGCGCCGGTCGAAGTCGGTGCCGGCGATGTGCACGCCGTGGTTGGCCAGGATGTCGTGCTTGCGCTCCAGGTGCTTCGCCCGCTCGGGGCCCACGCGCACCAGCGAGAAGTCCGACGTGCCGCCGCCGATGTCGGCCACGAGCACGATCTCTTCACGCGAGGTGTTACGCAAGAGAAGCGTGCGCTCGTAGTCGAAGGCGGCGGCGATCGGCTCGTACTGGAAGTGCACCTCGCGAAAGCCCACCGCCCGCGCCGCCGCCGCCAACGAGGCTTGGGCCTGTGCGTCGCGCTCGGGCTCGTCGTCGACGAAGTACACCGGCCGGCCCATCACCACCTGGTCGATGCGCATGCCGGCCGCGCGTTCGGCCGCGGTCTTCAGGTGCAGCAGGTAGCCGCTGATGATGTCGAGGTACTTGGCGCCGCGGCCAGCGCCCACGTCGGTGGTCTGGTCGACCAGGCTCGTGCCGAGGATGCTCTTCATCGAGCGCATCAAGCGCCCGTCCACCCCTTCGACATAGGCCGCCAGTGCGGCACGGCCAAACGCGCGAGGCGGGCCATTCGTCTCGGGCCCTTCGGCGTAATAGAACACCGCCGTGGGCATGGTGGGATGGCCGGCTTCCAGCTCGACCAGCCGCATGACGCTACCGGCCGCAGAAAGCCCTGGAATCGCGATGGCCGAGTTGGACGTGCCGAAGTCGATGGCGCAGTACATGAAAGGGGCCCGCGAAAAAGGGGCGCGATTGTAGACTCGGCCGCCATGACCGCCGACGCCTCTGCCAGTCACGACCTGCCCACGCTGCTGGCGCGCGTCGCCCTGCACGACCGGGCCGCCTTCGAGCGGCTGTATGGCGCCACCTGTGCGCATCTGTTGAGCGTCGCGTTTCGTATCTTGAACAATCGAGACCGCGCCGAAGAGGTGCTGCAGGAAGCTTTCATGAACGTGTGGCACAGCGCCGCCAGCTACAACCCGGTCGTGGCCGCGCCCATGACCTGGCTGATCAACATCGTGCGCAACAAGGCGATCGACACCCTGCGCGCCGGCCGCACCGAGCGCGCCAGCACCGTGACGCTCGACGACGAGGCCCTCGCCGTCGCCAGCGACGACCTGCAGCAGCCCCAGCAACTGCTCGCCGACAGCCTGGCCAAGGCCCGCATCGACGGCTGCATGGGCACGCTCACCGCCTCGCAACGCCAGGCCCTGGCGCTCGCCTATTACCGCGGCATGGTGCACACCGAAATCGCCACCTCGCTCAACGCGCCCCTGGGCACCGCCAAGGCGTGGGTGCGGCGCGGGCTCGACAAGCTCAAGGAATGCCTCGAAGCCCGGGGCGTGCGCGCATGAACTACCTGCAACCGCCCGAGCGCCTGGACAAGCTGGCCCGCGAATACGCGCTCGGCACGCTGGCCGGCGGTGCTCGCCGGCGCTTCGAGCGGGTGCTGCGGCAATCCCCCCAGGCCGAACGCGCGGTGGCCGCCTGGCAGGAGCGCTACGCGGTGCTCGCCGAGGGCTTGCCGCCGATGGCGCCGCGCCCGCGCGTGTGGCAGGGCCTGGAACAGCGCCTCTTCCCGAGTGCCGCCAAGCGTCGCACCGGCTGGTGGCAGCTCGTCGGCGGCGTGCTGGCCGGCGTGATGCTCTGCAGCGTGGTGCTGCGGCTGGAGCCCGGCCTGATCGGCCTGGAGCCGCGTGCCGAAACCCTGCCCGCGAGCTACGTGGGCCTGCTGACCGATGCCGCCGGCACGCCCACCGTGCTCGCCAGCTCGCGCCGCCACGGCCGGCAGCTGACGGTCAAGCTTCTGAAGCCGCTCGTGATCCCGAGCGGCCGTGTCGCCCAGCTGTGGGCCTATCCGCAGGACGGTAGCGCGGCCTTTCCGGTCGGGGTGCTGCCGGCCAGCGGGCAGGCGAGCGTTGCGCTGGCCGACACCTCGGAAAGGCTCTTCTTCAAGGTCTCGCGGCTGGCGGTGAGCTACGAAAGCGCCCCCGCCGCCGCGGGCCAGAGCCCGACCGAGCCACTGGTGCTGAGCGGCCATTGCGTCAAGCTCTGGTAGGCGCGAAACTTTTTTTGCCGGCCCTGCGTCCGTCTGCGGGGCTCATGTCGTAAGTGCCTGCATGCCGCCGATCTCCGGCGGCTTCACCACCCCCAAGGAACGACCATGAACCTGCTTTCCCGCCTCTTCAGCTTCAGCCTGTTCGCGCTCGCCCTGTCGGCCGCCCACGCCGCCGACCTCGGCCCGGCCCCGGCCGCCAAAGACACCGACAAGCTCGCCGGCGCGCGCGCGCA
The DNA here is from genome assembly GCF_024700055.1 of Rhizobacter sp. J219. GTDB lineage: Bacteria > Pseudomonadota > Gammaproteobacteria > Burkholderiales > Burkholderiaceae_C > Rhizobacter. The sequence goes on from NZ_JAJOND010000001.1 coordinate 3,636,793, forward strand.
GATCGCGGCCCGCAACTGGAGCGGCGCCATCGACGAGTCTCAAGCGCGTCAACGACACCGGCAGCGCCGACTGGAACAACCTGATGGGCTACAGCCTGCGCAAGGCGAAGACGCCCGACCTCGCAGGCTCGGAGAAGTACTACGACCAGGCCCTGCGCATCGACCCCAAGCACCTGGGCACGCTCGAATATTCGGGCGAGCTGTACCTGATGAAGGGCGAGCTGGCCCGCGCCGAGCAGCGCCTGGCCGCGCTCGACGCTGCCTGCAACCGCTCGTGCACCGAATACGCCGACCTCAAGCGCGCCATCGAGCGCTACAAGGCCTCGGGCCAGAAGTACGTGTCGAGCGACTACTGATCAGGCGGCCGCTTCGCGCCACGGCGCAGAGGCGGCCTCGCCGCAGAAGCCGAACGCGAGCGCCGGGCGCTGGCCGCTCATCAGCTCGGCCATCGCGCGGCCCGAGCCGGCGCCGTGCGTCCAGCCGAGCGTGCCGTGGCCGGCGTTGACCCACAACCGGCCGATGCGTGTGCGGCCGATGTAGGGGATGTTGTCGGGCGTGCTCGGCCGCAGGCCGGCCCAGAAATGCGGCTCGCGGGTGTCGGCCACGCCAGGAAAGATCTCCTCGTAGCGTTTCACGAGCGCCGCGCAGCGCACCTGAGCCGTCGGCGAGTCGAGCCCGGTGTCGTAGCCGGCCATCTCGGCGGTGCCGGCCACGCGCACGGTGTCGCCCAGGCGGCTGATGGCGATCTTGCGGGTGTCGTCGATCATGCTCACGACGCTGGCCCGCTCGGGGTGGCGCAGCTTGAACGTGGCCGAGTAGCCCTTGGCCGGGTAGATGTTGAGGTAGAGGCCGAGCGGGCGCAGCAGCGGCGCGGTGTGGCTGCCGAGCGCGGCGACGAAGGCGTCGGCCTTGAGCGTGCGCGACTCGTGGCGCTGCTGCACTCGCACCGACTGCAGCTCGCCGCCCGTCACCTCGAAGCCGGCAACATCGTGGCCGTAGAGGAAACGGGCCCCGCGCGCTTCGCACAGGCGCGCCAAGGACTGCGTGAAACTGCGCGCATCGCCCGACTCGTCGCTCGCGGTGTAGGTACCGCCGACGATGTGCTCGGCAAAGCCGCGCAGGGCAGGCTCGACGCGCAGCACCTCGTCGCGCGAGAGCACACGCCGGTCCACCCCGTGCCGCCGCATGATCTCGGCGCCGGCCGCAACGCCGTCGAAGTCTTTCGCGTTGCAGAAGAAATGCAGGATGCCGCGCTCCAGCCGGTCGTAGGTGATGCCGGTCTGCGCGACCAGCCCCTTCAGCGACTCGTGGCTGTAGCGCCCGAGCGCGACGAGCTGCGCCACATTGCGCTCGAAGGCGCCGTGCGTGCAGTTGGCGAGAAAGCTCAAGGCCCAGCGCCACTGGTGCACGTCGAGCCGGGGGCGAAAGAGCAGCGGCGAGTCGTCGTGCGCCAGCCACTTGATGACCTTGAGCGGCGCGCTCGGGTGCGCCCAGGGCTCGCAGTAGCTGACCGAGATCTGCGCCCCGTTGGCAAAGCTCGTCTCCAGCGCGGCATCGGGTTGCCGGTCGACGACGGTGACCTCGTGGCCGTGTTCCAGCAGGTACCACGCGGTGCTGACGCCGACGATTCCCGCACCCAGTACGACGACCTTCATCACATCCCTCCTGCGAGCAACTGCCCGGCCACGCTGAACATCACCACCGCCACCGTCGCGTCGATCGCACGCCAGATGAGCGGGCGCTGCAACCAGCGCGAAGCCGCCGCGGCGCCGTAGCCGAGCGTCGCAAACCACATCAGCGAGGCGAGGCCGGCGCCAGTGGCAAATGCGACACGGCCGGTCTCACCATGCTGCGCGCCCACGCTGCCGAGCAGCACCACCGTGTCGAGGTAGACGTGCGGGTTGAGGTAGGTCAGCGCGAGCGTGGTGGCGAGCGTGGCACCGAGGCTCGCCACGCGCGGCCCGGCCTGCACCAGCTGGGCCTGGCCACGCCAGGCCTGAAGCGCCGAACGCGCGCCGTACGCGAGCAGGAAGGCCGCACCGCCGAAGCGGAAGAACTGCAGCAGCGCCGGCGACGACTGGATCACCGTGCCGAGGCCGAACACACCCAGCGCGATCAGCAGCCAGTCCGACACGGTGCACAGCATCACCACCGGCCCGACATGCGCACGCTGCAGGCCCTGGCGCAGCACCAGCGCGTTCTGCGCGCCGATGGCGACGATCAGCCCGGCGGTCATCAGCCAGCCCTGGAGAAATGCGGTGCCTGTCATGCGCCGGATTGTGGGGAGCGCTTGCGCTCAAGTGAAGCGTCATTCATATTTCTCGTGCTTCATCAGGGATGCTTATGAAAGACCTCGACCCGGCCGGGCTCGACTGCCTGGCGGCGCTCGCCGACGACGGCCACTTCGAACGCGCCGCACGTCGCCTCTCGATCACGCAATCGGCCGTGTCGCAGCGCTTGCGCACGCTGGAGGCACAGGTCGGGCAGCTGCTCGTGGTGCGCTCGCGCCCGCTGCGCCTCACCGAGGCGGGCAAGGTGCTGCTGCGCTTCGCGCGCCAGCTGCAGGCGATGCGCGCCGACGTGGCACTCGAACTCGGCGTCGGCCCCGACAGCGGCCAGCGCCTGCCGATCGCCGTCAACGCCGACAGCCTGGCCACCTGGGTGCTGCCGGCGCTCGACCCGGTGGTGCAGGACGGCGCGGCGCTCGAACTGGTGGTCGACGACCAGAACTTCACTCATGACTGGCTGCGCCAGGGCGCGGTGCTCGGCTGCGTGAGCACGGTGAGCGAGGCGCTGCGCGGCTGCCGCGTGGTGCCGCTTGGCAGCATGCGCTACACCGCGGTCGCGAGCCCGGCGTTCATCGCGCGGCGCCTGCCGCAAGGGCTGGGGCGCGGAAACTTCGCACAGGTGCCCTTCCTCATCTTCAACCGCAAGGACGACATGCAGACGCAATGGGTGTCGCGCGCCTTCGGCGTGCGCTCGCCACGGCTGCAGGAGATCTTCGTGCCCTCGTCGGAAGCCTATGTGCGCGCGGCGCTCATGGGCTGGGGCGTCGGCGTGGTGCCGCTGGTGCAGGTGGGCGGTCTGGTGGAGCGCGGCGACCTCGTCGCGCTACGCCCCGAGGTGGAGCTGAACGTGCGGCTGTACTGGCACCAGTGGCGCCTGGGGCCCGACGGCACACCGCCATCGGAACGGGTGGCACTGCTCGACCGCCTCGGCGATGCGCTGGTGGCGGGCGCCAAAGCTGCGCTCGGCCCGCCGGGCCGCGCCCCGCGCAGCTGATCAGCGCATCTGCAGCGCCTGCCCGCCGGTGCGCGCCATCTCGGGCAGAGCGGTGTCTTCCGACGCCAGTAGCAGCGCGCTGACCAGCGCGGCCACCACCGTCAGCCACGTGAGCGCTCGAATTGCCAACCGGTTCACGACAACCACCTCCATGCGGGAACTCCGCGTGACGCTATGGTGACGGTTCTTCTTGCATCGCAGCAAAAGCGCCGCGAAACGCCCCTTGCGGGATGTGGACAAGGCCGACGCGTGAGGCGCCGCACATAACGGCCAATTGCGTGGTTTGATGACCGCAAATCGGCTCATCGACGCGGCCTTCGCGCGTCACACTGTCTCTCAATCGGACCCATGCGAGAGGGCATCATGAACCTGCTTCCCCGTTGGATGAGACCAGACGCCACACAGCGTGAGCAGAGCACGGCCGAGCCCGATCCCGGGGACATGGGCACGGCTTTCGGGCTGGACGCAAGCCTCGGGCCGCTGGACGACGAGCCCACCGCCCAGGCGCCGGCCCAACCCGACGACCGCTTCTGGCAACAGCGGCTCGACCGCCGGCCTCAGCGCTGAGCGTCGACGCCACAACGTTGCGGTAACTTGTTGCACCCACGAGTCTTTTCACGACTGCAGCGTCCACGCGAGAGCGCGACTGACTAGAATCGGCCGATGGCCAAGGTGTCGTTCAAGGAGCAGGTGCTGCGTGCACGCGAGGATGCGATCCTCGCTTCGGTCAACCGCCTGCTGGCGGAAAAAGGCTTCGACGTCATGACCGTCGACGAGGTGGCGGCCGACGTCGGCATCGCCAAGGCCAGCCTCTACAAGCACTTCAGTTCCAAGGAAGAACTCGCCGGCGCGGCGATGGTGCGGGTGCTGCAACGCGCCCAGGCCTTCATGGACACCCTGCCGCCCGGCGCCCGGGCCGTCGAGCAGCTGCAGGCGGTCGCCCGCTGGACGATGCAAGTGCAGCTCGCCGGCGAAATGCCCTCCCTGCCGGCGCAGAACTCCGCACTGCGCGCCTCGCTGATGGCCAACAAGCCCTACCTCGACCGGCTGATGGACGTGAGCGACCGCCTGGGCGAGTGGATCGTCGCAGCCCAGCAGGCCGGCGACCTGAACCCGGCGCTGCCACCGGAGGTGGTGCTCTACACCCTCTTCGCCCGCGCCTGCGACCCGGTGCTGGGCGTGCTCAAGGCGAGCGGCCAGCACAGTGACGAACGCATCATCGAGATGCTGATGTCGACCTGCTTTGACGGGCTGGCCGGGCGGGCTCAGACCTCCACGACGAAAAGCGGGTCGTAACCCTCGGCCTCGCCGCGGCGCGCGTGGCCGCGGGCATTGCAGACCACCCGGGTCGTGCGGCCGTCGGCATGGGCCACGGTGTAGTCGTGGCGGCAATGCAGGTGGCCGTGGATCCACACGTCGGCGAACGGCAGCAGGTCGTCGTCGGCGTTGCAGAAGCTCGCCGTGCCTGACTGGTGGCCGTAGCGCGGGTCGGCACTGCGCAGGCTGGGGGCGAAATGGGTCAAGGCGACAGTGGTGTCGCAGCCGGTCGTGTCACGCGCCAGCTCTTGCGCGAGCCAGTCGCGGCAGGCGAGGCCCTCCTCGCGCACCCGTTCCGCATCGAAGGGCAGCCCACCGCGCGTGGAGCGCTGGACGCGCATGAAATAGCTGCCGGCGCGCATCGCCTTGTCGCGCTGCGCGGTGCCGAACGCGTCGAAATCGCACCAGCGCACCGTCGAGACGAAGCGGACACGACGACCCTGCCGGTCGGCGATGACCCTGCTTTCGCGTTCCAGCAAAGTGATGCCGAGCGAGGCGCAGTGCTCACGCAGCAGCGGCCAGGTGGTGTCGACATCGCGGTCGTCGAACTCGTGGTTGCCGGCGACCATCAGCACCGGCACGGGCCAGCTGCCGAATTGGGCGAGGCCCTGCCAGGTGCTGTCGATGTCGCCCCCCAGGACCAGCATCTCCGCACCAGGCGCCGGCTCGGGCCGGAAGTCCTCGGTTTCGAGGTGCAGGTCGGACAGCAGTTGCAGACGCACGGAAGGCCGGGCTCAGGCAGCGCCGTGGCACTGCTTGAACTTCTTGCCGCTGCCGCAGGGGCACGGGTCGTTGCGGCCGACCTTGGGCTCCTCGCGGCGGATGGTCTCGACCTTGTAGCGCTCGTCCATTGTGAGGTCGTAGAGGTCGGCCACCGAGGCCACGAGTTCCTCGATCGCGTCGTCGAGCGTCTTCAGCGGCTGCTCGCGGTCGAGCGTGGCCACGACTTCTCGCTCTTCGTCGGTCTCGGCCGGCAGGTGGCGAAAGACGCGGGCCAGCGCGGCCATCACCGCGTCGTCCGCGATCTCGGTGAGGTCGGCAAAGCAGATGGTGGCGAAATGGAAACCGGCCACCCAAGGCGCCACCGGCCGCGACACCTCGCTCACCCCCGCCCAGGGGTCGGGTTCGTCGGCCGGCAACGGCTCGGCAGGCGCTTCGTCGTCCATCTCCAGGATCAGCGGATCGAACCAGCCGTCTTCGGCCAGGGTCCGGTTGAGGGCGGCGTGGCGGCGCAGGATCAGCTCGGACACGCGCGTGTGCCAGGCCGCGTCCACATCGTCGGGCAGCAGCTCGCCGTTCATGTCGAACACATGCGGCATCCACGCGGCGGGCTCCAGCAGCACCGGCTGCACGATCACGCCGCAGAGGAAGCCGTCGAGCATCACCGCATCGAGCGGCTGCAGCGGCTCGGGCGTGGACGCAAGCAGGTCGTCGAGTTCGGCGAACTCGGCATCGGTCAGGTCGGCGTGGGTGGCCATGTCAGTCAGCAGAAGCGGGGGAAGCCGGGATTGTCACGCCAGGGCGTGGCTGCGAGGCCTCGACCAGGCGATCGCGCAGCCACTCGTGCGCGCTGACGCGGTCGTGCCGCATGTGCCACATCGCCTCGACGTGGATGCGCGCCATCGGCATTGGCAAGGGCCGCTCCACCAGCTGGGACTGGTAGCCCGTGGCGACGACGAACGATGCCGGCAGCACCGTCAGCAGGTCGCTGCGCGCGACCACCCGGCCGGCGGTGAAGAACTGGTTGACCGTCAGCACGATGCGGCGGGTGCGGTTGAGCGCCGCCAGCGCCTGGTCGACGAAACCGTGTGGCCGACCGGAAAAGCTCACGAGCAGGTGGTGGGCCTGACAGAAGGCGTCCAGCGTCAGCTCGCCCTCGGCCAGCGGGTGCCCAGCCCGCATCACGCAGACGTATTCGCTTTCGTTCAGGCGCTGATGCCGCAGCGCGCTCTGGGCCCCTTGCGACACCAGCTCGGCGATCGCCTCGGGAAAGTAGCCGACCGCCACGTCGATCTCTCCGCGCTCCACCAGCGAACGCGGGTCGCGGGTGGTGAGCGGGATCACCCGCAGGTTGACCAGCGCCTGCTGGGCTTCGATGTGGTCGATGAGCGGCGGCAACAGCACGGCGGCCGTTGCATCGGCCATCGCCAGGCGGAAGCTGACCGCGTCGCGCTGGGGGTCGAAGTCGCCCGGGTCGAGTGCCGAGCGCAGCTGGTCGAGCGCGGCGCGCACCTGTGGCCACAACTTCTCGGCAAACGGCGTCGGCACCACGCCGTGGGTGGCGCGGGTCAGCAGCTCCTCACCCACCGACTCCTTGAAGCGCCGCAACGCGTTGCTCACCGCCGGCTGGGTCAGCGCCAGGCGGGTAGCGGCGCGGGTCAGGTTGCGCTCGGCCATCACGGCGTCGAACACACGCAGCAGGTTCAGGTCGAGCGTCTTGAAGTTCATGGTCCGTGATTTTGTGCCGACATGCGCTTTGTGAATATCACCGATTCACATTCTTGATTGGACGCGCATTAGTAGTTTCCCTAGGATTCATCCCAATGCGAACTCTCTGTGAGTTGCAGAAGTTGCCCCGAAGGAGCACACCATGACCACCACGACCATCAGCCTCCAGATCCCGCAACCCCGCACGGCACCGCGCCTCGCCGCCGTGATCGGCGAATGGGTGGCCGCTCTGCTGAATGCGCTGCCCTCCGGCACGCCGGCACCGCGCTATCCGTCGCGTGAAGCCGCTCGGGTGCGAGCACTGGCTCACCGCATCGAAAGCAGCGACCCGCGCTTCGCCTCCGAGCTGTATGCCGCTGCCGACCGCCACGAGATGCTGTACAGCTGATCCCCCGCCGCAAGGCACCGGAGAAAAAGCCCGCGTCAGCGGGCTTTTTTGTTGGCCCGTCGATCGGAACGAAAAAGGCGCCACGAGGGCGCCTCTGTGTGTCCGCCGGGCGGCCGGTCAGGCGGCCAGACGGGCCTCGAGCTTGGCCTTGGTGGCGGTCAGCTCGGCCGGCAGGTGGTAGGCGAGCTGCTTGAACAGCTCATCGTGGAGGCCGAGTTCGGTCAGCCAGGCAGCCTTGTCGATGTTGGTGACCTGCTCGTACTGCTCAGCGCTGAAATCGAGGCCTGTCCAGGTGATGTCCTGGTAGCGCGGGGTGGTGCCGAAGATGTTCTCGACCCCCTGGCCCGTGCCTTCGACGCGGTCCAGCACCCACTTCAGCACGCGCATGTTCTCGCCATATCCCGGCCAGATGAACTTGCCGTCGGCGCCCTTGCGGAACCAGTTGACGCAGAAGATCTTGGGCAGCGTGGCGCCTTGGGCTTCGAGCTTGGCGCCGAGGTCCAGCCAGTGCTGGAAGTAGTCGCTCATGTTGTAGCCCATGAAGGGCAGCATGGCGAACGGGTCGCGGCGCACGACGCCTTGCTGGCCGAAGGCCGCGGCGGTGGTTTCCGAGCCCATGGTGGCGGCCATGTAGACGCCTTCGGTCCAGTTACGCGCCTCGGTGACGAGCGGCACGGTGGTCGAGCGGCGGCCGCCGAAGATGAAGGCGTCGATCTTCACGCCGGCCGGGTTGTCCCACTCACTGTCGAGCGCCGGGTTGTTGGTGGCGGCGACGGTGAAGCGGGCGTTGGGATGCGCTGCCTTGGCACCGGTTTCCTTGGCGATCTGGGGCGTCCAGTCCTTGCCTTGCCAGTCGATGCAGTGCTTGGGCGCGTCGCCCATGCCTTCCCACCAGACGTCGCCGTCGTCGGTCAGCGCCACGTTGGTGAAGATCACGTCGCGGTTCAGCGACTTCATGCAGTTCGGGTTGGTCAGCGTGTTGGTGCCAGGGGCCACGCCGAAGTAGCCGGCTTCCGGGTTGATGGCGCGCAGCGAACCGTCGGCTTGCGGCTTCACCCAGGCGATGTCGTCACCGATGGTGGTCACCTTCCAGCCGTTGAAGCCGGCCGGCGGGATCAGCATCGCGAAATTGGTCTTGCCGCAGGCGCTCGGGAAGGCGGCGGCAACGTGGTACTTCTTGCCCTGCGGCGAGGTCACGCCGAGGATCAGCATGTGCTCGGCCAGCCAGCCCTGGGCACGGCCCATGGTCGAGGCGATGCGCAGGGCGAAGCACTTCTTGCCCAGCAGCGCGTTGCCGCCGTAGCCCGAGCCATACGACCAGATCTCCTGCGTCTGCGGGTAGTGGACGATGTACTTGGTCTCGCTGCAGGGCCAGGCCACATCCTTCTGACCGGCTTCAAGCGGAGCACCCACGGTGTGCACGCAAGGCACGAAATGGCCATCTTCGCCGAGCACGTCGAGCACGGCGCGGCCCATGCGGGTCATGATCTTCATGTTGACCGCGACATAGGCGCTGTCGGACAGCTCGACGCCGATGTGTGCGATCGGCGAGCCGAGCGGGCCCATGCTGAACGGCACGACATACAGCGTGCGGCCTTTCATGGCGCCCTTGAAGAGCGCCTTCTCACCCGTCTGAAGCAGCTCGCGCATCTCGGCCGGGGCCATCCAGTTGTTGGTGGGGCCGGCGTCTTCTTTCTTCTCGCTGCAAATGAAGGTGCGGTCTTCGACGCGCGCCACATCGCTCGGGCTGGTCACGGCCAGGTAGCTGTTGGGGCGCAGCTCCGGGTTGAGTTTCTTGAAGGTACCGGCGGCCACGAGCTGGGCGCACAGGCGGTCGTACTCTTCCTTGCTGCCGTCGCACCAATACACGTCTTTCGCTTCGGTGAGTGCAGCGATCTCGGCCACCCAGGCGACCAGCCGGGGATGTTTGACATAGGCCGGTACGTTCAAGCGCAGGCCTTCCATGACGGGTCGGTTCATCGTGGGTCCAATCATCAAAGTTGAAAAAGCGGGATCGGGCGAACCTCATGCACCGGAAAAGGTCGGTGCGGGGGGCTCGCCCCATGCCGCTTGGGCTACCGCTGTTGGCGGAGCAATCGACGTGCGACCCAGGGGTGGAGGGGGTCGCGAAATGATTGTCTTGCGAATGTAATCGTGCGGTAACCACCGGGTCGCAGGGGGCCATGCAAAGTTTGCATAGCCCCATGCAGCCCGCATGTGAACTTGTTCCGCGGCGTCGAACGTGCGGGCAGTTACTTCGCGGGCACGCGGCTTTTAAGATGCACGGCATGACGACCTCCCGCCGACTGGTTCTCGCCGCGCTCGCGTCTGCCGGCCTGCCTGCCGCCCATGCGGTGCAGCGCAAGTCGCTGAGCGATCCGCTGCGCCTGGGGGCCGAGCAGGCCTTGATCGAATCGGGCCTGGCCCCGCAGTTTCAGAAATCCTTCGGGCGCGACACTGGCGTGGCCGTGCAGCTCGTGCCTGGCCGCAGCGCCGAGCTACTCGAATCGCTGGAGCGCGGCGAAACTCGATGCCGCGATGACCAACGCCCCCGGAACTCGAAGCGTCCCTGGAGAAAAAAGGCCTCGCGCACGACCGGCGCCGCCTCGCCGTGGGTGACCTCGTGCTGGTCGGCCCGATGGAAGGCACCGGCAAAAAGGCCAAGGACCCGGTCGGCATTGCGGGTGAACGTGACGTGGCCGCGGCACTCGCGCGCCTCGCCGAGGCCCAGGCGCGGTTCATCGGCGCGCCAAGCGGCTGCGGTGCGCAGATCGCCAGCCTGAAACTGTGGCACGCGGCCAAGGTGTCGCCGGCCGCGCCCTGGTTCGTCGAAGCCAAGGGCAGCCCGCTGGACCAGGCTCTCGCCGAAAACGCCTACACGCTGGTCGAACGCGGCGTGTGGCTTGCCAAGGCCCGCAAGCCCTTCGCGCTGATGGTGGAGGGTGACCCGCGCCTCGCGACCGAGGTGCACTTCATGCGCTCCTTCCGCGTCAACCACCCGGCGGCCAAGCTCTTCGGCCAGTGGGTCGGGGGTCCGCAGGGCGCGCGGGTGGCGGGCAGCGTGCGCGGCTGGAAGCCCTCTCCCCGCTGACCCCCGCCGGCGTGCGGCATGATGCCGGCCCATGCCGACCCGGAGCCTTTTCAGCGTCAACGTCAGCCTCGCCCGCGAGGTCGACATCGCCGGCCGCCGTGTCATGACCGGCATTGGCAAACGGCCGGTGCCGCAGCCGGTGGCGGTCAGGCCGCTGGGCCTGGAGGGTGACGAGCAGGCCGACCTCTCGGTGCACGGCGGGCTGTCCAAGGCGGTCTACGCGTACCCGGTCGAGCACTACCCCTTCTGGCAGACGGTGCGCGCCCAGGCCAAGGTGGCGCTGTGGGACGAAGCACTGCCGCCCGGCTCGATCGGCGAGAACCTGACGATCAGCGGCCTCCTGGAAGACCAGGCCTGGGTCGGCGACGTGCTGCGCTTCCCCGACTGCGAACTCGCGGTGAGCGAGCCGCGCTTTCCCTGCTTCAAGTTCAACCACGCAATGGGCTTCAACCAGGCCACCAAGCTGATGGGCCAGAACGGCTGGTGCGGCTTCTACCTCGCGGTGCGCGTGCCGGGCACGCTGCAGGCCGGGCAGTCGTTCGAGCTGATCCCCGGGCCGCGCGAAGTGGGCATCCGGGAGCTGTTCCTCTCCCGGCTGCACCGCAACAAGCTCTAGAAGCCTTCCAACACCACCTTGCCGCGCGCCGTGCCGCTTTCGATGAAGGCGTGGGCGCGCTTGAGGTTGGCCGCGTTGATGGGGCCGAAGTGTTCGGCCAGCGTGGTGCGCACCCGGCCCTCGTCCACCATCTCGGCCACACGCTCCAGGAGTGCATGCTGGGCCTGCATGTCGGGCGTCTGGAACATCGAACGGGTGAACATCGACTCCCAGCGCAGCGACAGGCTCTTGCCCTTGAGCAGCATCACGTCGAGTGGCTGGGCCGGATCGTCGATCAGGCCCAGGCGGCCTTGGGGCGCAAGTGCCTTGACGATCTCGGCGTAGTGCAGGTGCGTCTGCGTGAGGCTGGCCACGTGCGTGACGGCCGGCACGCCGATGCGCGCCAGCTCTTCGGTCAGCGGCTTGGCGTGGTCGATCACATGGTGCGCGCCAAGCTCCTTCACCCAGGCCTGCGTTTCGGGCCGCGACGCGGTGCCGATCACCGTGAGCCCGGTCAGCTGGCGGGCCAGCTGCGTCATGATGGAGCCGACCCCACCCGCGGCGCCCACGATCAGCAGCGCGCCACGCGTATCGAGGTCGATCTCGAGCCGGTCGAACAGCACCTCCCAGGCGGTGATCGCCGTCAGCGGCAGCGCCGCGCCTTGCGCGAACGACAGACTCTTCGGCAGGTGGCCGACGATGCGCTCGTCCACGCACTGCAGCTCGGCGTTGCTGCCCGGGCGGGTGATGTCGCCGGCGTACCAGACCTTGTCGCCCGGCTTGAAGAGCGTCACCTGCGCACCGACCGCCTTGACCACACCGCTCGCGTCCCAGCCCAGCACCTTCACCTCGCCGGCCGGCGGGGCGGCGCGCTTGCGCACCTTGGTGTCGACGGGGTTGACCGAGATGGCCTTGACCTCGACCAGCAGGTCGCGCGGGCCGGGGGTCGGGTCGGGCAGGGTCACGTCGAGCAGCGATTCGGCGTGGTCGATGGGCAGGGACTGGCGGTAGGCAACGGCTTTCATGGCGGCTCCAGCAAATGGGAAATGAGCGTGCAGGCACTGTAGAAGCCGCTGCCGGATTTGATAATCCATCTCCAATCACAATCAGCTTCAACTCATTTTTGAAGATGAACCTGCCGCCCGACCTCCAGCTCTCGCAACTGCAGCTCTTCGTGCGCTTGGCCAACGCCGGCACCTTGAGCGCGGCGGCGCGCCAGCTGCAGCTGACCCCGGCGGCGGCCAGCGCAGCGCTGAAGCGACTGGAAGCGGCCCTCTCGGTACGCCTCGTCGAACGCTCGACCCGCTCGATGCGCCTCACGCCCGAAGGCGAACTGCTGCGCGAGCACGCCGAGCGCGCCCTGGGGGTGCTCGACGACGCCCGCTCGCTGCTCGGCGCCCAGCGCGAGCGGCTGGAAGGCGAAGTGCACCTCGCCGCCCCAGCCGACCTGGGCCGCCAGGTGCTGAGCCTGATGCTCGACGACATCCTCGCCCGCCACCCGGGCCTGCGCATCGCGCTGCAGGTGAGCGACGTGCGGCAGGACCTGCTGCGCGACCGCGTCGACATCGCCGTGCGCTACGGCGATCTGCACGACTCCAACCTCGTCGCGCGCCGCCTGCACGTCACCCAATCGGCCCTCGTCGCTTCGCCCGACTACCTGGCCCGGCACGGCACCCCGCAGCACCCGCGCGAGCTGGCCCAGCACAACTGCCTCACGCTGCACCGCGCCGAACGTCCGCACACGCAGTGGGTGTTTCAGCGCGACGGGGCCGAGTTCACGGTCAAGGTGGCCGGCAACCGCCGCGCCGACGACGGCGGGCTGGTGCGCGAGTGGGCGGTGCAGGGCCTGGGCATTGCGCAGAAGGCGCGCCTCGACGTGCTGGCCGACCTGCGCGCCGGCCGCCTGGTCGAGCTGATGCCGCAGTGGCAGGGCCTGCGCTACCCGCTGCACGCGATCGTGCCGGCGCAGCGCCACCTGCCGCTGCGCGTGCGCCGGCTGCTCGACGAGCTGGTGGCGCAGTTCGCCACCATCGATGAAGCTGATCAACCAGCCGACAATGCGGTGTCCTCGCCACCCTGACCGCCCATGCTCGCCTACCGACACGCCTTCCACGCGGGCAACCACGCCGACGTGCTCAAGCACATCGTCTTCATGCGCGTGTTGCGCTACCTGAACCAGAAAGACAAGCCCTACCGCCTGGTCGACACCCACGCCGGCGCCGGCGGCTACTCGCTCGAAGGCCAGTACGCGCAGAAGAAAAACGAATACGTCGAAGGCATCGGCCGGCTCTGGGAAAAGGAGAAGGGCGGCGAAGAACTGCCCGAAGCCGTGGCCGACTACCTCGCCTGCGTGCGCCAGTTCAACCCCGACGGCAAGCTCACGCAGTACCCCGGATCGCCGGCCTTCGCGCAGATGCTGCTGCGCCCGCAGGACCAGCTGCGCCTCTTCGAGCTGCACAACACCGACCACCGCATCCTCGCCTCCTACGTCGGTGATGCGAAAGGCGTGCAGGTGTTCAACGCCGACGGCTTCGACGGCCTGAAGGGCCAGCTGCCGCCGCCCTCTCGCCGCGGCGCGGTGCTGATGGACCCAAGCTACGAAGGCCACCACGATTACGGCCGAGTGATCGCCTCGCTGCGCGAAGCGCTGCTGCGGTTCGCCGAAGGCGTCTACATGATCTGGTACCCGCAGGTCACCAAGCTCGAAGCGGCACAGTTGCCGCGGCGGCTGGAGGCGCTCGCGCCCAAGGGCTTTCTGCATGTGCGGCTCACGGTGCAGCCGCTCGACTCGCAGGGCTTCGGCCTCGCCGGCAGCGGCATGTTCATCCTCAATCCGCCCTACACGCTGCACGACGAGATGGCGGAACTGTTGCCGTGGCTGGTGGAAGCGCTTGGGCAGTACGACGGGGCGAACTATTTGATAGAACAGCGGGCCGCCTGAGCTTCTGACGATCCAGACATGTCTTCCGACGCCAACTCGACCGGGCCCCTCGCCGGCCTCAAAGTGCTGGAGATGGGCCAGCTCATCGCCGGCCCCTTCGCCGCCAAGACGCTCGCCGACTTCGGCGCCGAGGTCATCAAGATCGAGCCGCCCGGCAGCGGCGACCCGCTGCGCCAATGGCGCCTGCTGCACAACGGCACCAGCGTCTGGTGGCAGGTGCAGTCGCGCAACAAGAAGAGCCTCGTGCTCGACCTGAAGCAGCCCGAAGCGCGCGACATCGTGAAGAAGCTCGCCGCCGAATGCGACGTGCTGATCGAGAACTTCAAGCCCGGCGTGATGGAGGCCTGGGGCCTGTCGTACGAAGCCTTGAGCGCACTCAACCCGAAGCTCATCATGCTGCGCATCAGCGGCTACGGCCAGACCGGGCCCTACAAGGACCGGCCGGGCTTCGGCGTCGTGGCCGAGGCGATGGGCGGCCTGCGCTACCTCACCGGTGAGCCGGGCCGGGTGCCGGTGCGCGTGGGCGTGAGCATCGGCGACACGCTTGCCTCGCTGCACGGCGTGATCGGCATCCTGATGGCGCTGCACCACCGGCATGCCACCGGCACGGGCCAGGTGGTCGACGTGGCGCTGTACGAGGCGGTCTTCAATTGCATGGAAAGCCTGCTGCCCGAGTACAGCGCCTTCGGCACCGTGCGCGAAGCGGCGGGCTCGGCCCTGCCCGGCATCGCCCCCAGCAACGCCTACCCCTGCACCGACGGCTGGGTGCTGGTGGCCGGCAACGGCGACAGCATCTTCTCGCGCCTCATGCGCACCATCGGCCGCCCCGACTGGGCCGACGACCCCTCGCTCGTGGGCAACGCGGCGCGCGTGAAGCGTGTCGGCGAGATCGACGCCGCCATCGGCACCTGGACGCAGACCCGCAGCGTCGCCGAGGTGCTGGACGCGCTCAACGCCGCGCAGGTGCCCGGCGGGCGCCTCTACACCGCCCGCGACATCGCCGAAGACCCGCACTACCGCGCCCGCGGCATGCTGCAGCAGGTGACCTCGGCCGACGGCCTCACGCTCGAGGTGCCGGGCATCGTGCCCAAGCTCTCGGCCACGCCCGGGCGCATCACCCGCCGCGCCCCGACGCTCGGCGAAGACACCAGCGCCGTGCTGCGCGAGATCGGCATCACGCCCGAGCAGGAAGCCCGCCTGCGCGAACGCGGCGTGCTGTGACCCCCGGCGTACCGCTCTACGCCCTGACCGGCGGCGTGCTGGCGTTGGGCACGCTCGCCGCCCTGGTGTGGCTGCGCCGGCGTGGGCCGCGCCCGCCCGACGCCGACAGCACGCAGCTGCCGGCCGGCACCGACTACGAACAGCTCTTCACCCTGAGCCCCCACCCCATGTTCGTCTACGACATGGAGACGCTGCGCTTCCTCGCGGTCAACGGGGCGATGCTGCGCCGCTACGGCCACACGCAGGACGAGCTGCTGAAGATGACGCTGGCCGACATCCGCCCGCCCGAAGACGTGCCGGCCATGCACGAAATGGCGCGCGAGGTGCGCGAGAGGCCGAGCGTGACCATCCCCGGCGTGTGGCGCCACCGCCGCAAGGACGGCACGGTGTTCCACGTGCGGGTCAGCGGCCACAACTTCACCTACGGCGGCCGCGCGGTGCGCATGGTGCAGGTGATGGACGTGAGCGCCGAGATGGCGCTGCAGGCCGAGCGCGAGCAGATGATCGCCAAGCTGCAGCATTCGCGCGAATGGCTGGCCACCGCCATCAACGCTGGGCGTGTGGCCCTGTGGGAGCGTGACATGGTGACCGGCAGCCTGGTGCTGGGCGGCCGCTGGGCCGAGGTGCTGGGCACCACGCGCGAAGCCTTCGGGCCGGTGACGGTCGACGCCTTCGAGCAGCGCTGCCATCCCGACGACCTGGCGTCCGCCGGCAAGCGTTTCGGCGCCTACCTGAAAGACCCGAGTGCCGCCCCCTACAGCGACGAGTTCCGCGTCCGCCGCGGTGACGACGGCAGCAGTGGCGACTGGATCTGGCTGCTCGCCCAGGGCCGCATCGCCGAGCGCCGCTCCGACGGCCTGGTGCGCCGGGTGGTCGGCACCTTCGTTGACATCACGCCGCTCAAGGCCGCACAGCATGCACGCGCACAAGCGCAGGCCGCTGAGCAGGCAAGCGCGATGAAGACGCAGTTCCTCGGGCGGGTCAGCCACGAGCTGCGCACGCCGCTCAACGCGGTGATCGGGTTTGCGCAGCTGATGCAGCTCGACGACAGGGCGCCGCTCACCGCGCAGCAGAAGGAGCGTGTCGCCCACATCGAACGCGCCGGGCAACACCTGCTGGGCCTGATCACCGACCTGATGGACCTGAGCCGCATCGAGAATCGGCGCCGTCGAGCTGCAGCAGGACGCGGTGAACCTGCCCCACCTGCTCGACGACAGCCTGGCGATGGTGCAGGCGCAGGCCGACCAGCGCGCGGTCGTCGTCGAGCGCGAGATCGAACCCGGCCTGCCGCCGGTGCACGCTGACCCGTTGCGGCTGCGCCAGTGCGTGATCAACCTGTTGTCGAACGCCATCAAGTACGGCCACGAGCGCGGCCGCGTGCAGGTGGGAGCGCAACGCACCCCGCAGGGCGAGGTGGTGCTGTGGGTGTGGAACGAAGGCGCCGGCATGACGCCGGAGCAGCTCTCCCGCCTCTACGAGCCCTTCAACCGCCTCGGCCGCAACGCCAGCCATGGCGAAGGCAGCGGCATCGGCCTCGCGATCAGCCGCCAGTTGATCGAGCGCATGGGCGGGCGCATCGAGGCCGAAAGCGAGGCCGGCGCCTGGGCCCGCTTCACCGTGACGCTGCGCGCCGCCCCAGCCTGATGCGCCACGCGGTCGCGGGAAAACCCGCCCCCGCTGCACCGAAAAAGAACAAGCCGGTACAAGGTCGCCTTCTGTGAGCGGCGAACAATGTCTGTGCACGATCGTGCAATCAAAAAATGCACCGCCCTGGAACCATCGCTGGAAGCCCCGTGGACCGCTTGGCCAACTCCCGCCATGCCGCCGCCACGGCGCGGGGCCGCATGCGCCTCTTCGAAGACGGCTTTCTCTACACCAGCACCGGCACCGAGTCGGAAAGCGCCCGCCACAGCGCCTCGCTCCTGCTCGCGCTGACCGACGCCGCCTTCGAGATCGAAGCCGGCGGCCAGACGCAGCGGGCGCACGCCCTGGCCGTGCGGCCCTTCGTCGCCAAGCGGCTGCACGCCTGCGGTGTGCCCTTCGCCTGCATCGACGCCTCGACCGAACACCCGCTCTACCGCGCCTTCGCCTTCCTGCCTGAGCCGGGCTACAAGGTGCTGCCCCCGAAGCCTTCGCGCCGGTGATGCCTGCGCTCAACGCCTTCCGCCGCGGCGAGATGACCTCGCGCACGAGCCGGCTGCTGTACCGGCGCATCTTCGACCTGGCGCGCGGCATGCTGCCACCGCCGCCCAAGATCGACCCGCGCATCGAGCGTGTGATCGCATTGCTCGACGCCGACCACACGCTCGGCGTGGCCCAGCTGGCCAACGCGGTGTGTGTCTCGCGCGACCGCCTGTCGCACCTCTTCACGCAGGAGATGGGGCTGCCGCTGCGCAAGTATTCGCAGTCGCTCAAGATCCGCGCCGCCGCACGCCTGCTCGGCTCGGGCCTCAACTTCACCCAGATCGCCGCCGCCGCCGGCTTCACCGACTCGGCCCACTTCTCGAAGATCTGGGCCCACGCGTACGGCGCCTCGCCCGCCTACTTCTACACGAGCGGCGCGGTCGCGATTCAGCCGCCGCGGGCGGTGCGGATCGAAGGCAGCAGCGCGGTGTCGTCGCGCTTCAAGTCGCGAAACGCCGCAAACAGCCACGACCTCATCCCCACCACCAAGGTGTAGGGCCGCTTCTGGTCGGGCGGCAGGCGCTGGTCGGCCAGGTGCTGCTGGGCGAAGTCCTGCCCCACACGCTGCAGCCGCTCCATGAAGGTGGCCGCGAGGCTCTTGCCGACCTGGCCGTGCACCAGCATCAGCATCTCGCCTTCGCCGTCGAAGCCGCCACTGAAGTAGTCGTCGACCACGTGCTCGCGGAAGAAGTCCATCACCGGCCCGTGCGGCCGCCAGCGGAAGGTCTTGGCCACCTGCAGGCGGTAGCGGTTCATCGGGCGCAGCTCGATGATGCCGAGCTTGTCGAGCTGCGTGAGGTACTTGATGCACTCGGCCTCGGTGAAGGTGTAGGTCGCGACCACCTGCTCGAAGGTCCACTGGCTCAGGCAGCAGATCGCCATCAGCAGCAGGCGCCGGTCGGCCACCACCGCCTTCTCCTGGTCGAGCGTCAGTTCGCGGCGCAGCGGTTGAGCGTCGGCGACCTTGCGGGCGAGCTCGGCGAAATCCATCTTCAAGACCCGCAGCACGTCGTCGATGCGTGACAGCGGCATGTCGGCCTTGGCGAAGACGCGCTTGATGCTCGACTCCGACATGTCCAGGTGCCCGGCCAGCTCGGCGTAGGTGATGCCGGCGGCCTTGAGTTCGGCCTTCACCGCCGTGACCAGGTCCTGCGTGGTGCTCATCGAGAAGCCCTCCAAAAGTATCGGCAAACGATACCAGTCAGCCGGAGCCGCGCAACCCCTCCTGGAACGCTTGAACCGGATCGGCCGGGTGCAGATCATCCGCCCCGTGTTCAACGTCACCGAGGATTTCATGCACACCCCCGCCGCCCCCCGCCCCGACACCAAGGCCTGGAAGCTCCAGGTGTGGGTCTCGTTCGGCATCGCCGCCACGCTGTGCGGCACGGGCCTCGCCTACCTGCCCGGCGCCGACCTCGACCGCGCGTTCATGGTGATGGGCTACGTGTTCTGCCTGTCGACCGCCTTCGCGCTCGCCAAGTACGTGCGTGACAACGAAGGCCGGCGCGTCGACACGCCGATGTGGGGCATGGTGGTCTGGGGCGGCTTCGCGCTCGCGATGGCACTCACCGGCTGGGGCCTGTACCGCATGGAGATCAACCCGACCTACAAGGCGTATCTCGGCGTGTGTTGGCTGTTCCTGATCTCCAGCGTGTTCACGCTGGCCAAGACGCTGCGCGATGCGCACGAGGTGCTCATCGCCCAGGCCCGCCGCGAAGGAATGGCGATGCGCGGCGCACGCGACACCGAATGAGGCGCAAGACCATGAAACGACTCACCCTGCCCCTGTTGCTCTCGGCCCTGCTCGCGGTGACCCCCGCACGGGCCCACCCGCCCAACGCGTCGGACGCGAGTGCCTTGTCGATGTTGCCCATCGCGGTGTCGGTCGCCGCGCCGGCCATGCTGCTCTCGGCCGGCGCGATGCTCACCGTCGTCGCCGTCGAGGCCTCGGCCGCTGGCGTGGTGTGCATCCTGGAACGTGCCTCGGACGGCGCACGGGCCAGCGTCACGCTCAGCACGCAAGGCGCAACGGCCCTGTCGATCGGCGTCGGCACGGTCGTGACCGTGAGCGCCTTCAGCGCCGGCTGGGTGCTGTCGGCCGCCGGCCGCGCCATCGCCTACATCCCCAACGAGATCGGCGCTGCGCTGCTCTACAACGAGCGGGTGACGCGATGAACCGGAGATGGTCTGCCGCCCTGTTGCTGGCGGCATTCACCACCCTCGCCCACGCCGGCCGCACCTGCGAGCCCAAGCCGCCCGAGGCGCGCAACATCGAGCGTGCGATGGTGCTGGCCGAACACGCCGCGCGCGCGCTCGACGCCAGCGGCGCGCAGGTGGTGGTGCTGGCCCGCGCCGGGCAGGACCTGGGCGAATACGGCCTGCGCTACTCGCACCTGGGCCTGGCCTACCGCGACGGGAATCGCTGGCGCGAAGGCGGGCAGGGACGCGCCGTCTGGCGGGTCGTGCACAAGCTCAACCAGTGCGGCACCGCGCACGCCGCCGTCTACCGCCAGGGCCTCGGCGAGTTCTTCCTCGACGACCTGCACGAGTACCAGGCCGGCGTGGTGGTGCTGCGCCCCGACGTGCAGGCCCGCCTGCTGCCCTTGCTGAACGACAACGCGCGCCTCACGCAGCTGCACAGCCCGCGCTACAACATGGTCGCCTACCCCTGGTCGCAGCGTTACCAGCAGTCCAACCAATGGGCCATCGAAACCCTCGCGATGGCGATGGACCCGGCCGCCGCCACCCGCCAGCGCGCCCAGGCCTGGCTGCAGCTGCATGGCTACCAGCCGACCACGCTGCGCCTGTCGCCGTTCAAGCGCCTCGGCGCGCGGGTGACGGCGGCCAACGTCGCCTTCGACGACCACCCCGACGAGAAGCGCTTCCGTGACCGCATCGAGACGGTCACGGTCGATTCGGTGTTCACCTGGCTCGGCAGAACCGGCCTCGGAAACCCGGTGCAAGTCATACGCTGAGGCGGCACCGGCGCCTGCACAATCGCCCCCCATGTCCGTTGTCCGCTCCCCTCTATTCATCGCCGCCACCGCCTCGGGCTTGGTGCTCGGCGCCGCCGCGCTGATGGCCCGCCCAGCGCCTCCCGACACCACCGCCGCCCGGCTGAAGGAAGCCTGCGCGTCGAAAGACGTCACGCTGCGCGGCGAGCCGCACCGCCTGCTGGCGATGTGCACCCGCAGTGCGCGTGCGTCCGCCACCAACGACGCCGGCCGCATCGACCTCCATCTGCTCAAGCGCGACGCCGAAGGCTGGCAGCCGGTCGCACAGACGCTGGGCCTGGAAAGCGGCCAGATGGGCCAGCCCGGCGACGTGGCCGTGCTGCAGCTCGGCCCGAACCTTTACGGGTTCGAGATCACCGAAACCTCGGTGAGCCAGGGGTACCTGCTGGGGGGCACGCGGCTGTACGTCCCGCGCGAGGCCGGGTTCCAGGTCGCGCTCGACTACACCTCGACCGTGCGCAACATCGGCACGCACGAGTGCGCGCACGCCACGCCGGCGGCGTGCAGCGATTTCTCGCGGCGGCTGAAGGTCGAGGCGCGCGAGGGCACGAGCGTCTACCCGCTGCGCATCACGAGCCTCGGCCATTTCCGCGGCGAGCCGGTGTCGGCCACGCACGTGCTGAGCTACGACGCCAAACGCGCGCAATACCGCCTGCCGGCGGGCTTCGAAGCGCAAGTCGAATAACGATCACGAGGGATCCACTTGAGCAGCCACGACCACCCCAACCAGTTCGCGCTGCTCCAGCAGCGCCGCTTCGCGCCCTTCTTCTGGACGCAGTTCCTTGGCGCCGGCAACGACAACCTCTTCAAGTTCGCGCTCACGGTGATGGTCACCTACCAGATCCAGGTGGGCTGGCTGCCGGCCTCGCTCGCCGGCCTGGTGATCGGGGCACTGTTCATCCTGCCCTTCCTGCTGTTTTCGGCCACCAGCGGGCAGCTGACCGACAAGCACGACAAGACGCAGATGATCCGCTTCGTGAAGTGGTTCGAGATCGCCGTGATGGCGATCGCGGCCTGGGGCTTCATGAGCGTCAACATCCCGGTGCTCCTGGCGTGTGTGTTCCTGATGGGGCTCCACTCCACCCTTTTCGGGCCGGTGAAGTTCGCCTACCTGCCGCAGCACCTCAACGAGCGCGAGCTGACCGGTGGCAATGGCATGGTCGAGATGGGCACCTTCGTGGCCATCCTGCTGGGCAACGTGGTGGGCGGGCTGCTGGTGGCCGTGCCGCAGGTCGGGCCGACCTACATCGCGTGGTCGTGCCTCGCGCTGGCGGTGCTCGGGCGCGTGCTGGCGCAGGCGGTGCCGCCCACACCCGCCACCGACCCCACGCTCAAGATCAACTGGAACCCCTTCACCGAAACCTGGCGCAACCTGAAGCTCGCGCACGAGAACGTGGCGGTGTTCCGTTCGCTGCTGGGCATTTCGTGGATGTGGTTCTTCGGCGCGGTGTTTCTCGCGCAGTTCCCCTCGTTCGCGAAGGACGTGCTGCACGGCGACGAGCACGTGGCCTCGCTGCTGCTCGTCGTGTTTTCCATCGGCATCGGCATCGGCTCGCTGATGTGCGAGATGCTGTCGCGCCGCCATGTGGAAATCGGCCTGGTGCCGCTCGGCGCGATCGGCATGAGCGTCTTCGCGATCGACCTCTACTTCGCCTCGCGCGGCCTGCCGCCCAGCGCGCCGCTGACGGTGAGCGCCTTCCTCGCGCAGACCGCCCACTGGCGCGTGATGGCCGACCTGCTGCTGCTCTCGCTCTTTGCCGGCATCTACAGCGTGCCGATGTATGCGCTGATCCAGCTGCGTTCCAAGCCCACGCACCGCGCCCGCATCATCGCGGCCAACAACATCCTCAACGCGCTCTTCATGATCGTGAGTTCGGTGATGGTGGGTGCGCTGCTGGCGCTCAAGTTCACCATCCCGCAGGTGTTCCTCATCGTCGGTCTGCTCAATGCGGTGGTGGCGTTCTACATCTTCATGCTGGTGCCGGAGTACCTGCTGCGCTTCATCGCCTTCCTGGCCACCCGTCTCGTCTACCGCTTCCGCGTGAAGGGCGACGAGCACATCCCGGTCGACGGCCCGGCGATCCTGGTGTGCAACCACGTGAGCTTCGTCGACGCGGTGCTGCTGATGGCCGCCAGCCCCCGCCCCATCGCCTTCATCATGGACCACCGCATCTTCCAGATCCCGGTGCTGGGCTTCCTGTTCAAGCTGGCGAAGGCGATCCCGATCGCGTCGCAGAAGGACGACCCGGCCACCTACGAGCAGGCCTTCGCACGCGCCCGCCAGGTGCTCGACAACGGCGACCTGCTCTGCATCTTCCCCGAGGGTGCGATCACGAAAGACGGCCAGCTCGGCGAGTTCAAGGGCGGCATCATGAAGATCCTCGAGACGCACCCGGTGCCGGTGGTGCCGATGGCCCTGCAGAACCTCTGGGGCTCGTTCTTCTCGCGCGTCGATGGCGCAGCGATGACGCGGCCGTTCCGCCGCGGCTTCCTGAGCCGCGTGGGCCTGATCGCAGGCCCGGCCCTGCCGGCCGCCCAGGTGTCGCCGGCGCTGCTCAAGGAGCGGGTCGCCGCGCTGCTGGTCGAGCCTCTTCCCGGGGTGCCGGCCGGCGTACCCCGCCCCGCCTAAAATCGCCGGCTTCCCCCAGCCAACAGCGAGTACCCCGTGGCCGCCACCATCCTCCAGAAACTCCCCGCCGGCGAACGTGTCGGCATTGCCTTCTCGGGCGGCCTCGACACCAGCGCTGCCGTGCACTGGATGCGCAAGAAGGGCGCCACGCCCTGCGCCTACACCGCCAACCTCGGCCAGCCCGACGAAAGCGACTACGAAGACATCCCCCGCAAGGCGAAGGCTTACGGCGCCGACATCGCCCGCCTGGTCGACTGCCGCGCGCAGCTCGTGGCCGAAGGCATCGCCGCCATCCAGAGTGGCGCCTTCCACATCAGCACCGGCGGCGCGACCTACTTCAACACCACCCCGCTCGGCCGCGCCGTCACCGGCACCGCGCTCGTGGTGGCGATGAAGGAAGACAACGTCCACATCTGGGGCGACGGCAGCACCTACAAGGGCAACGACATCGAGCGCTTCTACCGCTACGGCCTGCTCGCCAACCCGGCCCTGCGCATCTACAAGCCCTGGCTCGACCAGACCTTCATCGACGAAACCGGTGGCCGCAAAGAGATGAGCGAATTCCTCATCGCCAACGGCTTCGACTACAAGATGAGCGTGGAGAAGGCCTACTCGACCGACTCCAACATGCTGGGCGCGACGCACGAGGCGAAAGACCTGGAGTTCCTCGACAAAGGCCTGCACATCGTCAACCCGATCATGGGCGTGGCCTTCTGGAAGGATGACGTCGTCGTGAAGGCCGAGCGGGTCTCGGTCGCCTTCGAAGAAGGCCGCCCGGTCGCGATCAACGGCGTGCGTTTCGGCAGCGCCGTGGCCTTGTTCGAAGAGGCCAACAAGGTCGGCGGCCGCCACGGCCTGGGCATGAGCGACCAGATCGAGAACCGCATCATCGAGGCCAAGAGCCGTGGCATCTACGAAGCCCCGGGCATGGCGCTGCTGCACATCGCCTACGAGCGCCTGGTGACCGGCATCCACAACGAAGACACCATCGAGCAGTACCGCAGCAACGGCCGCAAGCTCGGCCGCCTGCTGTACCAGGGCCGCTGGTTCGACTCGCAGGCCATGATGCTGCGCGAGAGCGCGCAGCGCTGGATCGCCAAGGCGATCACCGGCGAAGTGACGCTGGAGCTGCGCCGCGGCAACGACTACTCCATCATGAACACGGTGAGCCCCAACCTCACCTACGCGCCGGAGCGGCTGTCGATGGAAAAGGTGGAAGGCGCCTTCCAGCCGATCGACCGCATCGGACAGCTCACGATGCGCAACCTCGACATCGCCGACACCCGCCAGAAGCTCGGCATCTACAGCGCCACCGGCCTCCTGGGCGACCAGAGCGAAGGCAGCCTGCCGCTGTTGACGGGCGACAAACCCAAGGCCTGATCTTCTTTCGCTGACACCCTTGCGACGGCCCCTCTGGGGCCGTTTGCTTAAGAATCGTCGTTCCGCACCAGGAGACGATGATGAGCAAGCCGAACGAAGACCGCGTCCGCATCAGCGTGGACGATCGCGGCGTGGCCGAGGTGGCCCTGACCCGCGCCGACAAGATGAACGCGATCGACGCGGCGATGTTCCGCGCGATCAACGACGGCATCGAACAGCTCAAGGCCGACGCACGCGTGCGCGTGGTCGTGGTTCACGGCGAGGGCAAGGCCTTCTGCGCCGGCCTCGACATGGGCCGCTTCGCGCAGATGGGCCAGGGTCAGGCGAGCGGCACGCTGGGCATGGACCTGCTGACGCGCAGCCGCGGCCTCGCCAACGATGCGCAGTACGTCGCCTGGGGCTGGCGCCAGCTGCCGGTGCCGGTGATCGCCGCCGTGCACGGCGTGGCCTTCGGTGGCGGCCTGCAGATCGCGCTCGGCGCCGACATCCGACTCGTGCACCCCGAGGCCAAGCTCGCGGTGATGGAAGTGAAGTGGGGCCTGGTGCCCGACATGGCCGGCATCGTGCTGATGACCGAGTTGATGCGCGCCGACGTCGTGCGCGAGCTGACCTACACCGGGTGCGTCGTCTCGGGTGTGGAGGCCCAACAGATCGGCCTCGCCACGCGCGTCAGCGACGCCCCGCTCGCCGAGGCCCGCGCGCTCGCGGCCCAGATCGCAGCGCAGAGCCCCGACTCGGTCCGCGCCAGCAAACGGCTGCTCAACGGTGCGTCACCGGTGCAGGCCGGCGCGGTGCTGATGGCCGAGTCGATGGAACAGAAGGCGCTGATCGGCAGCCCCAACCAGCGCGAAGCGGCGCTCGCCGGCCTGGAGAAACGCGCGCCGGTGTTCCGCTAGGAGACGCCTCTCAAGCGGTCCGCCTTGAACGCCGCGCGGAAGCTCTCAAAGCGCCCTTCGTCCAGCGCTGAGCGCACCTCGCGCATGAGGTTCACGTAGTAGTGCAGGTTGTGGATGCTGGTGAGCATGGGCCCCAGCATCTCGCCGCAGCGGTCGAGGTGGTGCAGGTAGGCGCGGCTGAAGTTCTTGCAGCAGTGGCACGAGCAGGTTTCGTCGACCGGCCGCTCGTCGGTCTTGTAGCGGGCGTTGCGCAGACGCAGGTCGCCGAAGCGCGTGAAGAGGTGGCCGTTGCGTGCATTGCGGGTGGGCATCACGCAGTCGAACATGTCCACGCCCGAAGCCACGCCATCCACCAGGTCTTCCGGCGTGCCCACGCCCATCAGGTAGCGCGGCTTGTGCGCCGGCAGCCGGTGCGGCGTGTGCGCCATGATGCGCAGCATGTCGTCCTTGGGCTCGCCGACGCTCACGCCGCCGATGGCGTAGCCAGGCAGGTCCAGCTCGGCGAGCGCGTTCAGCGACTCTTCGCGCAGGTGCTCGAACATGCCGCCCTGCACGATGCCGAACAAGGCGTTCGGGTTTTGCAGCTTCTGGAATTCGGTGAGGCAGCGCCGCGCCCAGCGCAGGCTCAGCTCCATCGAGATGCGCGCTTCCTTCTCGGTGGTGATGTGGCCCTTGGTCTCGTAGGGCGTGCACTCGTCGAACTGCATGACGATGTCGCTGTTGAGCACCGTCTGCACCTGCATGCTCACCTCGGGCGTGAGGAAGAGCTTGTCGCCGTTGACGGGTGATGCGAACTTCACGCCCTCTTCCGAGATCTTGCGCATCTCGCCCAGGCTCCACACCTGGAAGCCGCCGCTGTCGGTGAGGATGGGCTTGTTCCACGCCTCGAAGCGATGCAGGCCGCCGAACTGCTTGAGGATGTCGAGCCCCGGCCGCAGCCACAGGTGGAAGGTGTTGCCGAGGATGATCTGCGCGCCCATCTCTTCCAGCGACGAGGGCATCACGCCCTTTACCGTACCGTAGGTGCCCACGGGCATGAAGACCGGCGTCTCGACGACGCCGTGGTTGAGGGTGAGGCGGCCACGACGGGCGAGGCCTTCGGTCTTGAGGAGGTCGAACTGCAGCATAGGCGGCGATTGTCTCAGCCGGACTTCCTCAGGGCGTGCGTTCCAGCAGCATCGCGTCGCCGTAGCTGAAGAAGCGATAGCGCTGCGCGACCGCATGCCGGTACAGCGCCATCACCGGCTCGTACCCGGCGAAGGCACTGACCAGCATCAGGAGCGTGCTCTTGGGCAGGTGGAAGTTGGTGACCAGCACGTCGACCACGCGGAAGTCGAAGCCCGGGGTGATGAAGATGTCGGTGTCGCGGCTGCCGGCTTGCAGTGTGCCGCCGAGCGCGGCGGATTCGAGTGCGCGCAAGGTGGTGGTGCCGACCGAGACGACACGGCCGCCGGCGGCTTTCGTCGCAGCGATCGCGTCGACCGTCGCTTGCGGCACCTCGAACCATTCGCTGTGCATCTTGTGCTCGGCGATGTTGTCGGTGCGCACCGGCTGGAAGGTGCCGGCCCCCACATGCAGCGTGACGCTGGCGCTGCCGACACCCCGCTCGCGCAGCGCGGCCAGCACGCCTTCGTCGAAATGCAGCGCGGCGGTCGGTGCGGCGGCGGCCCCGGGCTTGGCAGCAAACACCGTCTGGTAGCGGCGCTCGTCTTCCGCATCGTCGGCATGCGTGATGTAGGGCGGCAGCGGCACGTGGCCATGGCGCTCGATCAGTGCAAAGGGCTCGGAGGGAAAACGCAGGTGGAAGAGCGAATCCTCCGGCCCGCCGCGGCCGAGCATCTCGGCCTCGAAGTGGCTCGAGCCGTCGCCGCTCGCGAAACGCACGACCGCACCCGCCTTCGGCGACTTGCTCGCGCGCAGGTGCACGAGCACCTCGTGGTTCGGCAAGACACGCTCGACCAGGGCCTCGACCGCACCCCCCGTCGACTTGGCCCCGAGCAGGCGCGCCTTGATGACGCGGGTGTCGTTGAAGACGAGCAGGTCGCCGGGGCGCAGGAGGCTCGGCAACTCACGAAAGATGCGGTCCACGGGCGGCGTGTGCGTGCCGTCGAGCAGGCGCGACCCACTGCGCTCGGCGGCAGGGTGCTGCGCGATCAGCTCGGGTGGCAGCTCGAAGTCGAAATCGGAGAGGCGGAAGGGACCGGAGGCGCTGGACATATGCCGCAAAATTGTCCCATGCCCCTCGCCACCACCCCGCCCGCGCGCCAGGAGAAGTCCGCGCCGCAGAAGGCGATGGAAAAGCTGGGACTGGTGCGAGACATCGACCTCGCGCTACACCTGCCGCTGCGCTACGAAGACGAGACGAAGATCACCCCGATCGCCGCATTGCGCGATGGCCTGACCGCGCAGGTGGAGGGCGTGGTCACCGATTGCCAGATCCAGTTCCGCCCGCGGCGGCAGCTGGTGGTGCGCTTGAGCGACGGCGACGACGAACTCGTGCTGCGCTTCCTCAATTTCTACCCCAACCACCAGAAGACACTCGCCGCCGGCCAGCGCGTGCGCGTGCGCGGCGAAGCGCGCGGCGGCTTCTTCGGCCTGGAGATGGTGCACCCGAGCTTCAAGGGCGTGGACGAGGACACGCCGCTGGCCACCGCGCTGACGCCGGTCTATCCGACGAGTGCCACGCTGCCGCAGGCGTATCTGCGCAAGGCGGTGGCCTCGGGCCTGAAACGGGCCGACCTGTCGGAGCTGGTGCCGCCTGCGATGCTGCCGCGCGGCAGCTGGGCGCTGAAGGAGGCACTGAGCTTCCTGCACCACCCGGCGCCCGACGTGAGCCTGGCCACGCTGGAAGACAAGACGCACCCCGCATGGCAACGGCTGAAGTTCGAGGAGCTGCTGGCCCAGCAGATCTCGCAGCTCGAAGCGAAGAACGAGCGGGCGCAGCAACGTGCGCCGCACTTCGCGGTGGCCCGCGATGGCTTGCAGGAGCGGCTGCTGGCCGCCCTGCCCTTCGCGCTGACGGCCGCGCAGCACCGCGTGGTCGAAGAGATCGCGCAGGACCTGCAGCGTGAGATCCCGATGCACCGCCTACTGCAAGGCGACGTGGGCTCGGGCAAAACGGTGGTGGCCGCGCTGGCCGCCGCGATCGCGATGCACAACGGCTGGCAGTGCGCGCTGATGGCGCCGACCGAGATCCTCGCCGAGCAGCATTTCCGCAAGCTCGTGCAGTGGCTGGAGCCGCTGGGCATCCAGACCGCCTGGCTGACCGGCAGCCGCAAGGGCAAGGCGCGCCGCGAGATGCTGGCGCGCGTGGCCTCGGGCGAGGCGCAGCTGGTGGTGGGCACGCACGCCGTCATCCAGGACGAGGTGCAGTTCGCGAAGCTCGGTCTCGCGATCATCGACGAGCAGCACCGCTTCGGCGTGGCGCAGCGTCTCGCGCTGAGAGAAAAGCTGCAGGCGCAATCCCTGGAGCCGCACCTCTTGATGATGAGTGCCACGCCCATCCCGCGCACGCTCGCGATGACGCTCTTCGCCGACCTCGACATCAGCACCATCGACGAGCTGCCACCGGGCCGCACGCCCATCGTCACCAAGGTGTTCAGCGATGCGAAGCGAGAGAACGTCATCCACACCATCGCCGAGGAAGCAGCCCGCGGCAAGCAGGTCTACTGGGTGTGCCCGCTGATCGAAGAGAGCGAGAAGCTGGACCTGCAAAACGCCACCGCCACCCACGAGCAGCTGAGCGCCGCGCTCGAAGGCCTCACCGTCGGCCTGCTGCACGGCCGCATGCCGGCCGCCGACAAGGCGGCGGTGATGGACCAGTTCAAGGCGGGCACGATGCAGGTGCTGGTCAGCACGACCGTGATCGAGGTCGGCGTCGACGTGCCCAACGCGAGCCTGATGGTGATCGAGCACGCCGAACGCTTCGGCCTCTCGCAACTGCACCAGCTGCGCGGTCGCGTAGGCCGCGGCTCGATCGCGAGCGTGTGCGTGCTGCTCTACACCTCGCCCTTGTCCGACACCGGCAAGTCGCGCCTGAAGGCCATGGCCGAGACGCAGGACGGCTTCGAGATCGCGCGCCGCGACCTCGAGATCCGCGGGCCGGGTGAGTTCCTCGGCGCCCGGCAGTCGGGTGCGCCGCTGCTGCGTTTTGCCGATCTCAACGAAGACGCGCACCTGGTGCCGGCCGCCCGTGCCGCCGCCGAACGCTGGCTGGCGAGCCAGCCGCAGAGTGCACGTCAGCACGTGGCCCGCTGGCTGGGCAGCAAGGCCGAGTATCTGAAGGCCTGAGACCTCACGCCCCGGGCCATGTGACGTTGGTCCTTAGGCAAGCCGCCGTGCTGAGACTAGATTTCCGCTCGCGCCGACCTTGCGCGCTTCGGAGTGACCGCATGAACCTCGTCCAACGTGTGCAGGACATCCTGCTGCGCCCCACCACCACCTGGCCCGCCATCGAGCAGGAGCCGGGCGACGTGGCCTCGATCTACACCCGCTACGTGCTGATCCTCG